>JABDKD010000134.1 GCA_013003215.1 Pyrinomonadaceae bacterium
GATAAAATCTCGCAGTCTCTAGGACGCCAGTCAGCGGTTCTGACTGCAGGCGTATTGATGATTCATAGTTTCTGGTTGGGTACTGGATCTACTGTTAAGCACGGATTGCATTTTAACAAGTTCTCTATGGAGCGGATTCTTGAATTGTTTGAGCCGCATGGAGACATCCTTGATTTTGCAACTTATGCAGAACTTAATCAGCGGGATTCGGCCTATGTTGCATTGAGAATAGGAGGAGACAGGTAAATTCAATTTATGCTGCATTCGCGTCATGGCAGTCTTTTCTTGACGCCCTGAAAGGTGAGTGATAATTTCAGCTTTGCTCAAATCAACATTTATGTCAGAAACGAATTTGAAGAAAACGCCCCTTAACAAAGTTCACAGGGAGCTCGGCGGGAAAATGGTCGACTTCGGTGGTTGGGAAATGCCGGTCTTGTACAAGGCCGGGACGATTAAAGAACATCTCGCAACCCGAACTTCCAGCGGTCTATTTGACGTGTCACACATGGGAGAAATCCATGTCGACGGCAAAGACGCGATTCCTTTTATCAATCATCTAACAACAAACAACGTCCGGCGTCTGAAAGATGGACAGGCTCATTACTCGGCCCTGACGTATGAGAACGGTACAGTCGTAGACGATCTTCTTGTTTACAGGTTCAACGAAGAGAAGCTTTTGCTGGTCGTCAACGCCGCAACCCAGGACAAAGACTGGGAGTGGATATCCTCACATCGGGGGGAGTATGACGTCGACCTCCGCCACGCAAGCGTTGAGTATTGCCAGATCGCCATTCAGGGACCGAAGGCGACCGGTATCCTTCAGTCACTGACTTCGACGCCGCTTGACGATATCAAGTACTACCACTTTACAAATGGTGAGGTAGACGGGGTTGGATCGATCATCTCGCGAACGGGCTACACCGGCGAAGACGGTTTTGAAGTGTACGCCGATGCCACAAAAGCAGAACAGCTTTGGAACAAGATGCTGGACGCGGGTGGATACGGATCGGAAAACGGTATTTTGCCCTGCGGACTTGCGGCGCGAAACACTCTTCGGCTTGAGTCTGCGATGTCGTTGTATGGCCACGAGATCAGTGATGAGATAACTCCGCTCGAGGCGAATCTCGGCTGGATTTGTAAACTGAAGACTGACTTTATCGGCCGTGACGCGTTGCTTGAACAAAAAAGGGCCGGGCTTAAGAGAAAACTGGTCGGTTTTGAAATGGTTGACCGGGGTATCGCACGTGATGGATTTGACGTCTATATTAACGAAGAAAAAGTGGGCATTGTAACTTCGGGAAGCCCTGCTCCGTTTTTGAAAAAGAACATTGGACTCGCCTTTGTTCCTACAGAGTTTGCAAACGAAGGACAGGATATTAAGATTGATATTCGAGGCAAATTGAAGAACGCAGAAATTGTGAAAACACCGTTCTACAAAAGGGAGAAATAGCAAGCCAGTAACAGGGCATTAACCCTTTGATTCAGCAAGTTGCAAGACTAGACTAAATTTCCGGGAACTAAAAAAATATGTCAAACATTCCAGATAATTTGAAGTACAGCAAAGATCACGAGTGGCTCCTGGTGGATGGAGACACCGCTACCTTGGGTATTACCGATTATGCGCAGGATTCACTGGGCGATGTCGTCTATGTCGAACTGCCGAACGAGGGCGAGAACTTCAATGCGCATGACGCTTTTGGCTCGGTCGAATCTGTTAAAGCCGTCTCGGAGATTTTTACGCCGGTCGCGGGGGAAATCGTTTCGTCAAATGAAGACCTCAATGACACGCCGGAAGTGGTTAATGACGATCCTTACGGCGACGGTTGGATGGTCAAGATCAAGATGGATAATTCGGGCGAGGCCGACGCGCTTCTGAGCGCCGAGGAATACGCCGAGTTTCTCGAATCTGAAGAAGACTGATTCGGGGTCAAAATGGAGTTTTAACGGCCGCCGTAGCAAAGCACTTCCGAAACGGAGATCTGTACGGCGGTTTTTTGAGTTATTTACAAAGCACTAATGAGATACATACCAAATTCGAAAGAAGAAATGGCGGAGATGTTATCCGACATCGGCCTGTCGTCACCCGAAGATTTGTTCAGATCAATCCCGGAAGATGTCCGGCTCAAGAATGAGCTAAATGTGACCCGGCCCTTGGCGGAAAATGAGGTCATCGCGGAGATGGAGGCATTCGCGGCCAATAATCCGGCCGCGCAAAAAACATCGTTTCTTGGTGGGGGCGTTTACTCGCATTTTTCTCCGACGATCGTTGATAACCTAATCCAGCGGAGCGAGTTTTTTACATCCTACACACCTTATCAGCCGGAAGTTACACAGGGTACCCTTCAGTACATTTTCGAATTCCAGACACTGGTTTGCCAGTTAACTGGAATGGATGTTGCAAATGCTTCCATGTACGACGGTTCCACTTCAATGGCAGAAGCGTTTTTGATGGCCCAGCGTGTTACCCGTCGTGACAAGGTACTTGTCGCACGGACCGTTCATCCGGAGTATCTACAGGTTGCAGAAACCTACACCCAGCATGGTGATATGGAATTGGACACGGTTGGAATTGATGAAGAATCAGGCCGGATCAATGCTGATGAACTTGCGAAGATAGACACCGAGACGGCGGCTCTGGTGGTCCAGTCTCCAAACTTTTTCGGATGCATCGAAGATGTTAATCGCCTTGCAGAAATTGCTCATGAAGCGGGCGCGCTTCTAATAGTTGTCGTTACTGAGGCGATATCGTTTGGAATGCTGAAGAGCCCGGGAAGCTGCGGCGCGGACATCGTTGTCGCTGAGGGCCAGTCATTTGGCGTGCCGATGAGTTTTGGAGGTCCACATGTCGGGCTCTTCGCATGCCGACAGAAGTTCGTTCGGCAAATGCCGGGACGTCTCTCGGGCGTTGCGTACGACAAGAACGGAAATCGCGGCTTTGTCCTTACCCTGGCGACCCGTGAACAGCATATTCGTAGAGACAAAGCCACCTCAAACATCTGTACCAATCAGGGACTAATAGCGCTCGCCGCGACCATATATATGGAGACGATGGGACGCAAAGGCCTAAAGGAAGTGGCATCCCAAAACGCTCAAAAAGCGGCATATGCCAGAAAGCAGATTTCTGCGATCGACGGGTATTCGATCACATTTGACTCTCCGGTATTTAACGAGTTTGTCGTGACCGCACCTTCAAATGCTGCCGACCTGCTTGAGAAGATTAGTGACCAGGATTCAATCCTGGGCGGAATCGCACTCACGCAGTACTACGACGGGCATGAAAACGATTTTCTGGTATGCGTAACGGAAACTAACACCAAGTCCGAAATAGATAGGCTTGTAGTTGCCCTAAAGAGCAATTCTTAGTGTCGCCAATGCCCGCAACCCTAATTGTGAAAGTTTGTAATTGAGTAGAGAGATTTAGAAATGAGTATTAAGAAAGTTACACAGCATCCAACCCAGAATGAGGCTTTGATCTTTGAACGGTCCCAAACAGGACGTGTTGGTTACAGACTCCCCGAACTGGATGTCGAAGAAACACCTATTGAAGAAATCGTCCCTTCAGAATTCTTGCGAGATGACGACCTGGAAGGACTTCCCGAGGTTTCCGAGGTGGACGTAGTGAGACACTTCACCAGAATGTCCACGTGGAATTTCTCCATCGATCTTGGGATGTATCCGCTCGGATCATGCACCATGAAATATAACTCGCGTCTAAATGAGAAGGTCGCAAGAATCGCGGGATTTTTGAACCATCATCCACTTGCTCCGGAGGCTGAGTCCCAAGGTGCGCTCAAGCTGATGTATACGCTCCAGGAAGACCTCGCCGAAATTACCGGACTGCCGGGCGTTTCGCTGCAGCCTGCGGCCGGTGCCCATGGCGAAATGACGGGTGTCATGATCATCAGGGCAGCGCTTGATAAGCGTGACGGTGAGGCGTCAAAAGAGCGTCGCGTGATGCTGGTTCCGGATTCGGCGCATGGTACCAATCCGGCTTCCGCAAAACTTGCAGGGTTCACTGTAAAAACCATCAGGTCAACCAAAGACGGATTCACCGACATGGATCACCTGCGGGAGTTATGCGACGAGGGCGGAATCGCCGGGCTGATGCTCACCAATCCTTCGACCGTTGGCATCTTTGAAAAGAATATCCGCGAGATTTGCGACGCTATTCACGATGCCGGCGGGCTCGTTTATATGGACGGTGCAAACATGAACGCTCTTGTTGGAGTCGCAAGGCCGGGTGACATGGGCGTCGATGTAATACACTTGAATCTCCACAAGACGTTTTCCACACCCCACGGCGGTGGCGGCCCCGGTTGCGGCCCCTGCTGTTGTACGGCCGAACTCGAGCCGTTTCTTCCAGTTCCGCGCGTAGTGAAGGAAGGAGAGTCTTACAGGCTTGATAGCGACCAGCCTAATACGATCGGCCGCGTCAAAGCTTTCTTCGGGAATTTTGGAATGATGGTACGCGCACTCGCATATATCCAAACGCATGGAGACAGCGGCCTGCGTGAAGCCACAGAAACAGCTGTTTTGAATGCTCGGTACATCTCTCACTTCCTGCAGGAGGATTACGAGAAACCCTTCGAGGCTGACCCGATGCATGAAGTGATCCTCTCTCATAAGAAACAGGCCCGTAAGGGAGTTCACACCCTGGACATCGGCAAGCGCCTTATCGACTACGGCTTCCATCCAATGACCGTCTATTTTCCTTTAATTGTTGACGGAGCAATGCTTATAGAACCAACTGAATCGGTCGGGCGACAGGAACTCGATACATTTGTTGACGCTATGAAGTCGATCGCAAAGGAAACGATCGAGGATCCGGATCTCGTGATCAATGCTCCACATACAACTAGGATCGGCAGACTGGATGAAGCAACAGCGGCAAGAAAGCCGGTTTTACGCTGGAAGCCCGATATGGAAACCAGCGCAAAATCCGCCTGACCTGTTTAAGACAGAGATCCAACGACCGGTGCTTTCCGAGTACCGGTCTTTTTTTGCGAAACAAACGCGCGAGCCCGCCGATAACTCCTTCGTAGTATTCCAAATTCCGTAACTTAGGAGACCCTGACATGGCAGTTCAGTTAGACGCCGGCAATGTAACCAAGAAGACCGCAACGATTTCGAAAACAGCCACCAAAACTGCAACAAGCACCCGCAGTGCCGCGAAAATAGCAACTCCCGGGCCGGAAGCAAATGCATCGGTTACAGCCAAACGGGCCGAGTTGAGATCTTCCGCAAACCTTGTAAAACACAATGTTACGAACACCTTTGTTGCCGGCGGATCGACTCCGAAAGACCGGGCTGACGAACTAATAAGGGTCAACGGCGGCACAGATAATTTGGACACTGATCGCGTAGGCCATGAAATAGCCAACATCGCAACAAACGACCCGGCAGAGGCTCTCGCGATTTCGGAGCATGTCCTCGCCGACGTCAAAGATTCCGACCGGGACGAGGTTGCTCAGAGTTTCGCGGATGCTTTGACTGACAATCAAATCCAGAAACTGGGCGCGGGGAAGGAAGGAAATGAGTTGCTGCAACTGCACAAAGACCACCTTCTGGATGGCAAGGTCCATGGAGATGAACGTGCCTCCGCGGCCAGACTCCAAAACGGCATCCAGGGCTTCCCGACGCCTGAATTAATAGGTGCGCCGGAAACTGATATCCAAACTGTCGCAGATGATCTCGGGGGGCTTTCCCCAGAGAAACAAGCCGAGTATCTTGCCACAGTGTCAGAGCACCCATTTGGTACCGAAACACTCCAGCATGCAGGAGTGCTCTCTTTTGATGACCAGGCAGTTTTGGCAGGCGCGCTCAGCAATGCCTATGAAGTGGATCCGGTTGGGACCGGCAGGCTTTTTCAGGAAATCATCTCAGCGGAGAAGAACTTCCCCGTTCACGACTGGACTGGTTTCGCGAAGGTTGTTTCACAGACCGGAAACGATGCGTTGATAGCGAATTACGCACGGAGAGCGGTCACTCACGCAGCCGCAAATCCTGAACACAACGCCGTTTCTGTCGATGCAATGCAAGCCCTTTCGGGGATGAGTCCGGACGCGCTCGCAAACTTTATCAATTTCCGTTCGGCAGGTGCTCCGACATCGGGCGGTCTCGACAGTATCGCGAGAGCAATGGAATCTAATCGGGCTCAGTTTGACACTGTCCTGAAGGACGCCGTGAACTGGCTTGACGCGGACGCGAACAGCGCAGGATTCGCAAATCCTTGGGCGTTCAATCCCGCCCTCGGCAACTTGCTTGACACTGCTTCGAAGATGACAACCTCAGACGGGCGTCCGACCGAAGCGGCTATGAATATCTTTGAGACTGTCGCAACGAATACCGGTCAGAACTTCTTCTCAAAAGAGGCAGCCGGCAGGTTCTTTATTGAGCACTCACAGACTGTCGTGGACCGGTACGCCGCACTCCATAAAGCTGATGGAAGCACAAACCGAAATTTCAAACCCGAGATTCTGAAGGATTTCTTTATTAACGTGGTCTATTCACCGATTTCACATTTACTTGAATATGACGGCAAACCGATGACAGAGGTGATCATGGGCGACGGAGGGGCAAACACGGGTATTATCGGCAATGTTGCTCAAACGATCATGGACAGGGCCTCAAACGGCGGTGACCCAGAGGCTCTTGGACGCGAAATCGGGTATTTGTTTGGGGCGGTTAGCGGTGGGTTCCTCGATTCCGTCGAAGCTTATAAGGACAAATTCAATGAGGATAAGGAATTCCGCGAATTCATGTACGGTGTTGTAAACAAGGGACTTGGAGCGTTAGGAAAGAAGGCGGGCATCCCGCTGGAGAGGATCGCCGCGTTTGGCCAAAAGCTCTACGAAGCCGGCAAATCCCGTGAGAGATCAGAGAAGATCAAGGGTTTTCAGGAAGCTTTCCTGGATCTAAAAGACCAGATGCGATTCTCTCTTCTGGATTTCGAAAATGCGAATCCGGGTGCAAAAGGAATCGAGGAAAGTTTCACCATCGGCTGGACCGACTTCATCACGAGTTACCTGGCGACAGACTGGCTCGCCGGCTAGACAAACAAGAAGGACCGCAATTGCGGTCCATTTTATTCCGGTCCGATCGTTTGAGGTGTTTTTAGGACGAGCCTTTCAACCGGCTCACCTTGAATTAGGTGTTGCTCAATGATTTCCGGAACATCCGAGGCTCTTACCTGCGCATACCAAACACCCTCCGGATAAACCAAAACCGCGGTACCGATCGAACAAAAACCAACCGAGCCACAATCGGTGAGAAGTATCGGCCCCTCCGGATTTCGGCCCTTGCTTTCTTTCCCATATCTCAGCTTTCGGGATTCGAGCTCCTTTACAAAGGCTTTCTTAACTTCAGATGCTCCAACCTTCGAGCAGGATTTACCCCCGCACACAAAAACATGATGCCTGATCTCGGCGGCAGCCACCGGCGCGAGCTTATGAAGCCTGTTCTTATCTTTGATTATTTTCGGATCGCTCATTTCGAATTGGTCAACCTTAATCGGCCGGACATCCACGCCGGCGAGAACACTCGAGCCGGAAGACATACACGCACAACTGGAATACTGAAAATAGTACCAAAGTTGGCGTTGTGTAACACTCGCCGGTGAAGATTCAGCAGCACAAGGCACCCTCCTTCATAAACACGGAATCCCAATTAGGAATCCAAGGGTTGGATTTTCACAAACACCGGCAAACGAATTCCGCGCAAAAGCAGTCAAATCAGTCGTTCTGTTTATACGGCGGTCGCTCCGTTCTGTGATAAAATTGGACTGACAGTCGTCAGCAAAACGATTCGGACATATGGCAGTAGGAATTATCATTCACGTTTCTGTTGGGAAAGAGAAACGTACCGAGTACTTCGGCGAAGAGTTTCTGAGGATCGGCTCGGATGAGATCAGTGAGCTTCAGATTCATACCCCAAACGTACCCAAGGATCGCATTTGGCTGACCTTGGAGCGCGAAGACGGTGTTTATCGAATTATTGATTTCTATGATGGCCTCGAACTCGAACACAACGATGAGCCAATTAAACGATTTCGCGCAATAGCCGATGGAGACCGTATCACTATCGGAAATTCCGAGATCGAGTTCTCGTTCTTCTCGCTAACGTCTGAGTCCGCGCTTATTACGACCAACCGCGAGCCTCACCAGGTCCAGTTCATCGAAGAGGCTGCGATCGGTGCCTCCGCGACCGAAAAGCGGGACGACGCAAAGGCATTCCTCCGCGAGTTTTCGCGAGAGCTGTTTCGGGAAATAAGCTGGCGCACCAAAGCTCTTTGGATTGCTCTTTTTGTTACGGTGAGTCTTGGTCTGTTCTATGCCGGATACGGCTTCTACCAGGAAACGAAACAGAGTCGAATAAGGATCGAGGATCAAAACCGGGTCATCAATGATCTTCGCGAAAAGATTGATAAGACCAATTCGGAACTTGGTGAGTTAAACAAATCAAACGAAATGGTGCGCAACATCGTTTCCCTGGCACCAAACCTTCGAGTCGAGTATGGGAACGGTGTTTGCCTGATCGTCGGTGTTTATGACCTGGTCGACCGCAAAACGGGACGCCAACTGAGGTATCCCGACCCGGAAGACTTTGAAAACGATCCTTACCAGCCTCCGCCGATGGAGGAAGGGATTTATGAAGTACCTGATACACAAGGACTTACGACGGAAGGAAATGGGTCTCCGGTAAGATACGATTTTATCGGGACGGGTTTTCATGTCGGCAACGGCTTTATTCTGACTAACAAGCATGTTCTTCAACCCTGGACAGAAGATGACCTCGTAAAACAGCTGATGTCACAGGCGGGCGGGAGGGCAAAGATCCGAAGTCTGACGGTTTATTTCCCGAGCTATACCCGGGCATATCCACTTTCGATAAAACGCCTCGGAAGCAACCAGGATATTGCCGTTGGGTTCGTAAACGCACCTGACATAATCGAATCCATTCCCGTTTTACCGATCGACGAAGGTGATGATTCGCGGGCAATTGGAAAGACAGTAGTGACGATGGGCTATCCAAATGGACCTGACCGTTTACTCGCGATGGTCGATGATGCTGAGGCGAAGTCGATCAACAGAAAATTCGGCAGTTCACGTCAGGCCCTGATCAGTTATCTCGCCCAATCAGGAAAAATTCTGCCGCTAACCACGCAGGGCTCGATAACCGATTTGGACGGCAAGCGAATTGTCCATGACGCCAAGACTGCCGAGGGTGGTTCGGGTGCGCCGTTATTTGGTCAATCCGGTAAAGTGATCGGAGTCAATTTCGGCGTGTTTACCGAGAACAACGCCTCCAATCTCGCTGTCCCGATTGAATACGCAAAACGGCTCTTGGATGATGTCGGGTGGAAAACATCTTCCCTTGTGACCAAAGAACCTGAAGCGGCTGCATCTCCGGCGAAGTCTTCAGTCGCGTCAAAAGCAGAAAAGTAAGTTTTTATTCGATTTATAGACTGTAGATTTTGAGGTCTATCGCGTCTTGAACCGTTCCTACCGCTATGAGAAACTTCCAAATTCCCAAGACGGAATTATGAACAGTCTCGTCCTTTCAAATTTTCTCCACCGACCTGCACGCAGCCTTGTCAGCGTTTTGGGCATCTCTGTAGGAGTTTTGCTGATCGTCTTTACGGTCGGGCTCGCCGAGGGCTCAATGCGTGAACGGGCTGTCAGGGAAGGCAATGTAAATGCGGAGATCTTTTTTCGCCCGGGTGGCTCGATCGGAATGGTCGGCAATGAGGCTTTCAGGCTGAAAATCGCGGATGTCGAACACGTAAAGAGGGTCGATGGCGTAAAAGAGGTCGTGCCTATCGGTCAAACCACGGTTACGGTCAAAGATTCAAAAACCGGTGAGAGACTCATTGATGGTGTCGATTTCAAATCCTATGCTGCCCTTGTAAGCATTTCGATGATTCAGGGGCGGCCATTCGGAAACAAGACTGATGAGGTCATCGTTGACACGGCCTTTATGGCCCAAAAGAATATTAAGATCGGTGACAAGATGGATCTTTGGGAGCGTCCGTTTACCGTCGTTGGCAGTTACGAGCCGGCTGCCGGAGCCAGGGTTAAAACTTCCCTGGCAACGATGCAGGAGCAACTTGGCGGCGAAGACAGGGCGACAGCATTTTTAGTAAAGATCAACAAAGGGCTCGACCCGAGCGATGTGGCGGCCAATATCAACCAGAAATTTCCCGATAACCAGCTGATCCTCACGCGGGACCTCGAAGAACTCTATATGAATGCGATCCCGGCACTGGGCATTTTCCTAAACGTGATAATTGGTGTTGCCGCGGTAATTAGTGCTTTGGTTATCCTATTGACGATGTACACGACTGTGACGGAACGAACGCGGCAGATCGGAATCATGAAATCGCTTGGCATGTCGAACGGGGGGATCGCCTGGACCATAACAAAAGAGGCCTTGTTAATCAGCCTCTTCGGAATTTTTGGCGGCATCCTTCTTACCGTAGCGTTGAAGGCGGTTCTCTCTCTTGTTACTACCCTTGAAGTTCAAATGAGCGAGTGGGTAATTTCAATCGTGTTTGTGGTCGGCTTGTTAGGGGGAGCCCTCGGAGCGGTCTATCCGGCACTTAGAGCTGCCCGGATGGATGCTGTCGACGCCCTCAGCTACGAGTAATGTCCGTCAATTCAGTGCGAATGGAAAAACACTGACTTCCCGTTCTGACCAATCCCTTGCTTCACGGTTACTCCGGCAGCTGCTGCCAGGTCGCGCGAGACATCGCCATATTTAACCGCCAACACATTTGATATATCGGCTTTGGAAGAAGGCCTTTGCAAGGCATACCGCCTCATCTCTTTCCTTGCTCCCTTCATGAATTTCTCAACTTCCTCTATCTGTCTGGGAAGGCCCTTCGACATCCACTCAACACCGTCCTTTGTGATGAGCATGTCATCTTCGATCCGTACGCCGATACCCTTATACCGTTCAAAAGCAGGTCTGATCTTTGCCTTGAATTCGTTCCATTCGGCCGTATCCGGAAGGAAGTCCAAAGCGTTCTCACGTACATAGATGCCCGGCTCGTTGGTCATGACCATTCCTTCTTTCAGCGTTGTTCCGTAATTACCTACGTCATGCACATTCATTCCCAGCCAATGTCCCCAGCCATGCATAAACCAAAGGCCTACCTGCATTCTGGATGCTTTGTCCGTGATGAGCCCTAATTCATAAAGACCATCGATTATTACGTTTCTTGCGGCTGAGCTGGCCCGGCCAAACGTTGACCCCGGCTTCAGTGTTCTCGCGGCGGCTTCCTGTGCGTCATAAACGATCTGATAAATCTCTTTTTGGGGCTTCGAAAATTTTCCGTCTACCGGGAAAGTTCTGGTGATATCGGCAGTGTAGTGATCAAATTCCGCACCAACATCCATCAGAAGAAGATCATCCTTTCGGATACCACCCTGAGATTCTATGTAATGAAGCGTTGTCGCATTGGGACCGCATCCAACGATTGACGGGAATCCCCAGTATTCGGCGTTTCGTCTGCGAAATGTGAACTCTAATTCGGCTTGAACCTCATATTCGAAGTTCGCCTTTGAAACCATTCCCATGGAGCGCATGAGAGCTTCTGTGGTGATGTCGATCGAGTGCTGCAGAATTTTGATCTCGTACGGTGACTTCACAAGACGCATTCTCGCAAAAATCGGGGAGGCATTTCGAAGTCGTCGTTCAGGGATCGACTTAACCAACTCATTCTCAAACGCAAATTCGCGAGGATTCCCGGTCAGGAGATACACGTTACCGCTGCCATTTACACGGACACCGTCCAGTCCGATGTCGTCTCCGATTCTGATAGCGGAAATTAGAGTCGAACGATTCTTGGCATCTGCGATATTTCTGATTCCCGAGAGCATTGTAGCGTCCTCGTTTGAATACATCCGCCCGTTCCAGGTTTCAAACTGCGGATTCCGCTTTGGCAGCAAAATCAGTTCGTTGACGTCACCAGCTATCTTTAAGATCACAAGGGTCACACCGTTTTGTTTCAGAGCGGTCAGGTAGTAAAGATTATTTTCCTGCCGATAGTGATAATCGACATCGTTTGTGTAGATCTTTGCAGGTGCGCTAAATAGTACGAGCACGCTGTTGTCTTCCATCGAATCGGCAACTTTCTTTCGCCGCGCGGCCAATTCAGTGTGACGTTCCGCCGTCGTAAAAGCGGGAAATGGTGGAGCGGGTTTTATATAGCGCTTCTTGGTGGTCTCGACTACATCGGAATACCCAAATACCGAGCCCGTTAAAGCTAACACTATCAACACTATACACAACTTGCTTTTCATCAGTTTCTCCATCAAATGAGATCTCTACCTATTTTTTGATCGCAATATCTTTTGATGCGACATTTCCGAAAAAATCTGCCGCAAAAACTCGTATCAAATACTGACCCGCGTTCAATTCGCGGGTATCCAAAAATCCTTCCGACCGGGAAACTCCCGAAACATTGTTCGAGACTATATAGCGAAACGTGGTTTTACCCGTCGCACCTGAACGGCTTCCGGGAGCATAGACCAGTTGAACCGCATCATTTGGGGGTGTCATATCAAAGACGATTGACCAATTGGTCTTTTCAAAGCCTCGAACGGCCTCCCCGTCATTTTTCAAAACTCGGTACCCGAGCTTGTAAAGGCCTAGACGCCGTCGCGCTGCGTTACCGTCCATTTGATCATATGCAGTCGCTACAACCCTCAGCTTTCCGTCAACCTTAATGCGGGCATTCGTTGAATTGGTTTCAATCGAGTCCCAGCTTTCATCAAAGAGTTCAACTTGCTCGATCACGGGCGATCTCGAATCCGACGCGCCGGGGAGCGAAAGGGCGCTGAGTGCGTTCATTTCGCCCCCGGAAGGGCCGGCGATCAGATGGACGTGATTCATCGTATTTAGGGTCCCAATGACTTCACCTGAGTCAAAACTGCTTCCCCTTGGAATTCGAAGACCCTCGATAGAACCATCCTTACCGGTTTCGAATTTGAAACGCGCGTCCTTCATCCTCGTGCCGTCTTCAAGCCGTCCTAGTCTTATATGGATATAACCCAAATCCGGAAATCGAACATTCTCCCTCCTCGTCCCGAACTCTGAAACCGCATGCGGGCGCAGTATTTTTCCCGGCCTGATGGTGCGCGCCTTTTCGCCGTAGCCGCCGACAATGTCCAATCCGTTATGAAACCAGGCCACGCTCGACTCATCCACGATCTCGCCCCTGATTTCTCCCAACGTACCCGCGATTTCTCTCGCCCGTTCCGCGGGGCTGTAAGGCCACTTGCCCCTGTAGCGCTTTTTGAATTCTTCCGCAGTAGCGCGTGATTCCCGAAACGTTTTGGGAGCGACTATGTTGCCCCTGGCGCTTCCCGTCAGAACCCTCACGATACCGTTTTCAGAATCAGCGATTGCAAGGTCACCATTGGCTAAGGCCTGGATACCGCTAACCCTGTTGAAACGGGAGTCCCTCTGAACACCATCCCGAAAACCCCTATCACCTCCGGCGATCGTTTCCAGGACGGGCACAAACCTTCTGCCAACCGCCCTGACTGAATTTCCGTCTCCGATATAGAGAGTGCCTTTACGATCCACCGAGAGACCGACCGGTGAGACGAGCCTTGCGCCACCTGGTATTCCATCCGGATCTGTATCGCCCCCGCCGCCGAGAATAGTGCGTGTTTCTCCCGCTGGGCCGATCGTGCGCAATCTCCGGTTGCCGGTATCGGCAATGACGAGCGATTCGCCCCAAAACACGAGACCGGTCGGCGAGTCGAATCTTACGCTCGTTGCATTCGGACCATCCGAAAATCCTCGCTCGCTACCGGCGAGCGTGTTTACGATAGAACCTTCAATAACACGGATCCGGTCGTTGTATGTATCAGCGACGAATATTTTGTCATTCTTCACCGCAATTCCGATCGGTGCTCGAAAGAGTGCTTGGGAAGCGGGACCGTCTTTTAATCCGGGCTTACCGGCAACCCCGGCCACCACGGTCACCGTGCCCTCCAGTGATACTCGTTTGACAGTATGGTCACCTGAATCTGCAACAAATAGATTCCCTTTTTTATCAAACGCTATGTGCGACGGCGTCTTGAATCCACTGGCGAACTTTGAAACTTTGCCTTCATTCAGGAGCCAGATGATTCCATTTGCGCCGTCAGAAACGAAGACATCTCCATTCCGCGCGGCTAAGCCAAATGGTTCCCCGATCCCGGTACCCGGCATCGTTATAGTTCGAACCTCAGAAAACGCGTGCTCTTTCTCCTCGAAGAAAGAACAAGAGCCCAGAAAAACAACTGAGACCAGAATCAGGTATAAAGCCGGGGATTTTGAGAAATTTTCCATATCGGAAGGTGTGAAGCGCCGGGGCAATCCGGGCGGGGCAAAGTATTTCAATTTCTGATATTATTAACCGTCCCCCGGCAGTAAACAAATAGGAGCATATTTATGTTTTCATTAGAAGATCTTTTGGGCCAACAGACTGGCGGAGAAGCGATTGGACAAATCAGTGCGAATCTTGGTGCGGACCAGAGCACGGTTAACAATGCCGTCCAAATGGCATTGCCTGTCATCCTGCAGGGACTGGCGAACAATGTACAAAGCCCGCAAGGAGCACAGAGCCTCGATAGCGCACTTGCGAACGACCACACAGGTGGATTGCTGAATAACCTGACCGACTTTCTTTCCGGCGGAGTGCCGGCCCCTGAACAGGCAACTCGAGCAACAAACGGATCGGGCATCCTCGAACATATTTTGGGTACCAACAAGGGTACTGCGGCACAGGAAATTAGCAACAAAACCGGACTCGACATGGGCCAGGTAGCAAACCTTCTGATTACGCTCGCGCCCATCGTGATGGCCTATCTCGGCAAGCAAAAGCAACAAAACGATCTCGACGCCGGTGGGGTTTCGGATTTGATCCTTGGGCAGCAAAAACAGGCTCAGTCCACAGGAAATCCGATGATCGACATGGCCTCGCGGATGCTCGACTCAGATGGTGATGGCAGCGCGCTCGACGACCTTGCGGCAATGGCTGCGGGATATTTTATGAAATAGTTTCCTGCCTCTACTATTCAAACGTTTATTCCGACGGCGGGTTGCAGATTCGGCAAAACCCGCTGCCGGTTTACGTCATCTAATAGTATCGATTCAGAGTAATAGGTTTCCACATTTCAAGTTAAGGAGTTTTTTTAGAGATGAAGCGATTCAAACTGCTAGCGTTAATATCAATGTTTACAGCACTTTCACTCGGTTCGACTGTGTTCGCTCAAGAGGGTGGAGACATTCAAAAGGGCGACCCGGGTTCAAAAGTAATCCGAGTAGGAGTAGTGCTGCCAAAAGTCGAACTTGTGGACGCGAAGGGTGAGGTCGAACCTGGAGAAGCGCTTAGAAGCACCTATGCCTCACTCCTTAATTCCGATGTTTTTGAACTGGTTGCATTGAAATCCAGACTCGCATCGCTTGCTCTCGCAGAAGCTGAAAAGCTTGAATGTGACTACATCCTGAACGTCTCATTAAAGCAGGTCACGAAGAAATCAGGCGGCGGACTGTTTGGACGGGTGTTGCGAGACACCGGAAACCGCGCGACATGGGAAGCTTCGACGAAAGTCCCCGGCGCAGGTTCGACGGGTGGCAGAATAGCTCGTACGACCGCGCGTTCGGCAATCATCAACACTGGCTACACCATGTCGAACATGTCGATCAAGGTTCGCAAGAATGACAAGTTCACGCTCAACTACGGCCTGATTACCGGAAAAGGAAAGACCGTTGCGGACAAAGAGTTTGAGGCAAAAGCCAAGAAGAAGAACGATGACACCGTCCTGATGGGCTTAATCGAGGAGTCGGCCAATGATATTGCCGAGGTGCTGCTGGCCGCCCGAGCACAGTAAGAACTTTGAGAAAGCCGGCGGGATTTTTCGCCGGCTTTTTTCGTTTGACTTGAAAGCCTTGAAAAAGCTAGACTTTCGTTTCGCAAACGTGGTGAGTTATAGCAACTTGCGACCACGTAAAATAATCCGCTAAACAGCTGCAACAGTTTTTACCGAAAAGCCTTGTGTTGTTTAGCATGAGGCTTTTTGGTTTGCTCCAAATATGACCGTTACTGCCAAAGGAAAACTGCATGAGAACGATTATGTTCGCGCGATGAGATCCCAGCGAAAGGGATTTCTTTATTTCCTGCCAATAATGTTTGGGCTTTTCTGTTTCACTAGTCTTGTAATGATCCTTGCCGGTGTATTGGGGACCGACCGGTCAAATATTGAGGCCGGCGCCTTTGCGCTCCTGCCTGCAGGCTTTTTTGGGATTTTGTTCTATGTCACACGTAGAAGCATTAGGAGAATGGCCGGTCAACTTGGGGCTCATAGCCAGGACGTGGAAATTGTGTTTTCGCGTGAAGCTATGACCTCAAATTGGAAAGACGGTGAATCGAAGACCGAGTGGAACAAGATGCAAAAAATAGTAGAGACCAAAGATGATTTCCTGATTTTTCCGTTAAGTAACATGATGTGGCCTGTGCCAAAATCATTTTTTGATTCTGAGTCCGATATTGCTGCACTGCGGGAGTTGCTGGGCGAAGGATTGGTCAAAAAGACGAAACTACAAAAACAATGAAATTTCTCGATTTACTAAAAGAAAAGATTGTCGTCTTTGACGGTGCGATGGGGAGCAGCCTCCAGGCGCAGGAACTCTCGATCGATGACTGGGGCGGGCCGGAGTTTGAGAACTGCTCAGAAAATCTTCTCTATACAAAGCCTGAGGCAATCGAAAAGGTGCACGTTGGATTCCTGGAGGCCGGGGTCGATGTCATTGAAACCAATAGTTTTGGCGGCAGCGGTGTAGTGCTTGCAGAGTTCGGAATCGAGGAAAAGACCTACGACGTCAACAAACGAGCCGCCGAAATGGCAAAACGCATTGCGTTGGACTTTTCGACGAGCGATCAAACGAGATTTGTAGCCGGCTCAATCGGCCCTGGCACGAAACTCCCGACCCTCGGTCATATCACCTATCGGGACCTCAAGGCAGCCTATGTCGACCAGGTACGCGGCCTCCTTGACGGCGGTTCGGATCTCCTGATCGTCGAGACCTGCCAGGACCTTTTACAAACCAAAGCAGCACTGGCCGCGATCTTTGATCAATTCGAGGAACGAAAGACAAGACTACCGGTGATAGCGCAGGTGACGATCGAGACATTCGGCACGATGCTCAACGGAACTGAGATCGGCGCCGCTCTCGCAGCGCTCGATCCATTCCCGATCGATCTCATAGGTATGAACTGCGGCACCGGTCCGAAGCAAATGGCAGAATCGCTCAAGTATCTGTGCGATCATTCCGAGATTCCCGTATCGGTATTGCCAAACGCGGGACTGCCTGAAGTGAAAGATGGCAAACAACACTACGACGAAACTCCCGAAAGCTTTACCGACCAGGTAGTTCATTTTGCAGAGGACTACGGTGTGAATGTCGTTGGTGGTTGCTGCGGAACTACCTCCGAACACATCGAGATGCTGGTGCGCCGCGTGTCCAGGCTGTCACCAAAACAAAGGGACGCCTCGCTGGAACCTTCGGCATCTTCGATCTATTTCCGACAACCATACACCCAGGACGCATCTTTTCTGATCGTCGGCGAGAGGGTCAACGCTTCGGGTTCACGCAAAATGCGCAGGTTACTCGACGCCGAAGACTGGGACGGTCTTGTCGCACTCGCAAAAGAGCAGGAACGTGAGGGCTCTCATATACTCGATGTAAACGTCGATTTTGTCGGCCGTGACGGCGTTGCGGATATGCACGAACTCGTTTCAAGGCTTGCCACAAATGTGAAGATCCCGCTCATGCTCGACTCGACAGAGTGGGAAAAGATGGAAGCTGGCCTGGAACACGCCGGCGGAAAGTGCATCCTCAATTCAACGAATTACGAGGATGGTGAACCGAGGTTTTATAAGGTTTTGGAGCTTGCCCGGGAGTTCGGGGCCGCAGTTGTGATCGGTCTTATCGACGAGGATGGCATGGCGCGGAGTGCCGAAGACAAGCTCAAGATTGCTAGACGGGCTTACAAAGACACGGTCGAATTCGGGATTCCGGCTCACGATATTTTCTTTGATCCCCTCGCGCTTCCGATTTCTACCGGAATTGAGGAAGACCGGAAGAACGCTGACGAAACGATCAAGGCGATCAAGCAGATAAAGGAGGAAATGCCGGATGCAAATGTGATTTTGGGCGTATCAAATATCTCTTTCGGATTGAATCCGGCGGCGCGCGTTGTGCTCAATTCCGTATTCCTGCATGATGCGGTCGAAGCCGGTATGAATTCCGCTATCGTCAATGCCATCAAGATCTTACCCTTAACAAGGTTCGACGAACACGAGATTGAAGTAGCGCGGGAACTGATCTACGACAGGCGGAAGTTTGACGGAGAGATTTGCACCTATGACCCGCTGACGGAATTTACCACTCTTTTCGAAGGTAAGACTCGGAAGACCCTGAAACAGGATATTTCGGATCTGCCGATCGAAGAGAAGCTTCAACGGCACATCATCGATGGAGAGAAGATTGGACTGGAAGATTCTCTCGAATCAGCACTCAAGAAATACGAGCCCCTGGAGATCATAAACACGCATTTGCTCGACGGTATGAAGGTCGTCGGCGATCTATTTGGTTCAGGGCAAATGCAACTACCCTTTGTGCTTCAGTCTGCGGAGGCAATGAAGTCGGCGGTGAAATACCTCGAACCCCTAATGGAGAAGGTCGAGGGCTCGACGAAGGGTGTCATGGTCCTGGCGACTGTAAAGGGTGATGTTCACGACATTGGAAAAAACCTGGTCGACATCATCCTGACGAACAACGGTTACAAGGTGGTGAATCTTGGTATAAAGCAGCACGTGGACGCGATCCTCGATTCTGCAAGCGAACACAATGCCGATGCCATCGGAATGAGCGGATTGCTCGTGAAATCGACACTCGTCATGCGCGACAACCTGGAGATCATGAATGAGCGCGGGGACAAGACCCCCGTGGTCCTTGGGGGCGCGGCCTTAAACAGGCGTTATGTCGACAACGACCTGATCCCGCTCTTCGAGAGTAAACTTTTCTACGCACGCGATGCCTTTGACGGGCTGAACGCGATGGATGAATTGACGCAAAAGAATGATCTCACCGCGGAGGGCGCGGAGAACGCTGAGGAAGATATTGCCAGGAAAGCCGTTGGAGCAAATAGTGGCTCTTCGATACGGGCAGCGGTAGCGACCCGCGATGCTTTTAAAGGCGAAAAAGCGGAAGACTTAGAGGATCTCGTCGGCGAAGACGCAAAGCTGGGTATCGATTCGATGAAAGACTCAGGCCTTAGCACTCGGACTTCAGGCCTCACCTCTCATACTGCAAGGTCTGATATCTCTGAGGACGTTGAAATCCCGAAAGCCCCGTTCTACGGCTCAAAGGTGGTCGAGATAAAAGATCTGACCAAAGTCTTCGATTTCGTGAATGAGACCGCGCTTTTCAAGGGCCAGTGGCAATACAAGCAGGGACGGAAAACCCCGGAGGAATACGCTAATATCCTCGAGGAAACCGTTTTTCCCAAGTACGAAGAGATCAAGGCGGATGCGATTCGAGACAAACTCCTCGAAGCCAAGCTCGTATATGGATACTTCCCTTGTCAGTCCGAAGGCAATGATCTGGTTGTTTACGAGGACGATGAAAACACTGAAAAAACAAGGTTTACGTTCCCAAGACAGCCCGTTGAACAGCGCGGAAGCAAAAACCTCTGCCTCGCCGATTTCTTTGCTTCAAAAGAAAGCGGAAGAATGGATGTAGTTCCGTTCCATTTAGTTACTATGGGAAGAAAGGCTTCAGAACACTCTGCCAAGCTTTTCAAGAACGACGATTATACGAAGTATCTGCTATTTCACGGTCTTTCAGTTGAGTCGGCTGAGGCGCTTGCTGAGCTCTGGCACAAACGCATTCGGGAAGAACTGGGAATTGACGGCAATGATGCGCCCGAGATGACCAAACTCTTCAAACAGGGTTACCAGGGTTCGCGATACAGCTTTGGCTACCCGGCGTGTCCTAACCTGGAGGATCAGACCAAACTATTTGAGCTGATCCGGCCAGATCGGATTGGCGTCGAGCTTACCGATGAGTTTATGCTAGATCCTGAACAATCGACCTCAGCGATAATCCTCCATCATCCGGAAGCGAGGTATTTCAATATCGGTTAGGAACGAGGTTCGCTTTGAATCGAATATAAAACAAGAGCTGACCGCTATAAGAATATGAATTTTAGACATTTTCTCTTTGCGTTCAGTCTCGTTCTTGCGGTTACGTTTTCAGCAATATGCCAGGCCTCACCGGTCCCTGCATTCGAGTCGCTCAAGGACTTCCCAAAAATACGTGATTTCACAATGACCTCCGACGGCACTGAAGCGTATTTCACGATCCAGAGCCTTTTGGAAGAAGTTACGTATATCGCCACGATGAATAAATGGCGTGGGATGTGGCTCGAGCCAAAAATCGCTTCTTTTTCGGGCAAGCACCGGGATCTGGAACCTTCACTTTCGCCGGATGGATTGAAGCTCTACTTTGTTTCGACGAGGCCCCTCGATTCCAAGGACGAAAAACCTGAAGATCACGACATCTGGGTTGTTGAAAGAAAGAAGAAAGGCGGCAAATGGTCTCAGCCCAAAAACTTAGGGACACCTGTAAATTCAAGTAAAGAGGAGTTTTATCCGTCTGTCGCCGCAAACGGCAACATCTATTTCACGCTCGAAGCAAAGGGCGTCAAGCCCGATATCGTGATGAGCAAATGGAACGGAAACTCCTACGAAAAACCTGTTCCGCTGGGCGAAGGTGTTAACAGCGAAGGCCATGAGTACAACGCTTTTGTTGCACCTGACGAATCATTCCTCATATTTGGCGGTTATCAGCGCGCGGAAGGTTTTGGCAGCGGCGACCTTTATGTCAGCAGACGTCAACAAGGCGGAAAATGGTCGAAAGCCTTGAATTTAGGAAAAGAAATCAACTCCGTTTCGATGGACTTCTGTCCCTTTGTCGATTTCAATACCAAAACTCTTTATTTCACTAGCCGGCGCAGCAATGTGAGTTCAAAAACGCTTGAGACTATCGATGACTTCAAGAATGCTGCCAATAGCTACGAAAATGGACTTAGCCGGCTATATCGTGTCTCGTTTGCGAAGCAGTTGGACCGGCTGATCGTTTTGGCGATAAATGAGTGAGCGGATCTGCTCAGGAGCTCTTGTGCTCAGACATCTGTGCAAATCAGTTGGACTTCAAAACACATAAGAACATAGGCTCATAGGCTTAGCTAAGATTTTTTATTTACGTAACTTTTCAAAACCTGCTTCGGATCCTAAGTATACTATGGTCCGATGTGTTTGAACTTCAGCCGTTTTTGAAAACACACATGTCCACCAACGAAGCGCCAGTCTTCATTAGTTCAGTTCCGGCGGCTTTCGGTGTTTCGTATTCTGCTCGTAGGAATACGCAAGTCTTATGAGCGTTGGCTCCGAATACATACGTCCCAGAAACTGAAGCCCGGCCGGCAAATTCCCTTTTGTGTAACCCATAGGGACAGTGATCGCCGGCTGTCCGGTATGGGGCGCGACAACCTGGTTGTTGTCGCCCTTGTAGCCCTCCTTGAACTTTTCTATCAGTGCCGGTTTATTGTTCCAGGTCGGATAGATGACTGCGTCAAGCTTTAGTTCATCCATCCGTTTCTCAATCGCTTCCCGAAATTTAACGCGCTTCTTGTCTGTATAGGGATCCCCACAGGTTTCCGTCCCATTTCTTTCTTCAGACTTTGCTGATTCATTGAGGCCTTCCAATGCGAAATCCGATTTGCTCCCAATCTTGATCACATCTTCCAGAGTTGCCGGTGACCCGGCGCTCACGTAGGTCTTAAAATAGGACTCAACATCCTCGCGGAAAACGTCGCACCACTGGTCCTTTTTAAGCTCATCAAAGTCCGGAACCTCCACCTTTGCAACAACTTTCGCCCCCATTCCTTTCAAATCTGTTACCGCCTCATCGAATAGCGCTTTTACCTCCGGATCGGGATCAGACTCACTCAATTCGGTCAGCACGCCAATGCGCGCCCCCTTTAAGCCATCGGCCTGCAGGTATTTCAGATAGTCCTGCTCCACCTTCCCTTCAGAACGCTCTGTGAGAGTATCAAGCGGATCGTAGCCGGCGATAACTTGAAGAACACGGGTGGCGTCCTCGACGGTGCGGCACATTGGCCCTGCCACGTCATTGCGAAGAAACAGAGGGACAATGCCGCTCCTGCTTGTAAGGCCCAAAGTTGAACGAATTCCAACCAACGCGTTGTGAGAAGAGGGTCCCCTTATGGAATTTCCGGTATCAGTGCCCAGTCCGAGAACGCCGATGTTAGATGCGATCGCGGCGGCTGTTCCCCCGCTCGAACCCGCGGGGACATGGTCTAGGTTGTAAGGATTCCGGGTCGTTCCGTGGGTGGAGCTCTCCGTATGCATAGGACTAAACGCCCATTCCGCCATATTCGATTTGGCGAGTATAATCGCACCGGCGTCCACCAGCTTTTGCACCATGAACGCGTTCTTTTCAGGTTTGAAGTCCCTAAGGGCATTTGAACCCGCAGTGGTCGGCATTCCCCCCGTGTTGAAATTGTCTTTCACGATCATCGGAATTCCATGTAAGGCCCTTAGGACTCCCGTTTTTTTGAATTCCGCATCCAGCGC
Organism: Pyrinomonadaceae bacterium; assembly: GCA_013003215.1. GTDB lineage: Bacteria > Acidobacteriota > Blastocatellia > Pyrinomonadales > Pyrinomonadaceae > Aridibacter. The sequence continues at coordinate 22,719 of JABDKD010000134.1, forward strand.
CCGAGCCTGTTGAAGAGCATTCGGGTTTACATAGGTAATAGCGTTTATCTTCCCGTTGTAATTCTCGATGCGTTCGAGGTATTCGGCAACCAACTCTTCCGCGTTGAAATTTCCGGCCTTAAACCCTTCGTGTATTTGAGCAACCGTGAGCTCACTGATTTTGATTTCTGATTCTTCCAAATTCGACGGCTCTCCACAACTGTTAACCAAAACCCCGAGCCCGAATAGCGCGATCGTGATCATTCCGGTCGTAATTCGCATGCTCGAATAATCGAATACACTGCATCTGACGTCAAGTTTTGACGGGCGATTGAGATCTGGCCCGGGAATAAATAGACAGGCAAGTGTTATAAATAGCCTTATGCGAAGACAAAATATCAGCTTCGAGAATTCTGACGGGGAGACGCTTTCAGCTGTCATCGAGATGCCTGTGGACCAGAAACCGCACAGCTATGCCCTTTTTGCCCATTGTTTTACTTGCAACAAGAATTTCAGGGCGGTTCGCAGCATCAGCAGGGCACTTTCCTCGGCGGGATTCGGTGTTTTGAGTTTCGATTTCACGGGTCTTGGTACCAGTGAAGGTGAGTTCGCCGAAACCACGTTCTCGAGCTCGGTCGATGACCTGGTGTGCGCCGCCAACTATCTTTCTACGAACTACAAAGCGCCGAGCCTAATTGTTGGGCATTCGCTTGGCGGGTCGGCAGTAATCCTCGCGGCCAATGTATTGGAATCGATTCAGGCTGTGGTTACAATCGGAAGCCCGGCGGACCCGGAGCACGTAAAGCACTTGTTTGCCGGTGGTATCGGCGAGATAAACGAGGCAGGGGCGGCGACGGTGAACATAGGAGGTCGACCATTTACTATCAAGAAAGAGTTCGTAGAAGACGTTGAATCTCAAAACCTTATCGACATCGTCGGCAGAATGCGAAAGTCATTTCTGTTTATGCACTCACCTCAGGATAGAACCGTCGGGATCGAAAACGCGGCAGCCTTGTATGGTGCGGCGAAACATCCAAAGAGTTTTGTTTCTCTCGATGGCGCAGACCATTTGCTCTCAAATGCGGACGATGGAATCTACGCCGGAGAACTTATCGCATCCTGGGCCCGCAGGTATATTCAACCCGCTGATATTCCGAACCTGTCATCAAAGGGCGATGTTGTGGCCTTTCTCCCATCCGATGAGAAGTTCACGACTGAGATAATGGCCGGAGGACACAGATTCGTTGCAGACGAGCCGGTCGGGTTCGGAGGCAAAGATTTCGGGCCCTCGCCTTATCATCTCGTCGCTTCAGGGCTCGCAGCCTGCACAGTGATGACCCTTCGAATGTACGCAGACAGGAAAGGGTGGTTTTTGGGAGATGTTTCGTGTCATGTGTCTCATGAAAAGACTCATCGCGAGGACTGCGGTGATTGCGACAATCCCAAGGCGAGAATCGATCATTTCAAAAGAGAACTGGAATTCTCCGGTGAATTGTCTGAGGCGCAGACTACCCGCCTCCTTGAGATCGCTGATAAGTGCCCTGTACACAAGACCTTAGAAAACAGCTCGAGAATCGAAACAAACCTGGTCGCTTAGGCTCGGCAATCCGGATATTCTCTGAAAAACAATCCGCGTTTTGTTGCGACTGCAGCAGATTGTGTATCACCGTATTTTGTGATCAAATCTTTTCCTTATGAGTCACAAAGTTTTTGTAGCAGGAACCGGTGGAATTGGTGAGGCGGCAGCGCTGCTCTTGCGGGAATGGAGCGGTGGAGAAGTTGATTTGTATCTCGGCGATATTTCGGAAGCGCGGCTGAAGGAAGCGAAAGCATTCATTACAAACCTTTCGCAGAGAACAAGCCGGGTTGAAAAGGTCATGATGGCCGAAGATGAAGTAACTGAGGACATGAGATCTGCTTTTGAGGCCTGTGAAGTCTTGCTTGACTGTGCGCCCGGAAAGCAGGCGCCGAGGCTAGCCAGGTTCGCCAGGGATTTCAAAATGCATTACGCGAACCTCACCGAGTACGTGGCGGAGACAGATGCGGTTATCGAAATTGCGGAAGGTGCCGATACCGGCTTCGTTCTTCAGACAGGTCTCGCGCCCGGTTTTATCAACGTACTTGCGAATTCGCTTTACAACGAGTTTGTGGAACGGTTCGAGAACGAAAAAGTGGAACGAATAGCGATGAAAGTCGGGGCGCTGACGACTCATGCTCACGCGCCTCATTTCTATGGTTTCACTTGGTCCCCGATTGGCGTCGCGACCGAATATGTCAAAACGGCAAGGGCGGTGAGAGATTACAAAAGGGTTCAGATCCCATCGCTTTCCGAACGTGAAAAGATCATTATCAACGGATTCCCGTATGAAGCCGATCTGACATCCGGCGGAGCGGCGAATCTGCCAAGAGTTTTTGAAGGACGGGCGAAAGACCTCGAGTATAAAACTCTGAGACACGAAGGCCATTACGACTGGATCGACGAGTTGGTCAAGCACCTGGCCTTCGACGACGATCTTCCACAAAACCTGGAAAATGAAATGCTCGCTAACGTACCTTTGGTCGAAGACGACTTCGTGATCGCCCATTCTTCGGTTGAAGGATTTGATCTGCAGGGGCGCAAGAGAATGGTCGAAAAGGCATTTCATATCAAGCCTTTGGAGATAAACGGCCAGCACCTGAGAGCGATCCAAACGACAACCGCATCTGCTTTGGTAGAATGTGCGGACATGCTCGCAACCAATAAATACAAGGGCGCGATTATGCAGAGCGATATTGACCCGAACGAGTTCTTGAAAGGAAATTTTGTTTCCAGGGTCTATCGATAATCCGATTTCCGCACGGTTTTAATGAACGGGGACGACCGAAAAACGGCATTAGAGCAACGTTCCGAGGGAGTGTTGGTACCAACGGACGAGCAGATAAATGCGCTTTCCTTAACAGAGCGGATCGGATTTCGCTTGACTCACCGCATGAACCTCGGAAATTGGAAGAGGTTTTGGGGCTTTTGCCAGCGCCATATCGGCTCACTTTGGATAAAGATCGCAACTTACAACCTGATGAACGTTTTCGGTATTGAGAATGTCGAAAACTCCTCTACCGAACGACCGCTCCTGCTAGTTGCAAACCATCGTTCGTTTTTCGACATGTATGTTGTCTCGAGCGTAATCTTCCGGCAAACCACGAGGCCGGTGAATCTCTTCTTCCCTGTTCGTGGAAAGTTTTTTTATGACAACCCTGTCGGTTGGTATGTAAACCTGGTGATGGGTTGGTGGTCGATGTATCCGCCGTTTTTCAGGGAGGCGAAAGAGGCGAAAAAACGGGAGTTTGACAAGTTCTCGCTGCAGCGGCTGATCGAGATCTGCTCGGAACCCAAGCCGAACGTGATTGGGTTCCATCCCGAAGGTAAACGCAACCTGAGCGAAAACCCGTACGAGTTTTTGCGTGCTCAGCCCGGCGTCGGAAAAGTCATCATGGAAGCGAATCCGCAAGTGATCCCCGTGTTTATCGCCGGCCTCGGCAATGACCTCCCGAAGCAAATCACCGGGAACTGGACCGGTGGTGAAAAGGTCCGTATCTGGTTTGGCGAACCGATCGAATTTGGCTCACTCCTCGAAGACCGCAACTCCGTGCGAACACATAAAAAGATCGCCGATTTCATAATGGAGAAAATCGGCGAGCTTGCTGAGAAAGACCGTAAGTCCTTTTCAAATCAAGGATTATCATAATCGAACGAAGGTGTTTTTCCTTCCTTGATCATGGCAATCCATTTATTTACTGCTTTCAGTGATTCTTTGTCAGGATAGTCCTCGTCAGTGAATACCTCGAGTTTCAAACATTCCTCAAGGTAGTCCGAAACCACTTGCTTCTTTCCCGCTTCAAAAAGATCTTTGGCCAGATCCATTTTGGGGTGAACAGAATTCGGTTTTTTCCTCAGCGGCGCGCGAACCGAAATCATGAGATACTCGCCGCTTTTATCCGTATCCCCATCAAGAAGAGCTAGTTTTCCGAGGAATATGTTCCCAAAATGGGTCGCCTCATCAAATCCGGGCACGGCGGCGCTCGACCCGAACATCAGAATCATTTCCGTAGCTGAACGTTTGACAGAATCATAAGCACCAAGCTGGAACCCCAGTTCGGTCATTCCGGTCAGGAGTTCCAGATAATCCCTGTCGGCGTCATCCCGGCGTCCCGATCGTAGAATCTCCAAAGCAGCCCGCCCGATTTCGAATGCGCGTTTTCGTGTATCTGCGGGCAAAGGCTTCTCGTCGAAATCTTCGCCGCCATTGATCCAAGAATAGAGAATCTTGAATTTCTCAGCCGAAAACCGGTAGTCATCTTTGAATCTGGCTGCCCCTTCATCGAGAAGCTTAATCGCCAATTCAGTCTCATGGCCACGAAAGAAGTCCGCAGCGATCAGCCTTAACCCGGGCTTGTCCGGCTGTTCGCCCAAAACACTGAGCCATTCCTGCTTCACTGACTTAGAACCCGGACTGCCTGGTTCCACTTCGATACGCCACCAAAAAACCGTCGACCCCCAATCTGTCGGCCTGTTCCGAACGAGCCAGACCAGGTGAGAAACGATCTGACGCCTGTTCTTCGGATCTTGAAGATTGTTATCGTAATAGGAGATCAACTTTTTTCGTGCCTCAAAGTCCTCCGGATTCGTTGAAACCCGCTTTTCCAACTCGATCGCTTCTTTCTTGGTAACGGCTATGTTTTCTCCAAGCCCGATCCGTTCAAACAGCTTTTCAAAAGCATTTTTCGCAGGTCCATCTGACTTGTTCTGTGCCGCTGTCTGGGCAACCAGTTTGGTTCCCGGGTCGACACTGTAAGAGAAAGTTGAATACCCGTCATCCAGCCAACTCTTCAAGAAATTCCTGAAGGCAGGAAACTCAGATACCGAAATTAGTGACTTGCAAAAAACAATGGACCTTTTGACTCTCGTTTTCCCTGCTTCAACAAAAATCCTGCGGGAATAGCTTCCCATTTCGTTTTCAAAAGATTTCGCCGGATGAGGCAATGTCAGCCGGAAGCCTCCTGGCATCTTAATTTCCAGTACCTCTTCGTAGGAAATCTTCTGGATCATCAAAGGCGTCGTGCGCTCTTTCATTTCGAGGATCGACCGGAAAGTCTGATCTTCAAAAAGCAGGTTCACAGGCGGCAGTTTCAACTCTCCTTTCCGTGAAAGCTTTGAATACCCCGGAAACCTTCCGGAGTAATCTATCTCTATTCCAATATCTTCTTTGCTCTCTTCAAAACGAATGACCTTCCCTTCGACGCTCATATTTCTGGCTTCGTATTGCAGATCGAATGCCGGCCCCAGGAATTTCATGTTTGGACTGCCAAGCAATAACCTCATAGGATTTCCAAGACCACCACCGAGAAATATCTCGGAGCGGAGATCAAGATCACCGTTTGGAAGCAGATCGATTATCGCCTCAGCGGATACCTTCACCTCTCCTGCGTCGCCTTTGGGGATGGTTATTGGCTCGAATTTCGAACCAAGCCTGAATCCAGTCTTCCCTCTAACCTGATCCGCAAGCTCACCGATCTTCGTCCGGGGAACGGTTGCATCTGCAAATACCTCAAGAGACGGAATATAAAGAATCATGTGGTTATAGAACATGTAGGCCTGTGTTCGCGGATACCACTCCGACCCTCCCGCCCTTAAGACCACGGGCTCGCTTTCGATTCCCTGGGATTTTAGGAGCGCCTGCATCAAAAGGGTGTAGTCTTTGCAATCACCAAACTTATTCTCAAGAATGTCCTCTGTATCTCGCGGTATCCACCCACCCCTGTCTAGAAATACAAGCAAATATGTGATGTTCCTGTTAACCCAATCATAAATTAGAGAGGCCTTCTCACTGTCGCTGGACGCTCCTTTGGTTATCTCATCCCCGAGTGACTTGATTTGCTGAGTTACCCTGGCCTTTTGATCTGTGGCACTTGCGTATTGTTTTCCAAACCTCTCCCAATCGGGCGAATTCGAAACGACGAGTGTTGGGGCCATGACCGTAATATCAGGCATGCCGACCTCGATTCGCTGCGCTTTGCGGTTTTGGATACTCCACGTCCATTCGACATTACCGTTTTTCTTTTCAATTTTCGTAGGCGCGCCAAAGCCCTTCTCCGAAAAATAGAGGTTCATCCCCTTCGGGAGTTCAAATGAATATCGGGCGAGACGATACGCATCAAATGGGCTGACATACTCCACGGCATCAAAAGTTCCGGGGAAGAGAGTCTTACCAAACTCGGATATGATCCTGAATTCAACCGACTCACCGGCCTTAAGGCCAGCGAAATCGATAAAGATCTCACTCAACGATGAAAACTCGGGAGCCGCTTCAGATTGCGGAGTTTTTTGAATCTTAATATTCTCGGACGGAAAGGACCTTCGATCGCCGTTCTTTGCGATTATTTCTGCATCTTCGATCTGCATTTGTGTCAAATCCGCGTTGAACGGAACACGCCATTTGTACAACGGCGAGTTAACAGTACCCTTCGAAAAACTGCGTCTGAGATCCAGCACTCTCTTGAAAGTCCCGTCGGGATTTACGATGTAACGCACTGACAACAGCTCATTCGTCGTGCCAAGTTCAACAGAATTAGGAGAAGAAAACAGGTTCCCGGTGCCCGATTTCGCAGGCGGCGGCGGAGGCTTAGGGGACTTGTTTCGAACCAAGACCTGTGGTCTCGGCACTTCCGATGACTCGGATTGAGTGAACGCCGGAAAAACGAGAATTGCGAGAGTTATAAGTGCGTAAAAAATTCTCATAGATACCCTGAATGAGCAGTCCATTGTAAACAAATAAGGACGAATTGGCACCCAACTTTCTCTCCGGTACCCGTAAACCCATGTTTGCGGAGAACTAGACAGTTTTCGAAATCGAGAAAAGATGTAAGAATATGCGGCAATGGCTTGGATTAAGACAAGAAACCCGAGAGATGCATCTTCCGACTATACCGACTTGTTGCGAAACCTTCGCCGAACATTCCCACCGGAATACGGCACTCCTGTCGAATCTGCGAGCGGCAGCGGTGAATCAATCGTTGACTCGCATTCCCTTATCCCCGAAGCGCTGCATCACGCTTTCATGACCATGAGCGTCCTCATGGACGATGGACTCCCTCTCGAACGAAGGCAGCAAGAGATGATCGCAACAGTGGTGTCGAAAGAAAACGATTGCCATTACTGACTCGAGTCTCACGCAGAGTTTCTGCGTTTGGTAACGGATGATGACGAACTTGTTAATGCACTGAGATCGGATTATAAAACTGCTCCGATTACTGACGCGGAGCGCGAAATGTGCGATTATTCAGTGAAACTGACAAGAAATGCAGTTGATATCGAACCGGGACATCATGATCGACTCCGGGCCGCGGGATTTGAAGATACAGCGATTCTTCAGATAACTTTGATAGCTTCGTGGTTCAACTATATAAACCGCGTTGCCGACGCACTTGGGATAGGGCGAGACGTTATTAAGAGTCCCCAGTAAAAAAATTTGCCAAATAATTCAGACAATTCACGTCAATCCTCCGATTTACCATTGATAATCGTTAACCCGAAATCAGCCGGTGGAGCTACAAAGGACCGTTGGTCCGGCCTGGCGTCCGACTTTCGGTCTCATTTCGGACCTTTCACAGTGGCATTTACAAAAGGTCCGGGTGACGGCGAGAACCTGGCGATGAAATTCGCGAAATCCGGCAGAAAACTGATCATTGCCTGTGGTGGCGACGGAACCGTCAATGAAGTCGTGAACGGGATAATGAACAGTGGTGAGGACGTTGAACTCGGGATCCTCCCCGCAGGCACCGGCGGCGATCTTAGGCGATCGCTTGGGATGTCGAATACCCCCAGAGAGGCAGCGAAGCAGTTACGTGACGGGGTCACAAAACGAATTGATCTGGGCCATGTTGCGTTTGTAGATCACGATGGGAATGATTCGGCGAGGTACTTCGTAAACGTTGCCAGCTTTGGTCTAAGCGCCTCGATAAACGACCGGGTGAAGAACAAGGGGTCGCTTCAGTGGATTCCCGGCGAAACTGTTCGTGGCAAGACCAAATTTGCGGTTTCGGCGGTTCAGGAAGTAATCGAGCCGAACTCGAAGACGGTGGTCGTAGCGTTTGATGACGGTAAACCGGCAAAACTCAACACGATCAATTTTTGTATATGCAATGCACGGTTTTTTGGCGGCGGCATGAAGATCGCCCCCGATGCAAAAATGGATGACGGCTTGTTTGATGTTGTAAACATTGGCGATATCAATACGGCGCGGATATTTCTAAACGGTTACCGTCTTTACAGCGGGACACACACCGAGCTCGAAGAGGTGAAATCAAGACTTACAAAGAAAGTTTCTGTTGCGCCTGCGAACGCAGACGACTTGATCGATATCGAAACCGATGGCGAGCTGCCGGGACGGCTTCCAGCTGAGTTTAAAATCGTGCCTTCGGCCCTGAAGATTAGAGTACCCACAAGGTCTGAATAATGAGATCCAGTGCTATCCAACAAGCTAAACCCGGGTTTTGCGGGAGATTCATAGAATCGTGCCAGAAGCACGAGGCCAAGGTCGGAATGCGGATAGTCGGAGTCCCCGGTTCCGACGTCACGTTTGGTGAATTGCTGCGACAGGTCCGGGCGGTTTCTTACAGGTTAAAGAACACAGGGATCGGAAAAGGTGACAGAATATCCGTGATCGGCGAAAACCATCCTTCGTGGGCAATTTCATACCTTGCCGCCCTATATTCGGCCGCTGTTTGCGTCCCACTTGATCCGCACGGCGAGACGAGTACGCTCACGAATTTCATTGTCGATTCTGAAACAAAAGTGATCTTTTGTGATGGCGAAGCCTTTGAGAGGGTCAGGACGATTGTCGACGGGCTCGAATCAGAAATACCCATCGTCGTTTGGGAAACTGAAAAGGATACGGAAGCGAGCCTGGCCCGAGGGGCATTGTCATTTTCGGATTGGACAGGCAGCGAGTTCCCGGGGGAATTCGGTGATGCTCCACCGCCGGCGAAACCGGAAGACGATGCCGTGTTGATCTACACCTCAGGAACCACCGGAAAACCGAAAGGAGTGCTGCTTACTCATTTCAACATCAACGCCGAACTCGATGCCATCGACGGTGTTCTGGAGTTTACGGAGCGCGAATCAGTGCTCAGCCTGCTTCCACTCTTTCATGTATATCTTCAAATCGTAAATCTGTGGCTAGCTTCAACGAAAGGAGCCATGGTGTTCTATCTAAGGGAGTTATCGCCCGATGAGCTATCACGCGGAATGCTTGAAAGCAAGATGACAATCCTTACGAGTGTGCCTCGGCTTTGGTACTTGTTTCACAAAAAGATATTTGACGCGATAGATGAAAAGCCGGCAATCGTTCGTATTTTAGTACGCGGTTTACTGCGACTGAACGGGTTTACAAGGGATTATCTCAATATCAATCTTGGCCGTAAATTGTTCAAACAAGTCCATGATTCGTTTGGCGGAAACCTCGAATTGGCAGTTACGGCCGGTTCGCGATTTGATGAAGCCGTCGCCATAGATTTTCACCGACTGGGCTTTACGATCGTACAAGGTTACGGGCTTAGCGAAACAAGTGGTGCGGCGACCGGAACCTACGTCGATGATAACCGCGTCGGTTCTGTCGGGAAACCGATGGGCGACGCCGAGGTTAAGATCGACAATCCGGATGAAAACGGTGAAGGCGAGGTGCTCATAAGGGGTTCGATGGTCTTCAAAGGCTATGATAAAAACCCGGAAGCCACCTCCGAGGCCTTTACATCGGATGGTTGGTTTAAGAGTGGCGATCTTGGCAAGTTCGATCAAGACGGCCACCTGTACATTACCGGTCGGAAAAAAGACGTTATCGTTCTTCCATCCGGCAAGAATGTACATCCTGAAGATCTTGAAGTTCATTATCTGAAGTCTCCCCTGGTTGAGGAAATGTGCGTCATTGGAGTGCCGGATGAAAACTCCGATCACGCCGGAGCCGAGAAACTTGTCGGGGTGGTGATTCCCGATTTTGAATATATGGGGAGATCGAGCATCGCCAATTCGGGCGAGGCAATTCGATTCGAGCTGGACAACCTCGGAAGAGATCTGCCCGAATACCAGAGAGTCAGGGACTATGTGGTCAGATCGGAACCTCTCCCGCGAACTGCAACTAGAAAAATCAAGAGATTTGAGCTTAAGAAAGAACTCGAAACCGGAATAGCAAACGGCCGCGGCGAAACTAAAACGTGGGACTTCTCGGAACAGGACCGTGAGACCCTCGATTCGGGGGCCGGTAAAGCTCTCGTTTCGCTGATCAACGCTCAGACCAGTGAACCACGCGAAATTCACCCCGACATGAACCTTGAGATCGATCTGAGGTTGGATTCTTTATCGAGAGCGGAGATTGTTGCGGGGCTCGAGCAGGCTTTCGGATTTGAGTTTGGTGAGGAAGAAATAACCCGGGCCTACAAGTTCAGGGAGGTCGTGGGGCTGGTCGAGAAGCATGTACCTGAAAGCAAGTCACAGGAACTCCTGGATCCGTCGTTCAACTGGAGCGAGATACTCTCCGAGCAGTCGGAACCGATACCGGAAACAAAACGAGTCCTTCGAAGGAAGCATATTTTCGAACCTTTTGCATTTGTCGGACTCAAGATCGCGAACCTGCTTTACCGCGTTTTCTTTCGACTTGAGGTCACGGGCTCGGAAAATTTGAAAGAAATTGAAAGTCCATTCCTGATCTGCCCAAACCACCAGAGCTACATTGACCCGCTTGTCGTTTGTTCGACTTACCCATACGCGGTCTTACGCGACACATTCCACGTAGGTGCCAGCGAATACTTTCAGAACTTCTTCATGAGGATCATCGGTAGTGTGCTCAAGATCGTCCCGATCGATCCGGACACCCAACTGATCAAAGCAATGAGGGCCGGAGCGGTGGGACTGAACGCGGGCAAGATACTCAACATTTATCCGGAAGGCGAACGCGCGTTTGACGGAAACCTCCACAAATTCAAAAACGGAGCGGCGATTCTTTCAAAAGAATTGGGCTTGCCGATCATTCCTGTTGCGATCGACGGCCTTCATAAAGTGTGGGGCCGGGGGTCGTTGAAGATTCGGGCGGCAAAGGTAAAAATCGAGTTTTGTGAACCATTGATTCCCTCTGAAAATGATGACTACGAAGAGATAACTGCCAAGCTGAAGGAAACCATCAGAACTAGACTTGAGCAGATGCGTGATAACTAATGCTCTCCGGCGTTTGAATTTAAGAATGACAAATTAAGCGTCCCCTCGATTAGTTTATCCGAGTCCTTTTCGATCTTAAGCCAATTGGATAGATCATTTAGACTGACTTCGCTCTCATAGTTCAGGATCTCAAGTTTGCTCAGTTCAACCGCCAGTTCTCTAGGTTCAAGGCAGTAACCTCGAAATTGAAACAAAACGCGAGTTCTGAAAATGCCCGTGAGTCCAGGATAAACGCGCCTCCATTTCTGATCGCTTCTTTTGCTCTCCAGATCATTTCGTTACGATCCGCATGAGTATAACCCTCGAGTTTTATTATAGTTTTGTTCATAGAGCCGACCCCTCATCCATTCGGATTCGAAAGTCTAACAGCTGCATACCGAATTAACTGGGCGCATTGCGTTAGCTGTAAGTATTTTGTTAGATTCGATCAAAAGATCTTGGAGAATTTTATGCCTAACACAGCTATTAGTTTCGGAAGACTGCTGATCCTGGTCGGCGTCATCGGTTATGTCGTCAGCATGATCAACGCGAGATCGAGCGTAACAGCCTTGATTCCCGCTTTTTTTGGTATCACTTTGCTGATCCTGGGCTATTTTGCACGAATGAAGGAGGGGCTTCGAAAGCACCTTATGCATGCAGCTGTATTGGTAGCGATTCTTGGTTTCATTGCCGTCGCGGTAAGATTGGTAACGAAGATTAGTGAGATTACATTCTCTGCTGCTTATGTATCCCAGATAGTTACCGCCCTTCTGTTCCTGGCATTTATCGTTCTATCCGTTCGGTCATTCTTAGCTGCAAGGAGTGAAGGCTCCTAAGGTTTCTTCAACCAAGATAATAGGCCCGCCACGTTAGGGTGGCAGGCCTATCTTGATTTGTCTTTCCCGACGGAATTCAGGCTGCAACCGGCATTTTGATCGTGACCAGCAACCCTTCGTCCGTGTTCTTTGCGACTATCTCGCCATCATGATTGCGAATTGCCTGCTCTGCAATCGCGAGGCCAAGCCCGACTCCACCCGACTTTCGGTCACGCGCCTGCGAGATCCGGTAAAAAGGTTTGAACAGCTTTTCCAGTTCCTCATCCGGCACGCCCGCTCCGAAATCACGAATCTCTAGTTTAGCCGTATGGAGATCACTGGTTAGCTTCACTTCTACTTTTGTACCTTTGGCGGTGTACCGGGATGCGTTACGCAGCACATTCTCCACGGCACTTCTGATCAGATTCTCATTACCATAGACAATGGCCATGTCCGGACTCGCCATCTCAACCCCTCGGTCCATAGACTTCGCTTCAAAATCCGCATCCGCTACGATCTCCGCAACCAGTTTTGTAAGGTCTACTTCGGACTTTTCGAAAGTCGCCGCCCCCGTTTCCAGTTTAGAAAGCGTAAGCAATTGGGAAATCAGATCATTCAATCGTTCCGATTCCTTCTCCAGACGATCGAGTAGCGGCACTGTTTGCTCGTTTGATTTTGAGCGCGCAAGTTCCAATGCTACGTTCATTCTTGCTAACGGAGAACGTAGTTCGTGGGAAATATCCTGTGTTAATCTTTTTTCCGAATCGATCAGCGATTCGATTTGATCGGCCATGTCATCAAAGTCCTTAGCCAAAGACGCCAGTTCGTCTTTGCGGCCACCGATCTGAGTACCGACTCTTGACTCGAAATTTCCAACTGACAACGCTTTGGTTGCAGAACGCAGTTTTTCGATAGGTGACGTGAGATACCTGGCAAGCGCGTAACAGACTAGTCCACCGATAAGCATTACCGAGAGAATCTGAAGTAATAGACGTGTAGTAAAGAACGGGGGGCCCTGAAATCTTCTGCGCTCCACGACATAAAGATATTTCTTACCATCCGCCGCAGTTGCCGTTTTCGCTACAAGAACTGACATTTCTAACCTTTTGAATTCCGGGTTACCGCTGGCGAACGCCCTTTCAACCAAATCATCGATATCTTTTATTTCTGAACCTGCGATCAGCTCGCGATCTTCGTCGTAAAACCCGATCGCGTTAAACCTGCGCCTTCTCTCAACCTGGCGCTGCAAGAATTTCTGAAGACCGGCAACGCCTTCACCGTTATATATCTGGATCGCTGTTTCGGCGGTATTTGCGGTTGCTTCACCGACAAACGCCCGCCTCTGACGGGCCAAAGATTCGGAACTGGTCGACCAATTCACGACCATGATCGCTCCTGCAATCAGCCCGATTGCAAGCCAAAACCAAAGAAAGATTTTTAAAAATAGACTCATCCTTAATCCGTAAGTGCGTAAATATATCCCACAGATCTTACGGTCTTTATCCTGTTCTCGCCGTCAGACCGCTTTCCGAGTTTCTTCCGCAGGTTACTGACGTGCATGTCCAGACTCCGGTCGAATGGTGACAATTCCCTTTCAAGCACCTGAAGACTTAACTCTTCCTTTTCTATCACCTTACCTGCGTTTTCAAGTAGATATACCAGGAGTTCGAACTCAATAGCGGTTAAGGCGATCTTATCTCCGTCAAGCAATACGGTTCTGCCGGACTTCGAAATCTCCAGGTCCTCGACGATAAGTTTCTCGGGAGACCCGCTCTCGACAACGGGTTCTGCCCTCCGCAAAATCGCACGGATACGCGCAACCAATTCCCTCGGATTAAAGGGCTTTGGCATATAGTCGTCGGCCCCGATCTCAAGGCCCACGATACGCTCCATGTCGTCACCTCTCGCGGTTAACATCAAAACAGGTGTGTTCGATTCGGCTCTCAGATCCCGAAGTACATCAAATCCGTTTTTGGAAGGAAGCATGACATCCAGAATAACAAGATCCTGCTCTCCCTCGGCGGCTTTTTCAAGCCCTTCGGCCCCATCATGGACCGCTTCAACACTAAAACCCTCGACTTCAAGGTACTCACCCACAAGTTCGCAAAGGTCCTCATCATCATCAATTATGAGAATTTTCTCCATGTCCAATTATGATTCTAATTCATTGCAAACGCTTTTGGTTGAACATTTACACTTCTTTACACAAATTCACACTTCCCTGACGCTTTTTCGGGTCGCAAATGCGTCATAATACCGAACGCAAAAACATTGCGTGAGTATTTTGAAATTATTGTTAACTTTATCAGGAGAAAAAATGATGAAAAAGATTGTTGCTACATTTTCTGTCGTTGCTTTGGTTGCCCTCGGAACAGTATTTGTTTTCGGTCAAACCGGAGTAGGAAATACCGATGGTAAACGAGGCTTCGGCCACCACGGCAAACGTGCGGGCTTTGGGGGCCGCATGAAAGGACGTAAACACATGAAACGCATGTTCCGCCAATTGGATCTGACAGATGAGCAAAAGACTCAGATGAAACAGATCGCACAGTCCAGCAGGGAGAAGATCAAACCTATACGCCAGCAGGTTCGAGAGAACAAGCAAACGCTGCGCGGACTCACTGATGGCGGAAATTTCGACGAGGCGCAAGTACAGGCAGTCGCCGCACAACTCGGTTCCCTGCACGCTCAAATGATCGTCGAGAAAGAACGAACCAAAGCCGCGATGATCGCAATCTTGACCCCTGAGCAGAAGGCAAAAATGGCCCAGCTCAAGCAGGAATTCAAGGAAAAGCGAGAGGCTCGGAAGGCACGTTTCAAAGAAAGAAAGGAAGCGTCTGAAAAAACCGATAACTAGATGATTCCCGCAAACATGCGGGCAGAATCAACGAAGACCCGGGTCAGAATTGGCCCGGGTTTTATTAATTAGATTCCCTTGGCATTATTGATGCTTGGAGTAATTATTTAAAGGTTGCTTTTTGTACCTGATTAGCTGTACATTTTTGGTGTCATATGCCGACAAACATTACGCAGATGGAAGATGTTGAGCGGGGAAAAACTGTCCTCAGGGTTTCCGGTGAGCTCATGCATAGCGATGCGGAATTGCTCGAGAGAATCGCTGTCGACCTGCGTAATACGAACGGAAAGAATTTAACCCTTGATCTTGCAGACCTCAGCTTTATGGACAGTGATGCGGCATCGATCGTGAAACGGATGGAGTCGGAACACGGTTTCGAGATCGAGGGGTTGCAGTTTTTTCTTCAGAAAGTAGTGGACGACGCGGAGAACCGGCATAAGTAGAACGCTTTATATGGCGAAAACAAACTTAAGCACTCCCTTAAAATCACTGGCTGCCACTCGGCCCAAACCGTCACATACCGGCGCATTTTTCGCACCGTATTTCTACTCAAATATACCCCTCATTGAAAGGATCATGATTTCGGAATTCTTCGTACCGGAGGTCGATGACGCCGGATGAAGGTCTCTGCTATTGCAAAGATATTGGGTGGCCGCGTAAAAGGGGATGATTCCATTGAAATAGAGTCAATCGCTTCCTTTGACTCGGCGACTAAAACCGACATTGCGTTTTGTGAGGGTACGACCTGCAAGAGCACACCCACCAAAGCGGGGTGTGTTATCGCTACGATCGACTCAGGATTTGAATCCGCACCGGCGATAATTTTTGTAGACAAGCCAAAGTTTTCATTTGCGATAATCGCGAACGAGTTGCGCAACAAGACTAAGCCAACGTCCGGAATTCATTCGAACTCAATTATCTCGGACAGCGCCGTAATACATACGTCAGTTTCGGTCGGGAGTTTTTGTACGATTGAAGCCGGCGCGAAGATCGGGGCCGGCACAACCCTTATGCCGGGCTCGTATGTCGGGGCCGACGTAACGATCGGTGAAAACTGTCTGGTTTATCCGAATGTGACAGTCGGAGAGAAATGCGTGATCGGAGATGACGTAGTTCTTTATAGTGGCGTCGTGATCGGGACCGATGGATTTGGATATGTTCGAGACGGCGAGAGAATAATCAAATTTCCCCAAATTGGAAAAGTAGTAATCGGAAACCGAGTAGAAATAGGCGCAAATTCCTGCGTTGACCGCGGAGCTCTCAGCGACACTGAAATCGGAGACGATACCAAGATTGATAATCAGGTTCAGGTAGGGCACAACGTGTCCATAGGACGGAGAGTGTTAATAGCGGCACATGCCGGGATTTCGGGCAGCGTTGTGATTGAGGATGATGTCGTAATTGGCGGCAAGGCCGGTCTCGGCGACCACGTGACGATCAAACAGGGGGCCGTTTTGGGCGGCGGTTCAGGTGTTTATCCAGGAAAGATCGTACCCGCCGGTTTTTGGGCGGGCTCACCAATACAGCAGATCAGAGAATTTAAGAAGAAAGAGGCGCTGATTCGCTCCCTTTCAAAACATAATAAAGAAATCAGAACACTATTGAGTAAGTTTTAACCTAACGCCTTTGCGCCAGACAGCGCGGGCGTTTTTATAAGTCTTATGGCAGCAACAATATCAAGGAAACTATCGAATTCATTTGAAGGCGCCTTGGCTGGCGGTGGCGATCCGGCCACCTCCCCCCTTTATGTCTTTGGTCCCCTTTTGAAACTGATCGTGATCGCCGGAGTGGCAAAAGTCACATTCGGAGCGACCATCTGGCTGACGGTTTTCACCGTGATCATGGTTTCGGCTATGTATCGCCAGGTGATGAGTTGGATTACGGACGGCTCGGGAGGAAGCGGTCTTGCAGAAGAAGAGTTTGGCGGCTGGGCTGTAAAAATAAACGCGGGCATCACTGTTATTGAATATACGTTGACGTTTCTTGTTTCGATGGCTGCCCTGGTTACCTTTGTCGCCGACCGCGCCTACGAATTCGGGATACCGATAAACGGGGCACTGTTTGGCATTCCGAGCGGCTACAAGATTGCGATCGCGATCGGGTTGAGCTTCTTTACCGGCTGGCTGGTGAATCGCGGGCCAAAGGTTTCGGCGAGGGCCTTTGGTCCAGCCACCGCAGGGGTACTCGGGTTGCTGTGGGTAATGATCTTCGCAACGATCTATCAGTTTGGAATCAACCTGCCTGTTCTTGATTTACAGGCTTTCTCAACCGAAGCGGTTAGATATGTAAGCGAGGCGGGAGAGCAAATCGAAACTAGCTTTCTCAATCTGACACTCGGCGGCTACGCGCGGATCCTTGCGCTGATGACCGGTATCGAGATCTTTGCGAACCTTGTAGCAGCGTACGAAGGAAGAAGAGCGGAGAAGAGTCGAAAGGCGTTCGGAAGTCTGATCATCATCATGGGCACAACCGCGTTGACGATGATCATCGTCGGCCCCGCAATTCTTAGAGTTTCCGCTGATACCGTCCTTTCGGAGGTTTCCGTTTTCACACAAACGATGAATGCGATCCTGCCGGCCTGGGCTTCTTATCTTGGAACATTGATAGGAATCGCCGTTTTGCTTTCAGCGTGTGCAGCCGCGGCTCAAGGAGTCCAGAACTTGGCACTTGGATTAAGGTACCGCCATTACATTGCTGCGGATCTTGGTCAGCGAAATAAGTATGATGTTGCCGGAAAACCGGTCTGGATCATGATCGCAGTAATCGCTGTATGCTTTGTCCTTTTTGGAACACACGAAGAAACATACCTGGCGCTCTACGCTGCGGGCGTATTTATCCTTCTGAGCATGACCGGATGGGCAGCATCTAAACGGCTGCTTCGCGAGTTGCGTGAGTCTTTTTCAGTGCTGAAACTGGCCTCCCTTGTCGGGACCATGATCGCTTCAGCACTTACATCGATCGCTACGGTGATCATATTTGAAGAGCGGTTCTATGAAGGTGCGTGGCTCTATTTTGTACTGATTCCCGCACTTTACGTGATATTTAGCTATTATCGCGGCCGCCTTGGCAAACCACCGTCAGTTGAAGAACGACTCGGTGCGATCCTTACAATGCAGAAGTACTCGCCAACATCGATGCGCGAGATCAAGCTGGATGAGATTCCGTTTAAGAAGATAGTTGTACCTCTTGATGGTTCATCGCTTGCAGAACAGGTAATTCCGACTGCAAGGGCATTTGCCCGCGCTTATGGTGCGGAACTCGAGTTTGTTGCGGTGGAACCTGAAGAATCAGGAGAAGACATCGAAGTTACAGAGTCGGAAAAAATGGAACACCGGAGCGAGATCAAAAGGTACATAGGCCTCGTTTCCGATTTGATTACCGGAGACGGGCTGGATGTCGAGGCGCACTACCGGTATGGAGATCCGGCTACCGAGATAAACAGCGTCGCGAATGAGACGAATTCGGACCTTATCATCATGTCGACGCGCGGTAAGTTTGATATTTCACAGCTGGTAAGCGCGAGTATGGCGCAGCGCGTTGTTCAGGGCGCATCCGCACCGACGCTTCTGATTCGGCCTACCAACAACTGGAGAAGCCGAAGATCAGAGTTCAAGCGAATTCTGATAGCACTCGACGGTTCGGAGGAGGCGGAAATGGTTCTTCCCTACATCCGGGCGTTTGCGATGAAGTTCAACAGTAGGGTGCTCCTGGTTTCGGTGCCCGAGGGATCCGAATCGGAAGGATATAGCGAAAAACTAAAGAAGTATCTGGATTCGATCGCCGAAAACCTAAAAGAGGAAGGCCTCGAGGCGTTTACTCACCATACCGGTTCCGGTCCTGCGAGGACTATTCTGGCCGTCAGTGAAGACCAGAGGGTCGACCTGATCATGATGGCTTCGCACGGTCGGGGCGGTGTTGTCCGGGCTGAGAAGGTTCCCATCGGAAGTGTAGCGGAGAAAGTCGTTAAAGAAACGATGTGTCCCGTATTCCTGCTTCCCCTCCATAAAATCGGATCGGTTATAAGGGACAGATCGATTGGAGAACCGGTGGAGGCAGTTGAGAACACGTCGGAAGACGCTGACAGTTAATGGGGGTCTAAAATAGCAGCGATTTCGAGTGAAGCATTCTCAGTCGCGTTTTTCGATCCAAGCAAATCGGAGATTTTTGCCGCTGATTTTCTGAGGCGTTGATTGGTTTCAGGCTCCAGGAGCCTTACCAACTCTTCGCATAAGGAATCGGCGGTAAAGTCGTTTTGAATCAGTTCCTTGAAAACAGGCTCCCCAGCAATCAGGTTCGCCAGGCCAAACTGCCGTATAGGTACGATTTGCTTAAACATTGCGTAATTCAGCCCAGATGTTTTGTAAACAATAACCTGCGGTGTACCTATGAGCGCAGTTTCAAGGGTTGCTGTCCCGCTCGCGACCACAGCCACATCAGCGGCGTTGAGCACATCGCAAGTCTTGTCCCGGACTATTCTAAATTTTGAAGTTCCCTCGGGCCACTCGTGCGAAATCACCTTTTTTACCTCATCGGCTGACCTGCTCCTGGCCAAAGCGACGATGAAATCCACGGAACCGATCCGATCATTCAATAAGCGAACCCCCTTTACCATCTCGGGAAAATTTCTCTCGATCTCTTTACGTCTGCTTCCGGGAAGCAATGCGATCACCCGAGAACCTTCGTGAATTCCCTGTGCTTCTAAAAACTCACTTTTCGGCTGGGTTGGATTGACCACGCCTGCCAGCGGATGGCCAACATATGACACGTGTGTAACACCGCGCGACGCATACCATTCCTTTTCAAATGGAAGAATAGTGAGGAGTCTGTCAACATATCGGTCGATCGTCGTCACCCGGTACGATCTCCATGCCCAAAGCTGCGGTGAGATGTAGTAGACAATCTTAAAGCCCTTTTTTTTCAGTCGTTTAGCAAGCTTCAGATTAAACTCCGGAAAATCGACCAAGACCACAAGATCTGGCTTATTACTCTCCGCCGCTGCAACGAGTTTCTTCATCACCCCCAGGAACATAGGTACCGATTTGGCAACCTCAATGATTCCGAATATCCCAAAGTCATCCGAATGCACAACAGATTCAACTCCCTCATCGCGCATCCGCTGTCCCGTAGCGCCAAAGAACCGAAAATCCCCGTGCTTCTTGAGCGATCGCACTAGCTCCGCAGCATGCTTATCGCCCGAATCTTCTCCTGAGACAATCAATATGGTTTTGGTTTTGGTCAATTAATACTTCCTTTCGGATTCTGATGGATAAGAATATGCATAAATCCTCTCCATCTAGCAACATGAGTCAACCTTTTCCCCGTACATACGCATCTTATGCCTTGATTCCTGTTTGAACCGAAATACGACCTTTTTCGCGCTTGCAAGCGTGCAATATTAGGCATAGAATGAATTCTTTTGTCCCCAAGAATCTGGGAAAGACCCCATAAATCGAAGATAGAATTTTCAGTTCGAGATTCGATCGGAGGAGATTTAGTGATAAACCGTTTCTTCATAATATTCATTGCCGTCATGCTATCCGGCTCGTTGTTTCAGTATCCCGCACAGGTTGACGCTGTTGTAGGACAGATAACACGAACAAACAGCAATTCGTTTGCCGGCGGAATAAGCAGCGACGGACGACTTGTCGTTTTTGAGTCCAACGCAGATGTTGCGACAGAAAACCCTAGGAATGCCGACCGCAATAACGAGATCTTTATCTTTGATTACGCGCAGCGGCGGATTTTTCAAATAACGGACACTCAATCCGCATTGCGTGATCCTGACGGGCCGGTCCTACCAAGTAACACCGTAGTCCAAATAGTCAATGTAAAGCCCGCATTTAGCGCAGACGGCAGATGGATCGCATTCGGTTCGAATGCAACTACTTCTGAATCCGGTTCCCCGGTCGACGGTACGAATCCCGGAAGTTTTAACGCGAACGATTTTTCAACCTTCGATCTCGGCGATCCCGATGATCCGGACGACGATGAGGTCGACAACCCGCTTCTCATGGACGGCAATACTGAAATGTGGTTGTACCAGGTGCCTGCGGTAACACCGGTCGATATGTCGCTCGGTGACGAAATCCCTCTTGTTGATCTTGCTGCCGGCACTTTCACACAGGTGACAAATACACCGGCTGATATACCGGCAATGCCGGGCACAACGTTTGTTGCGCCTTTTGTCTCTTCGGATAACAGGATTCCAAGTATAAGCGACGATGGAAACCTGACAGCATTTATATCGAACAGGAATCTTGTCGGAACAGGAAATGAAGCCCCCGAAGATAACCCTGAAATATTCGTTTATTCCCGAACGGGAACCACGATTTCCCAAGTCACCCAAACCCCTCGAGGTGGAATCGGATCACCGATATCGAACAATGTTCCGACTATTGCCGGAGACGGATCCCGTGTGATGTTTTCGAGTAACGGTGACAACCCGATAATTGGCATGACTGGTGGCGATAATGCCGATGCAAATAGAGAGGTGTTCTTCACTGACCTCGACGCAACAGGTGCCCCAACAGGAACGAAGAAGCAGATTACGGTCACTACACCGACTAATCCGGGTGAAACCGTAAATGCGGTCGGATTTGGACGGCGTATGAGCAGGGACGGCAATTTGATCGCTTTTGATTCCTACGCAGATTTGACGAATGAGCATTCCGGCTCGAATCAACCCGGATTCGGTACTTTTCTTTATGATGTAACCGCGGATTCGTTCCGGCGACTTGGCGCGCGGAGCGACGCCGATGATCAGGCTTCGGGTGGGGACATCGAGAGATTTCCCGGTTTTACGGATTACGTGGCTGGAGTACCACAGTCAATCGTAATGGAAACGCGCATGAATATTGCGCCGGATGGAACAATCCCATCTGATCCTGAAATGGGACTTAACAATGAGATAAACCGCCCGGCACAACTTTACAGATACCCGCTGAATGTTCCTGAGGAGTCGGCGACATTTACAAGAATTTCGAAGCTTCCGTCCCCACCGTTTCAACTGGGCACGATACTCGCGTTTCCGAGTGACTCTTCGAAGAGGATCGCTTTCAACCTGCCGGGTTCGGAAATCGGTACCGGAAACTCAGATCTTACGAGTGAGGTTTATTATTTGCTGCTGCCGAATGTCACCCGCGAATCGCCCGCTTCATTCAGGTATTCATCCGGTGCGACAAAAATCCCGCTCCAGAATGAACCACTTGAAGAACCGACAAAGTTAAGTAGTAAAGTTTCCAGTGCGAACCCCAAGGGCAAACCTCAATTGGGCGGAACGCCGACCCCGACACCGACACCGACGCCGACTCCCTTGCCTTCGACACCTCCCGCGAAGCAGGGCCTTTCGAGGGGAATGCTGGCGTTTCTTGACTACACAGCCGGGATCAATACACCAACTGTTTCCAGAACTGCGGTTGGTTCGGTAAACCGAAGCTTCCCGCTGCCGATCGAACTTTCGGGTGTAACAATGACGGTTAATGGCGCCGCTGTCGGCCTTAAGCGAGTCGGACAGCGCCAGATCGAGTTTGTTGTTCCAAGGGGTCTCGAACCCAATGTGGAAGAACCTTATTACCCGGTCGTTATTAATAACAACGGAACCGTCTATCGCGGAAGAATGGCAACCGTTGCGCTGCAGCCCGATATTTTCAGAACGGAGTTAAATCCTGAAAATAACCGCGCGAAGGTGTTTAATGTGATCAACCGGCGGTTTACGACGGAACCATTTGACGTTCAGACCATTCGGAGAAGAGGGCACCTATTGACCCCAACTATACTCCGCATGTATGTAACGGGTGTGAGAGACGCGCCCTCAGCAAACGGAACGGTCAGGATTGGAGAGATATTGACCAGTGATTTGTCTGACGCAGTCGAGGTGGAACCCGGTGTTTATACCATGGACTTTACTCTGACTCCTGAGATGGAAGGTGCCGGAGACGGACCGTTGGTGCTTCAGTTCCTTACGCCCGTCGGCTCATTCTTTAGTCGCCTAGACGCAGATGCACCGCGTATCAGAATATTGTGACGAATTTAGAGAAATTGGATCGAAGAGCCGGGTCATTGCTGATCTCGGCTCTTCTTTTTTGCACTTAGAGTTAAAGGCGTGATTCTTGATAATCAGGTGCCCGTGTAATATCCTATGGGTTCGCAAAAATGCCTTTTTACCGCACTTTTTGAGAAGATCTGATCAGATTGCAGCTTAATCATTCAGTAAAATTATATTTGGAAGAGGAATAATAATGTCCAGTAAAGACGTGAATACAATGAAGATATCCCCGAAAGTTTGGCATAACGGAAAGCTGATCGACTGGGAAGACGCCCGTGTACACGTGATGACCCACGCGATCCATTACGGCTCGAGCGTATTTGAAGGCATCAGGTGTTATAACACGGACAACGGCCCGGCCGTTTTTAGACTTGATGAGCACATGCGCAGGCTTATCAACTCAGCAAAGATCTACCGGATGGACATCGATCTTACGGCGGACGACTTCTCGTGCGGAGCTGTCGAATTGATTGGTGCAAGCGGTCTTGATGAGTGTTATATAAGGCCGGTGATTTTTCGCGGCCTCGATGAAGAGAATCCGGCGTTTGGCGTGAACCCATTTCCCAACCCGCTTGAGGCCTATATCGCGGTATGGCAATGGGGCAAGTATCTTGGTGAAGAGGCTCTGGAAAATGGTATCGATGTTTGTGTTTCGAGTTGGACGCGTTTTACGTCGAATGCGCTGCCGGCAATGGCCAAGGCCGGTGCGAACTACATGAACTCGCAGCTAATCAAGATGGAAGCGCTTCTGGCCGGCTATTCAGAGGGCATCGCACTCGATGACCGGGGCTATGTTTCCGAGGGATCGGGCGAGAATTTGTTCCTTGTAAACAATGGAAAGCTTATTACGCCACCGCTGGGAGCTTCAATACTTCCAGGCATAACCAGGGATTCGGTAATTGAGATTGGCAGAGAGCTCGGAATTGAAGTTGTAGAAACGACGGTTCAACGTGCTGCCTTGTACCTGGCAGATGAACTGTTCTTTACGGGAACGGCAGCGGAGATCACTCCGATCAGATCTGTTGACAAGATAACCGTCGGCCAAGGGAAACGCGGCCCGATTACGGAAAAACTGCAGGAAGAGTTTTTCAAGGTAATCCGTGGACAGAGGCCTGCACCCGGTGGAGCCGATTGGCTTACTTATGTGAACGAGGCCGCCGAAAAAAAGTCGGCAGCCGGGACTAGCTGTAGTTGAGCTTACCCCCGGTGCACGCTAGTTTTGAGACGGGCCTCTGCAGGCCCGTTTTTTTGTCGAAACGAATGGGCGTAAAACCTTAAGTGACATCAATTCGAAAATACGCAATCGGAATAGCCGTCTTCTTTTCTGGAGCGGTTGTAATGATTTACGAAATCGTCGGCTCCCGTGTCATCGCTCCATATATCGGCACTTCTACCTATACGTGGACAAGTTTGATCGGAATTATTCTCGCTGCACTGAGCCTCGGTTACTGGCTTGGGGGCCGTTGGGCCGACCGAAACCCAAAAGTTTCCGTATTGGCCAGTGCCATATTTTTTGCCGCCGGTTTGATTTCTCTGACCGTTCTTATCAAAGAACCTGTACTTTCGGTTATTTCAGGAAGAGGATTGCCGGTTGAGGTTTCCTCATTAATAGCTGCAACACTCCTGTTCGCACCGGCAAGCGTTTTCCTGGGATTCGTTCCCCCTTACGCCGTCCGCCTTTCGGTCACAAGTATTGAAACCAGTGGAGTTACGGTTGGGCGCCTTTATGCGCTTTCAACGATCGGAAGCATAGCGGGAACCTTTTCGGCCGGTTTCTTCCTGATACCGTTCCTGGGAACCGGCAGAACTCTTTACTTATTGGCGGGCGTGCTGTTCCTCTTGTCTGCGTTGCTCGCTCCATTCTCGGTAAGGCCGTCACGCATTGCTCTGATCGTGGTGTTTTTCCTCGGCGTGGCCCTGACCGAAGGAAGTCGATTTATGATCGGCTCGATGTCCAACTATCATGACATCGACACTCAATACAGCAGGGTTCGGGTCTTTGATACGGCAAAGAACGGCCGCCCGTTGCGGGCGATGGCAATTGATCCTTACATCTATCAAACTTCGATGTATTTGGATACCGGTGAATCCGGCGCAAGGTATCTGCAGTACTACGGTCTCGCTGAGTTGTTCAGAGGGGTTCCCGATAGATCGCTGATGATAGGCGGGGCCGGATATGGTTACCCTAAGAAGTATCTAGGTGATTATCCCAATGCCAGTATCGATATAGTTGAAATAGATCCCGGCATGACGAGGATAGCCAAACTCCACTTCGGTTTGAAAGAGAACACCAGACTCCGAACAATTCACATGGACGGGAGAGCATTTCTCAACCAATCCGGCTCAGCTGTTTATGACGCCGTATATCTCGACGCGTTTACCTCGCTGTTCAGTATTCCGTTTCAACTGACTACAGTTGAAGCCGTAATTGAAATCAAGCGGGCTTTGAAGCCCGACGGAATTGTACTCGTGAATCTAGGGACCTCGATTAAAGGCAAAGGCAGTTTGTTTTTGAATGCGCAGGTCGCAACCTATAAGAAAGTTTTTCCTTACGTCAAGATATTTCAAACCGACCCCGCAAAACCTCCCGAAAAGGTCCAGAATGTTGTTCTCGTGGCGTGTTCAAAGCCACTTAAGAGAACTGTGCGCGATAGTTCATATGACCTGCTTTTGGATAATGAGATTGTCGAACCTAGAATATCTGCTGAGGTATTGACTGACGATTTCGCACCGGTAGAGAGGATGATTTCGTACGCGCAATCTCAGTATTCGAAGGCAGGAAACGACTAGAACAAACCTTGACCAAATTGTTCAGTTCCGAAGGCTCCGATTCCGTTTAGACGGAAGCTGAATGTAAAGCGGTTCTCATTGCGGGATCCAACATTGAAATTCGAATACTGGAGACTGACTGCACAACAGTCAAAGGCATATCCCAATGTATACAGGGAACTCACCAAGGGTGTTCCACCAGGTAATCCACCGGTCCCCCTCCGATTCTGAAAATCAAAGAACAGTGAGGTCCCTCCATAGATTCCTTCGTTTTTGTCGCCAATGAAAATCGCGGGACTCCATTGTGCCCCCCTCAAGGTGCCCGGTTCTTTACCAAACCGGTCCGAAAACTGTCTGAGGGATGGAATTAAATTCACCGCACGCGTGTAATAAAAAGACTGGAACATCTTAAGCAGTTTGGTGTCATAACCAATGGTCGCGGAAATGTTACGAACCCCGCCGCCTTGAACACCAAGGTCCATCTTCGTACTTAAAAACACGGTGTTTTGGGGACGGTAGATTGCCTCAATGTTAATAGGCGAAAACCGACGCGGCACACCTCCAAAAGTATAGAAAGTCAGGTCGGTGATCGGAGCTATCTGATTTCTCTGTCCCGGTACCAAGGCACCTCCGAAATAGGGATCAAAAAAATATTTCCCTCTAACCGTCAGCGTAAAGAGTTCATAGGGCTGGATCGATGTGTCATCTGACTGATCCTCACCGTCTTTTGCAAGCTTTTCCTTTGCCTCTTTGGTTACCGCTTCCGAATACCTCCGGGTGAAAATTCGATTCGTAAATCCGTATTCGATCTCGTTCGTGTCGGTCTGTGTTTCCGTTTGGTCAAACCGGACAAAACGATGGAAGTTGTTTATTCCCTTCACATAGCGATATTTCAGAAACGGTTCGATGACGTGCCTAAACTTGAATTTGTCATCTTTCCCGTAGAAATTCCGCGCCAAGCCAACCGGTCGAATATCTAGTTCGAATTCTCCATACTTGCGAACAACATCTGTTCCAACAACCCTGCGCATATCATCAAAGCTATCGGAATAGTAAGTCACCCTCCCACCTATAGTCGCAGTGGCTGTCAGGTACTTGGTACTGAAAGGGATGATCACCTGAGGGTGGACGTCGAACCGCTGCCCAAGTGCCGGCGTGACTACCGGATCCGACCCGGTCGCGTCCCTGTACAGCTGGACCGAATCCACATCTTCACGCCTTGCAACTCCTTCTGCGGTTGTCTTAAACGTAAAATATGCGTCCTTGAAGAAAGATAGGATTGCCGGTCGCTTTTCGAATGAGACTCCAGGCAAATTTCGGGTTTTTACACGGACGTTCGGAATTGAGATGACGCTGCTTTTTACCCTGGCGTTCAGCGAATAATTGCCCCAACTTTTATTTACGAATGCGTCGGATACCTCGATTGGCGAAATGACCTGCTGGATTCCATCAAGGAACACCTGTCTAAATGCGAGGTTTGAAGTAAGGCGAACGTCAGCAACACCAACGAATCCATTTGAGAAATAGTGAATTCCTTCCGCGTAGACCATCGTACCGCCCTGATCCGGTGTGTCCGGTCCTTCGCTTGCACCAAGCACCCTGTCGATAACGCCATAGACACCAAAATCAAAATACGAGCGGGAATTTGCGCGAGTCCGCACGTCGATACCGTACCCAAACCCTCTCGAAGAGAACAGGTCGCCCCTTATGGTTGCGTCAGCCGAACGTCCAAGGGTCTTGTAATACGCTCCCGAGATTCGGGCTCCTTTTTGTGGCGAGAACCCAAAGGTAGGTGTTAAGAACCCTGAGCTTCGAGCCCTCTTTCTAATGGGAATTGATAGAAAAGGGAGGGGCAGGATAGGAAAGTTTTTTATCCTGAACTTGGGGTTCTTTAATTTAACTTTGTCGTCCTGGACGATCGTTGCTGAAGCGGCGGTAAAACTCCATTTCGGCACCGCATCTTCACAGGCAGTAAACTCAGCATTTTCGACAACAACTTCTTTCAGCCCGGTCCTCTCGACCTTATCGGCCGTGAAATATAGTACGGTACCGTCATCGGTTTGATTTGTATAACCGGTTGAGTTTTCAAACTTCCCTAGTTTCGTCCTATAGTTCCAGACCCCTTTCGTACCGGTTATCCGCTGATCCTCACCCTGGTCAAAAACCACGTTACCCTCTGCCACAAGATTGTTGGTCTCCTCATAAAGCGTAATCTTATCTGCCTGGAGCCGGTAAACACCATAACGGACGTCGACATTACCTTCATGAGTTACGACCCGTTTTCCGTCCTCTCCCTCAGCCTTCTGGGTGTCGGAGTACACGACCAGTTCATCCCCACCACCTTCGGGTTTGAGGCCGGAATCGGCCTTCTTTAAAACAGTCGTAATTTTTTGTTCCGGAGCAACCGGGTTCACATTCGGTGTGTCTGAAATCGGATTAGCAACCTCTTTTTCAACAGGATTTGTATCTTGTGCGAACGAGATCTGCGCAATCAAAAATGCGAGAATTGAGAAGGTAATTAGGCGGGACAAAACGCGCATAATCAGTATTTTCGCTGGCGGAATAGAATGATGCTAACACGAAACGCAGATATTGAGAAAGCCGTGTGTTAGACTCTAAATTTAAGCGGCTAAACGATTTTCCGGCATTAGGATTTGCTTGCTGACAAGGGTCAAATCCGCGTTTCTGGTCGAGAACTTATGCCATCAGATGACAAAAACAATGTGCTGGTTGTAGAAGACGAGGAATTGATGCGACGCATACTTCGTGAGCTTCTCGAGAAGGAGGGTTACGAGGTCCTTTCAGCAGATTCGGCGGAAAGCGCACTTGAGGTATTTGCCGAAAACCGGGTCGACGCCACCCTTACGGATATCAAGATGTCCGGAATGGATGGTCTCCAGCTTCTGGACAGCATCAAGGCTATAGACGAGAATGCGATCGTTATAATCATGACTGCGTACTCATCTGTGGATTCCGCGGTGGCCGCGCTGAGAAAAGGGGCTTATGACTACGTCACCAAGCCTTTTGTAAACGAGGATCTTATCCAAACCGTACGAAACGCTCTGAGAACAAAGCAGCTCTTCAATGAGAACCGGGCTTTGAAGCGCGAACTCGGAAAGCGGTTTAGTTTTAGCGAAATAATCGGTAAGAGCGACGCGCTGCAATCAGTTTTCAGAATCGTCGAGAAGGTAGCTGCGACGGATGCAAGCGTCTTGATTCAAGGGGAAAGTGGTACCGGCAAGGAACTTGTCGCACGTTCGATTCATCACCACAGCCCGCGCTCGGACTCTCCTTTCCTTGCAGTCAATTGTGGCGCTCTTCCGGCGGAATTGCTCGAGAGTGAGCTGTTTGGCCATCTAAAGGGCTCGTTCACGGGTGCCCAGTCAGACAGGAAAGGGCTCTTCAGATCCGCGGGAAATGGATCGTTGTTACTCGACGAAGTAGGAGAAATGCCGCTCCCTCTTCAAGTTAAACTGTTGCGGGCTTTGCAGGAACAAGAGATACGTCCGGTCGGCTCGAGTCGGAGCTTTCCTTTTGATGCGAGGGTTATCGCAGCTACGAATAAAGACCTTGAAAAAGAAGTTCAGGAAGACAATTTTCGTGAGGATTTGTATTACAGGCTCAATGTTATTGAAGTGAACATCCCACCTTTACGCCAGCGAAGGGAGGATATTCCGCTTTTGATACGCCACTTCCTCGCAAAAGCCGCAGGAGCTCAGGATGGACGGGAAAAGCCGATCTCGGATCGCGCGATGGCTGCCCTTGCAAACTACTCCTGGCCCGGCAATGTACGTGAGCTGCAAAATGCTGTCGAAAGGGCCTTTATTCTTAGCGATGAGGAGATAGATTTAGATCACTTGACCAACCGGATCAAGAGCGATTCGGGGCCTGGTTATAGATCTAATGACCCGGAAACCTACAGGCCGACACTAGAAGAGACGGAGAGAAGATATATTCAGGAAGTGCTAGCGGCGGTCAATAATGACAAGGCCGGGGCAGCTCGTATTCTTGGGATTGACCTTTCGACCTTATATCGTAAACTAAAGAAATACAATGAGTTATGAGTTCACCGGTTTACGAAGTCTGGAGTGTGAGAACAAAATAATCGGTTTCATCGACTCTAACGATTGAGCCGTTCAGCCACGGTGATTTGGTAAAAGGTTTGGCTCCGTATCCCTTGCCTTTCAACTGTTGATCTCCGGCGGCGTCGCCTTTTGCCCGTAGCTCGGCCGGAAACCATGTTTCGGGTTCGACAACAGCATCAAATGGAGCCTTTTCTCCTTTGATCTTTCCCATGACCTTGATCGTGTCTTCTTCGGAAAACCTAAGAACGACTGTCAATCTACGATCTGTTGGTCCCGGAACTCGATCAGAGTCTGACGCAGCCGAAACCTCGTTTTCACGAAAAACACTCTCAACGGGCTTGAAAGGAAGGTTTATGAGTTCATCGAGAGCGACCTGTTCATCTTCGGCAACGTTTCCGTCTGTATTCACTGAAACGTTTCGATTGATGTCTGGCCTTAGGTTGTTGGCTTCGCCATAATCCTTATCTTCGACACAGGATAAAGAAACAACCGTTACCAGGAGAAAAAGGGGTAACATTCTAGAAAACGACATTAAATCAGTGTAAATTCAATGTTCGCCGTTTGCAAAGGAGATGTTTCCGCAAACATCACTAAAACGCGACTAGCAGAAATGAAACTTCTCAGAAAAATAAGAGCTTTTATCGTTCGCGATTTCCAGCTCGCAGTATCTTACAGATTCGAGTTTGCCATCAAGATCCTTTGGATTCTTGGCATGTGCACCACGTTTTACTTCATCTCGCGATTAGCTGCATCCGGGATGATGCAATTCCAGTATCCAAATTGGCAACAGCTTCTTCCAGCCTGGCTCACGGGCCTCGCAATGCTCAATTACTTCCTAGTCGGGTTTTCGGCGCTCGCAAACGTAATCCGGCAGGAACAAATGCAGGGGACCCTTGAGAGCGTGCTTCTGACCCCGATCAGCGTCCCGACCGTGATCGTTTCATCTTCTGCCTGGGCCTACGTGGAGGCGACCTTCTATTCGTTCCTGTATCTTTTTTTCGGGTGGCTTTTCTTTAACGTCCAGTACAAGGGAAACTTTCTGCTTGCATTTGTGTTCCTGATACTAACGACTATGAGTCTTGCATGTATTGGGATCCTCTCGGCAAGCTTTGCGATGGTTTTCAAGCGAGGAGATCCGTTTGCGGTCCTGCTTGGAGCCGGAACTGCCTTGTTTTCAGGGGTCTTTTATCCGAAAGAGATGTTGGCAGAGGAGCTCGGCACGGCCGGAAGTGCGATTACGGCCATCAATCCTTCAACACATGGTCTCGATGGGATCAGAAGCATTCTGATTCAGGGAAAGTCCTTTGTTGATGTCCAACCACAGTTGCTTGTCTTGCTTGGATTCCTTGCTGTTCTGCTTCCTTTTTCGCTTTGGATATTTTCGCTTGCGGTTAAGAAAGCTAAGCGGGATGGAAGTCTCATACAATACTGAGTTCCAAGTTCCAAGTTCCAAATTTCAAGTTCCAAGTTCCATGCTTTACGTTCCAAGTATCATTTTCCATGCTTAAAGTTCCAAGTTTCATTTTCCATGCTTTAAGTTCCAAGTTCCAAGTTCCAAAGTTCAAATCTCGATTCCCGATGATTGGACTTTGTCCATTTTCCATCGCCTCTCGCCCTTCGCTCCTTTTGTCCTTCTCTCCTTCTCTCCTTTTGTCCTTCTCGCCTTCTCGCCCTCTCGCCCTCTCGCCCTCTCGCCTTCTCTCCCTCTCGCCCTCTCGCCCTCTGGCCTCGCCGATGATAGAATTAAGCCAATAGAATCAAGTATTACGAAGCATGTTATGGCTGAAATAAAAGAAGAATTGTCAGAAGCGAAGAAGGATCTCGAGCGTTGGGAAAAAGAGACCCTGGAACCCGTCCTCGAGCGACATCCGGAAAGGAAGGAATCATTTGAAGGAATTTCACTTGAACCTGTCGAACGTCTATATACTCAAGCCGATGTGGACGACATCATCGCTGATCACGGAAGCGATTTGCCGGGCGAATACCCGTATAAACGCGGAATTCATCCGACCGGCTACCGGGGCAAACTGTGGACAATGCGTCAGTTTGCGGGGTTTTCATCACCAGAGAAGACAAACGCCCGTTTCAAGTATTTGATGGGACAGGGGCAAACAGGGCTTTCAGTAGCCTACGACTTGCCTGCATTGATGGGGCTTGACGCAGACTCACCACTTTCAGAGGGTGAGGTGGGCAAATGTGGCGTGGCCGTTTCTTCATTGGCGGATTTTGAAGCGCTGTTTGACGGGATTTCACTCGAGGACGTAACCGTTTCTCAGACAATAAACGCTCCCGCATGGATATTTCTGGCGTTCTATATTGTCGTCGCGGAAAAACAGGGGGCGGACTTCAGGAAAATCTCAGGCACCCTTCAAAACGATATTCTAAAAGAGTACATCGCTCAAAAGGAATGGGTTTATCCGATCCGGCCCGCGATGAAGCTTGTAATTGACACGTTTGAGTATTGTTCCGAGCATCTCCCGCGTTACAATCCGATCTCGGTTTCCGGATACCACATCCGGGAGGCCGGTGCGACCGCACTTCAGGAACTGGCATTCACGCTCCGGGACGGGGTTGAATACGTTGAGTACGGCGTCGACCGGGGAATGGACGTCGACAGTTTTGTTCCAAGAATCTCTTTTTTCTTCAATGCACATAACGACTTTTTTGAGGAAATAGCCAAATACAGGGCAGCACGAATTGTCTGGGCGGAGACCATGAGAAAGCGATTCGGAGCGAAAAACCCGCGGACATTGAAGATGCGGTTTCACACCCAGACGGCAGGCGTTTCGCTTACGGTTCAGCAGCCGCTGAACAATATTGCCAGGGTGGCGATACAGGCACTTGCCGGTGTTTTGGGGGGAACCCAGAGCCTGCATACGGATTCGTACGACGAGGCGCTGGCATTACCAACCGACAAGGCAGCACTAATCGCGCTCAGAACGCAGCAGATCATTGCGGAAGAAACAGGTGTCGCTAACACGGTCGATCCGCTGGGCGGCAGTTATTTTGTTGAATCGCTGACTCAAAAAATGGTTGACGGCTGCTATGACTACTTCGACAAGATCGATGGGTTTGGCGGAATGGTTGAAGCCGTAGAGGCTGGTTTCCCACAACGTGAGATCCAGGAATCGGCTTACCAGTATCAGCGTGCGGTCGAGAGAAATGAACAGACTATCGTTGGAGTGAATAAGTACTCGATGGATGAGAAGATACACAAGGTTGATATCCTCCAAATCGACGAAAAGGTTCGAGATCATCAGCTCGAACGTCTCGAACAGACGAAAACCAAGCGCGATAGCGGGGCCGTCGAAACTGCACTCGAGAAACTAAAGAAAGCTTCCGTCGCAAATGAGAATTTGATGCCTGCGACGATTGAAGCAGTCAGGCAATACGCAACCGTGGAGGAAATCTGCACCGCTCTCAGGGATGTTTACGGGGTATATGAGGAACCTGCATTCTAAAGAGTGCCATTTGTAAAAGGCGTCAGACAGTTGAGTCACCGACGCTTTGAATTGGATCATGCTCAAACCGCAATATATAGCAATACCGTTGTTCGCGGTTTTTATCGCTATCGAGGCGTTTCTTATCCTGCGTTCGGGGCGCGACGAGTACGACTCCAAAGATGCCTGGACCAATATCCTCATAGGCCTCATCAGTGCAATATTTGGCACGCTCCTCGCACTTGCCACAAGTATTGTTTACATAACGATTTATGAGCTTTCACCATTCAAGATGCCGATGAATTCGGTCTGGCCATGGCTCATACTGATAATTGCCGATGACCTCCTTTACTATTGGTTTCATAGAATCAGCCATGAGAGCAGGTTGTTTTGGAATTTCCACGTCGTTCATCATTCGTCATACCGCTATAACCTGAGTGTCGCGGTCAGGCAAAGCTGGTTCTCAGGAGTCCTTCACTGGATCTTTTACCTGCCCGCTGCCTTCGTCGGGTTCCCCTTCTGGGCATTCGCGCTTGTGCATGGTTTCAATCTCATATATCAGTTCTGGATCCACACCGAGTTAGTTGACAGATTGGGGCCGCTCGAATGGATATTGAACACGCCCTCGCACCATCGCGTACATCACGGAATCAATCCGCAGTACCTGGACAAGAACTACGCGGGTATCTTTATTGTTTGGGACCGGATGTTTGGGACGTTCGAGCCTGAAGATGAACCCGTTGAGTATGGGATTACAACGGGCATGGATTCCTACAATCCGCTTTGGATCAACACTCACGCCTGGTTTGAGATGTTAGAGAAACTCAGGAGCCGGTCCGGATTTCTAGAAAAACTGCGTTGTATTTTCCTATCCCCGGACATGAATTTAGAACGAGTTTCAGCTTTGACCGACCAGGAAGCGATGGTAACGGGGGCGAGAAGATAGTGAAACGAAGATTAGTCACTTACGGCATTCTGCTATTTTTGGTTCTCAGTTCGTTCGAAATCGGATTCGGGCAGACGGATATCGAGAATGAAGTGATTTCGACTACATTCAATGAAGAAACCGATCTGACGGTTGTCATGCTCAACGGGATTGAAATCCCCAAAAACAAAGATAAATTCTCGGTCGGCGCTCTGTTCTTCTATGCAGGCAAAGAGTATTCTGACCCCGCATGTTGTATACAGTTATTCTTCACGTCGCTAAGCCAGAAGAACTTCAAATACAAGGAAAAACGTGACCTAACCGTCTGGGTCGATGCTCAGGCAATAGAATTTGGCGAGATGAACTGGCAGGAATCCCCTCATGCTACAGCATTCATTATCGCGGAGATTTTTTGGGCGGAAGAAATGTTTGTCTCGATCGATAAAGAAGAATTGCTGAAGATCGCTAGAGCGGGTGAAATACGGGTAAGGATCGGTGACTTTAAGTTCAATGTGACGGACAAACAGATTTCCGGGTTGAGAGAGTTGGCGGATAAGCTTGAGGCCGGGCCGGTAACACAGAATTAGTTTGTTCGAATTTAATTAGGTTTTCACGCCGGTCAACACGGCGCCATTCTCGACGATAATTAGGTAGTGCATCGGTGATCCGGGATGAACTCGCTCGTCGGCATGTTTGTAAATTATCTCGCTTGAGCTTAGAATTTTCGTGTAATAAACAAAACTAATTTGGTTATAAACACATGAGCGAAAGAAAGATACGGGTGCTGGTTGCAAAGCCCGGACTCGACGGACATGACCGTGGGGCGAAAGTGATTGCTAGAGCATTGCGAGACGCAGGTATGGAAGTAATTTATACCGGTCTCAGACAAACACCCGAGATGATAGCTGCCGCCGCATTGCAAGAGGATGTTGATGCGGTAGGGATCTCTATTTTGAGCGGGGCCCACAACACGCTCTGTCCAAGGATCGTGGACTTGCTGGCAGAAAATGGCATGACGGACACCCTTGTTCTTGTGGGCGGCATCGTACCGGAAGAAGATATTGACGAGTTGAAAAAGAAAGGTGTCGCAGAAGTATTTCTCCCCGGAACTTCCACACAGGACATCGTCAGCTTTTTGAATTCGAATGTCAGAAACTGATTCTGAGAGGTTGTTATGAAGAAATTATTGGGAATTTTTCTGTTTGTCGGTTTGATATCATTCTCATCGGCGTACGCATTCATCGGGGGAGCGGCAAAGTCAACAGGAAACGCGGTTGGAAAGGCCGGTTATGTGACGGGCAAAGCAGTTTCAAAGGGGTCCGTTATCGCGGCCAGGTCCACCTCCAGTGCGGTTGTGAAAGCTTCAAAAGCAACAGCCAGTGGTGTTAAGAAAGGCTCCAAAGCTACAGCGAGCGGAGTGAAGAAGGGCAGCAAGGCAACGGCAAGCGGTGTTAAGAAAGGGTCGAAAGGAACCGCTAGTGGTGTTAAGAAAGCTTCGAAGGCGACCGCGTCCTTCGCGAAGAAGGTCGGCAAAGGTACCGCGAAAGTGACAAAAAAGGGTGCCAAGATGACGGCAAGCAGGACCAAAAAGATATTTAAAAAGATTTTCTAGATCATTCCGAACTGGTAGAATAGGTGAGTGTCTTCCAAAAGGTTGGCACTTGCCTTTTTTCGTTTCTCAATCCCTCCCGAACCTGCAAAATGAAAAATCATCTAATTAAACTCGCGCTGGCGTGCGCCTTTACTGCCCTGTTCGCTCTTACGGCGAATGGGCAATCCAACGACTCGACCCAGAGCGGAACCGCAAGAAAAGTCTTAAACGGAACTGCAAAAACGTCGGTGATTGTTGTCGGGCAGACCGCAAAGTATACGTGGAAAGCGACCAAATTCACGGCCGGAAAAGTCGCGAAACCAATAGTGGTTAAGGCTGCTCCCGCGACCGGGAAATTTATGCTGAAGCAATCTGGTAGAGCGGTAAAAAAGAGCGTTCCGATTGTCAAAAAATTCGCCGTCACCTACCTAAAGTTCAGGATCGGACTTTGAAAGAAATATTGCCGTTTACGGTTGATCCGTTGATCGTCAGCTAACAGAATATCGCATTGCAAATATTGAGGGAGCGGGACTTTGACCGCTCCCTTTTTTTGTTCTTTAATTGAAGCAATGAAAAAAGTAAGAGTTGCAAGCGGGCAGGGCTTTTGGGGCGACCTGTTATCCGCACCTGTTGACCAAGTCCGAAAAGGACCGATTGATTATCTGATGCTCGATTACCTCGCCGAGGTAACGATGTCTATCATGCAGAAACAGCACGCCAGGAATCCTGAAGCCGGGTTTGCGAGAGATTTTGTGTCTTTGGTTGCTGAAATTCTTCCGGATTTGGTTGAAAAGAATATCAAGATACTTTCCAACGCCGGCGGCGTGAATGTAGAGGGTTGCGCTGAAGCGATCAGAAAGGTCGCCGAAGATGCAGGTCGAAAGGGAGTTAAGATAGGAGTTGTCACGGGTGACGACATCCTGGACAGGCTTCCTTCCTTTTTGGAGCAAGGCATTGAGATTAATAATATGGATACCGGTGAACCTCTTGCTGAGATCCTTGACCGTGTTCAGGCCGCGAATGTTTATCTAGGGGCAAGACCTCTTGTCGAGGCACTGGACAAGGGTGCACAAATCATTGTCGGAGGACGACTTACAGATACGGGCCTAACGCTTGCTCCAATGATGCATGAATTCGGTTGGAGCTTTGATAACTGGGACCAGGTAGCTACCGGAACGATTGCCGGACATATTATCGAATGCGGCGGCCAGTGCTCCGGCGGCAACTGCCAATACGACTGGCAGAATATTCCCGATCTTGACGATATCGGATTTCCCATCATTGAGGCTTATGAGAACGGCGAATTCGTGGTAACGAAGCACGAGGGAACCGGCGGCCGAATTAACATCCCTTCGGTCAAAGAGCAGCTTCTTTATGAAATGGGAGACCCGCACGAGTACATTACGCCGGATGTCGTAGCAGACTTTACAACCATTCAGTTGGCAGATGACGGCGTTGACCGCGTCCGCGTATCTGGGATCGGTGGTAAGGAGAATACGGATTTCTATAAGGTCTCAATCGCATATTCAGACGGATGGAAATCTGTGGGAACTCTCGTTTATTCCTATCCGGACGCATATGAAAAGGCCAAAGCCGCCGATAAGATCTTGAGAAAACGGCTGGATGCCTTGGGGCTTGAATTTGATGTGATCCTAACTGAGTTTGTCGGCGTAAATGCCGCCCATGGACACCTGGCTGGTGATCCTCCAAAGGATATTCCCGAGGTCCAACTCCGGATCGGTGTCCGCGGCAAGAACCGCGACCATGTAACCAGGTTTACAAAAGAAATAGCTCCCTTGATTCTGACCGGACCGCCAGCGGTGACCGGATTCGCAGGAGGGCGGCCCAAGGTTGAAGAAATCATGGCATACTTCCCGGCTTTGATCCCGAAAAATCTGATAGAAACAAAAGTTGAGATAATCGAATCGTGAGTGTTGAAACATGGCGACGCGAAGATTCGGAGAAAATGGCATCGTGCAGGGTATTTGATGTCCAAAGATACAGGTGTACGAATGAATCGACCGGAGCCCAAGCTGATTTTTTTGTCATCGAGAACCCCGATTGGGTAAACATCATTCCCGTGACCGAAGACGGGAAGATAGTTTTGATAAGACAATTCCGTCATGGAACAGAATCAGTGACACTGGAAATACCCGGCGGACTCATCGATGAAAATGAGACTCCGGAAGAGTGTGCATTTAGGGAACTTGAAGAAGAAACCGGTTACAGGCCTTTTAAAATGGTCTATCTTGGGCGATCTCATCCGAATCCGGCACTTCAGGAGAACTGGATTTACCATTTTGCCGCCCTGGGATGTGAAAAGTCGGGAAAGGAAGCGTTCGATGAGCACGAAAGCATTGAGAACCACCTTGTGGATGAGGACTCCATTGAGGACTTGATCTCCAACGAGGTAATAACTCATTCGCTTGTGATTGCAGGATTTAGCCGCTTTGCTGCTTATAAGCGAAGGGCAACAGGATATTCATATGAAAGTTGAACTGACAAAGATTGCCCACGCCCGCTCGGGCGATAAGGGCGATACAGCAAATGTCGGAGTGATCGCCTTTGCTAAAGAGGGTTACGATGTTCTTGTACGAGAAGTCACTCAGGAAAAGGTAAAGTCACATTTTGGCGACCTCGTAAAAGGAGATGTTGAGAGATTCGAACTGCCGAACCTTGGTGCTCTAAACTTTCTGTTGCACGGAGCGCTTGGCGGTGGCGGCACGCTTTCCCTCATGACCGACGCGCAGGGCAAGACCTTTTCAACTGCACTTTTGAGAATGCAGGTTGAGATTTCCGACGAGGAAGCAGGAAAACTGGGCCTTAGTGAGTAAAGACAACAACAACTTCGACCTAAATTATGCGCAAATGGAGCGGATCACGCTTCACTATGCTGAAGCCGGCACAGGCGATCAGCTGGTGGTGCTCCTGCATGGCTTCCCGGAGTTTTGGTACTCATGGAGGCATCAACTCAAAGACCTTGCTGCTGCTGGATACACAGTCGTTGCCCCTGACATGCGTGGCTATAATCTCAGTGATAAACCCGCTGATGTAAGCGCCTATGAGATTGAAGAACTTGTTCAGGACGTTTCAGACCTGATCGAACACCTGGGATTCGAAAAAGCAGTAGTCATAGGCCATGACT
Source organism: Pyrinomonadaceae bacterium (assembly GCA_013003215.1). Taxonomy (GTDB): domain Bacteria; phylum Acidobacteriota; class Blastocatellia; order Pyrinomonadales; family Pyrinomonadaceae; genus Aridibacter. The sequence goes on from JABDKD010000134.1 coordinate 61,590, forward strand.
GGGGAGCCGGCGTGGCATGGGCATTTTCCCAGAGAAAGCCTGAGATGCTGACGAAATTGGCTTCCCTCCAGGTCCCTCCGCCATCGATTTGGAAGAAGAACCAAACTGTTAGTCAATTCCTGGCGAGTTGGTACATGTTCTTTTTTCAGCTTCCCTGGCTTCCAGAACTAATGTTAACGTCCTCTGATTTTCGAAAGCTTGCGATTGCTCTCAAGACCACCACCGCCGAAAAAGGGGTCTTTTCCGACGAGGATGTTGCTCTTTACAAAAAGGCCTGGAGCCAAGAAGGTGCGATCACCGGTGGGCTCAACTATTACAGAGCAAATATTTTGAAGCGAATGTTTGGAAAGGGGATACCGCCAAAGAAGATTGACGTGCCGACGCTTTTTATTTACGGGGAGCAAGACCATGCAGTATTACCCCAAACCGTTGCAAACACGGGGGATATCGTTTCAGGCGAGTACCGGGAACTCCGAATTCCTGAATCGGGACACTGGGTCCAGAACGAAGCCAGAGAAACGGTTTCGGCAACTTTGATCGAGTTTTTGTCAGACGGATAAATATGAGCGAATTACTTTCAAGCACTGAAGATGGAATCCTTACACTTACGTTAAACAGGCCCGAGAAACGTAATGCCCTGAATGATTCACTGATCGGCGGTCTGAAAGAAGCAATTCGGGACTCAGATGCAAAACCCGGGCTGCGTTCGATCATTATTCGAGGGGCCGGGAAGGACTTCTGCTCCGGTGCCGATTTGTCGGCTTTAAGAAAAATCGCCGATAACGGAATACTTGAGAACCTTGAAGATGCCGAATCCTTGATGGAGCTGTTTCAGCTGATGCGGCGTTGCCGCGTTCCGGTGATAGCGGCGGTCCATGGTCGCGCTCTTGCGGGCGGTTGCGGATTGGCGACGGCCTGTGATTTGGTCCTTGCATCAGAAACAGCGAGGTTTGGCTACCCCGAGGTAAAAATCGGGTTTGTACCCGCGATGGTCATGGCGATTCTGCGTAGGAACATCAGTGAAAAACAGGCATTCGAGCTAATAACGCAGGGATTCGATTTCTCTGCCGGATATGCAAAAGAGATCGGTTTGATCAACGAGGTATACCCGGACGAGGGTTTTGACGAGGATGTGGCGGCATACGTAGGAAGATACATGAAGTTAAGCGCCTCCGCAGTCGCCCTTTCCAAGAAACTGCTTTATCAGATGGACTCAATGACCTTCGACAATGCTTTAAGTATCGGTGCCGAAATTAATGCGATAGCACGACTTACCGATGATTGCCAGAATGGAATTTCTAGGTTTTTGGACAAATCCGATTAATTTATTTTCTGAAGAGTTTCAGATGCTGCTTTCCGGTATTCGAGGGTGGTCTTTCCGGTCGCGTTAGCAGTTAACTTCAAAAAAGTCCTTAGAGCTTCGATGCCTTTTTCTTTCTCGCCAAGTTCCAGATATACAAGACCTAGGCGGAAAAAGATATGTTTTGACTCCGGAAGCATTTCCCGTAACGCCTGCTCCCGGACTGATTCAAGTTCGTTTCTGACCTTTTCCCTTTCTCCCGACTGATATAGCACGATCGCGAGTTTCTCTGTAAGCGCCGCCCTGTAAATCGGGAGTCTGATAATTGCCTTGCGTAATACCTCAATCGCTTTTTCTGGTTCTTTGTTCCCCACATACGAAATCGCCAGCGATTCATACACCTGATACAGTTCATACGCCTCGATCTCGACAACGGGCATCTCAGCAACCGTTTTTAAATCCTTTATCGCCTCCTCGAACTTCCCTTTGGAGATAAATCCCCTAGCTCTTCCCAAATATCCACGCGGAGTCGTTTTTATATTCAAGGACTCGTTATAGGCATCAATCGATTCCTCGATCCTTCCGTTGTCATACAAGATCGAGCCAAGCTGCATGTAATTGAAGGCGGAGGATTGATCGACAGTTACGCTGTGCTGCCAAAGAGACAACTCATTAGCCCACACGCGGTTATAGTTCGCCGTCTTTAAACTAAATAGACCCAACAACACGATCGATATCCAGATGAAGAGCGGTTTATCGTGGGAAGGAGCCAACTTGCGGAGCAATTTGCGCAATTCCGGCAGCAAGATCATCAGTAACCCAAGGACAGGAAGATAGAGATACCGGTCGTGCACTATCTGTTCCGGAATAAACGAAGTAATGAGAAATGCCGGTATCAGAGGAAGTACGAACAAAGCGAGACCAATTCGCTGTACCTTGGTTTTCTTTGCCAGTAAAAATAATCCTGCCATCGCGGCTACCGCAATAAGAAAAGCCGCAAAAACCCACAAAGACAGCGCCTCAATCGGCCTCAAAGGGTAATTCGGACCCAATACTAATGGGAATAATGACTGTTTCAGATAGAAAAGCAACACAGTAGGCGCAGTAAGCGGGATGGACCCGAATGAAGCTGCACCCGGTGCCATTCGCTGGACCTCGCCAAGTACGATCCACCTTAAGAGAAAAAACAAGCCGCCTACAGCCGCAAAAACCGCTGTTGGCCAGTACCTCGCTGCCGCTTTTTTATCATTGCTCTGTCGGCTTTCAAGCAGCAAATAGACCGGAATACAAAGCAATGCGACCTCTTTTGCCCCAAGAGCGAGAACAAACGAACCGACCGAAACAGCAAAATCCCATCTACCCGAAGTACTGCAGTACCTAAGAAAGAAATGTATGGACAGGAGTATAAAGAGACCGAATAGAATATCAGGGGAACCCGCGATCCAGGCGACAGACTCTGTATGGACCGGATGTACGGCAAAAATGGCCGCAATCGCAAGTGCCATCGGAGTGTCAACCTCGAGCCTGCGTAAAACGAGAAAGACAAGAATTGAAACGAGAGCGTGAAGCAGAACATTGAGCAGATGCCAGCCCAAAGGATCCGGACCAAAAAGCAGATAATTGAAAATGGAATACGCGGTAAATGTTGGACGCCAGTAGTTGCTTACCGCCGTCGTACCGTCTCCCTTAAATGCCCAAACATCGGAAGTAAGAGCACGGGTAAACAGCTCCGGTTGTTGAATCAACTGATTCCTAAGTACCTGACGTTTGTCATCATAAACAAACTCGCCGCTAATCGAATTGAAGAATACAACAAAAACGAGTGCTGCGATTGCAATAATCGGGTACAGGTCTTTTCCGCGACCGACGGATTTCTGCCCCATAAGTTATTGCTTCTTAAATACTAAGAAGTAGTCCATGCGGTCTTTGTTGACGAAATCGTATTCCTCTACGAATTCAAACCCAGCGCGCTTTGCTTCGTCTTTAACAAATGACTGGTCGACTCCGTGGTCGCCACCACTTCCTTCCCTGTCAATAACCCCTAAGAGACCCCCTTTTGACATCGCGGGGAACAGGTTTCTCAAATACTTAACCGGTTCTGCAATTTCGTGATAGGTATTGAGGATTAGGACCGCATCGACAGAATCCTTGTTCAATTTCGGATCGTCAAACGTCGCGAGCACCGTTTCGATATTCGACAGGGATTCCTTTTTCTTACGGTTCTCTATGTAATCGACCGATGCCTGACTTATATCTACTGCGTAGACTTTGCCAGATTCGCCGACCCGCTTGCTGGCTATCGCGGTAAACCATCCTCCCCCGGCTCCAATATCCGCAACCCTGGAATCCTCTTTTATACCCAGGGTGTCCATTACACGCTCAATCTGAAGCTTTTCTGCGCGGTTCTCACGGTCGAATCTTGCAAGATCACCGGTATACGGATCACTGGTAGGACGATTGACACTTGTATCGACGGCCGGCGAAGGGGTCGGTGTAGGTGTAGGTGCTTGTTTAGGTTTCGAAGTTTGAGCCGTGCCATAGGCAAAAAGCAACCAAATAAGAATAAATGCCGAAGATTTTACTGCTATCCACCCAAAAATCAATTTTTTCATATTCTGCCACCTGCGATTTCCAGCGATCTTTCCAATGGATCCACCGAAATCTCATCTATCAACCCGATCCGCAACGCTTCCTGAGCTTCGATTCTATCAGCAGTTAACAGGATTCGATAAGCGTTTTTCAGGCCCACGAGGCTTGGAAGCATCTGGGTGCCACCCCACCCCGTGATTATTCCAAGGCTTACCCCGGGATGAGAGAAAACCGCCTTCTCGGCCGCAATCCGCATGTCACATGACATGGCGAGATCTAGAGCTCCGCCCATACAAAAGCCGTTTACGGCAGCGATTGTTAGTTTTCGCGACCTCCGAACCTTCCCCAACACGGTCTGACCAAATCGCCCAAACTCCAAAGCTTCCGGCCTCGACAGTGCGGCGACTTGTTTCAGGTCCGCTCCAGCCGCAAAGGTGCTTCCAGACCCCGTAAATACTATCGAATCTACTCCGGAATCAATTTCTACCTGTTCGACAACCTGCCGAAGCCTCGAAAGAACGTCTGTACTGAGGCGGTTCCTTTGAGCAGGCCTGGAGAACGCGATTACAGCTGTGCGGGCGTCGACCCGCAACTCCGGCGATAACCCGCTGACCTGTTCATTCATTGGTTAGAGATCTGATTTTCCAAGGATTCAATAACAAAAAGTAAGCAAAACGGATGCGGCGCTGAGCTTTTCCTCAAGAGCTTGCGAGAATCCGTTCGCTGCAAAGAGCGCGCACAAAAACGAAACTAGAATGCTTTGATTTCATCCTTACACCAATCCGTTTTACACGGCAGGCAGCACAAACGCCCCCAGGTGGGGCTTATCCGTATTCAGTGAAGTCCTAAGAGCAAGATCCAGTGTTTCCCTTAGGTTTTCCGGAAGAACGATCGTGTCGACAAAGCCACGGGCGGCCGCATACTTTGTGTCTAGCTCTTTTTCATATGTTTGCCGCACGGCCTCCATCTCGGCCAGCATATCGGCATCGGGCTCTAAGCCCTCCTTCTTCATCCTGTCGAGCATTGTTCCAAAAATCGCCTGAACCGCTGAGTCGCCCTCCATAACGCCCATTCGCCCGGTAGGGAGAGAAAATATGAAATCCGGATCGAATCCCTGGCCGGCCATTGCATAATATCCGGCACCGGAAGCGTGATTGATCGTCAGAACAAGTTTTGGTACTTCCGCAGTTGCCATTGCCTCAACGAATCTCGCCCCCGCGCGAATTATCCCCGAGTGTTCAGCATCGGCGCCGACCATGAACCCGGATACGTCCTGAACGAAGAGGATCGGAGTCTTATGCCGGTTGCAGTTATCGATAAAATAGGCTGCCTTTTCGGCTGATTCTGTGTAAACGATCCCCCCGAACTTTGGCGGTTTGTCCTTTCGCGTAACCATCCCGCGGTGATTTGCTATGATCCCCACCTGAATCCCGTTGATTCTCGCTGTACCGCAGATCATTTCCTTTGCGTAATCCGCCTGGAACTCGTCCAGTGAACCCTCGTCAATAATGCAATTCAGAATCTCGCGCATTTCGTACGGCTGCCTGTGGTCCTCTGGAAGAAGATCGTATAGCTCTTCGGGTTCGTTTGCCGGATTGACGCCATCGATTATCGAAACGCTGGTCCTGTGTTTCTCAGGCAATTCGGAAACGAGTTCCCGGATCTTCTCGATACATTCTTTTTCATTGGCTGTCCGGTAATGTGCGACGCCCGAAACCGCATTGTGGGTCATCGCGCCGCCAAGTGTTTCATTATCAATGGTTTGACCGGTAGCCCCTTTGACCAGATTGGCCCCGCCGAGTCCCATGAAAGAAGTCCCCTCAACCATCAAGATCACATCGGAAAGTGCGGGCAAATAGGCCCCGCCGGCTACACACATCCCCATTACCGCCGAGATCTGAGGTACTCCCAGATATTTCCTCATTATCGAGTTGTAGTAAAAGATACGCGCTGCGCCGTACTGGCCCGGAAATACACCGCCTTGATATGGAAGGTTCACCCCGGCAGAATCAACAAGATAGATGATCGGAACCCTGCATCTCATTGCAACTTCCTGCGCCCTGAGGATCTTTTTTATCGTCTCCGGATACCAGGCGCCAGCCTTGATGGTTGCATCGTTCGCGACGACGATACACTCGCGGCCGTTGACTCTCCCGACGGATGTTACGACAGCCGCTGCGGGAGCTTTACCTCCGTATTCGTCGTAGGCGACCAAAAGCCCTAATTCAAATGAATCCTCGCCCTCATCAAACAGAAGTTGTATACGTTCCCGAGCGGTTAATTTTCCTTTCGCGTGTGTTTTTTCGATCTTCGCTTCCCCGCCGCCCAATTCCAGTTTCTCAACAAGGAATTTGTATTCATCAGCAAGTTCGCGCAGGCGTGTTTTTTCCGTCTTTGAATCCATTTCTACTGTTTCTTACCCCGAAGTATTATCGTTGGAACCATTCCACCACCGGATGAGACATTTGCAAGCTCCGAAGTGGAAAGCCTTGTGAAGGCAGAACCGGTTTTGCCGTTAAACATCAACGGATCAAGGTCCACCATCGAATTAACCATCTCAACTTCCCCGTTTTCATGGATATACGGAAAGACTTCTTTTGCAGTCTTCACCCTTTCCTGAACAATGTAATCACCGGTCTTTAAGGCATGTTCGATCGCTTTATCCCATTCGGCCTCATCAGATGCCCAACCAATGAAGATTCCGTGCCCTCCATAATCGTCGTTTGGCTTTAAGACAAGTTTCCCATTGTTTTTGCGGGTCCACTCAACAAGATCCACATCTTCATCGTAAAACTTGGTACTCGAAGGCTTAAAGTTACGGGTCCAGGGTATATGCGCCCTAATTGCTGAAAGCTCTCTGCTATCGAACAAATGGCCATATTTTTCATCCGTCATTACAGCAAACATCGCCTTCTTATGCAGCAAAAGCGAACGATAGCTGTTCGCAAGACAGATCGCGCCGGCGCTATAGGCCTCAAAGAGTTCAGGATATTCATCAATGATAGGAAGGTATTCCCGAACCAGTAGGCGCCGATAGACGATATCCAGCCGTATCCCCTTCGCGGTCAGGCTTTTACCGTCAAATTCAAGATCTTCCGGCGAACAGACCACAGCCGTGTGCCCGTTGGCTTCAAAAAACTCCCTGCAGAGCTCGAATTCCTCAACAGTTGGCAGGTCCTTTAGATCAACAATTCCGATCGTAGGTTTCCGGTCCGGTTCTCGTCCTAAATACTCGCGATAACTGCTCAGCAGAGCTCCTAACAGCCGCTTTCGTCCTTCGAGGCCGTAAATCTCGTATTTTTCGGAAAACCTGCGGACAATGGGCAGATCAAGGAAAATATCACGCGCCGAATCCGAAAAAGCTATTCCTGCCGGGCTTTCCGCGTTGAGTTCAACAAAAGTGTGAGAATCCTCAGTCAGAAATGAATCCAGGCGTGCCGTTGGTGCAGCCTGAGCATATCCCGGATCAGGGCCTATAAGTCGTTTTTCCTCAGCAGTTACGCCTAACTCTTCAATTACTTTTTCAGACTCGACGGCTGCGTCTCGAATCTTCTGAAGAGTTCCGAATACAGTCTCGCAGATCGTCGAAGTTGACACCCAATCTGATTCGTCAACAAAATGCGGGCGTAAATATGGAGCTAGGCGTCTGCCCCCAAAAATAAGGCGTGCCTCTTCAAGCTTCGAATCAAGCTGGTCCACCGACGATTTTTTCAAACCTTCGTCTTTCAGGAGTTCGTTATAGTACCCTACTGCCTCTTTTAACATCTTAAACCAATCTATTCAGATCAAACTCGTATCTTATTACAAAATAAGGACTTCGTTTTTTCACGCTATGGAACTTGAATCCCATGTCTTCATAAACCCTACGAAGCTTGGGTCTGTCAGCGCAATCCAAACGCAAATAGCGTCTTCCATCTGCTATCGCTTTTAGTTTTGCCCATTCGATCATCGCACCCGACAGGCCGAGCCCAGAAAAGTTTCGTCTTACAGCAACCCTATGGATGAATGCCGAATCTTCGTGCGGCACATCATCCCAATACTCAAGATCTGCTTTTTGATAGCGAAAACAGCCTGCTGTGTTTCCTTCAAACGCTGCCAGCCAGAATAGTCCCTTCAAAACCTCAGATTCGATCTTCTCCGGCGTAAGCTCATCCGCTTCCCAGAGCTTCTCCCCTTTGGACTCCAGCCACGTCGCTGCTTCGGTCAGAATCAACGAGATCTCGCCGATGTCATCTTCCGTTGCCCTGCGAATCTCGAGTTCATTCTTACCCGCTACCATGCCCCGTTAAACCTTACTTCTTGGCTTTTTTGTTCAGCCATTTGGCCCAACGTTCAAAAATTGGCCTTAACGGTGCAAACAACCTGCCGCGCCAAGTGTTTTTCGCCCTGCTTTCACTCCATCGTTTAAGCTGCTTCTCCGCATACTGGCGAATCTGCGGTTCAAGATTCTGTTTCTTGACCGAATGTTTCATGGTCATGAAATAGTGCTGACCGACCAAAGAGAAAATAAGACCTGCCAAATTGCTCTTAAAGGAGGTCTTTGCCATCCACTTCTCAGTCCATTTGCCAAACGGCTTTAGAAGCGCCCCCACTGAAACCTCCATCCACGCCCCTTTATTCTGGACTTTCGGGTGGTATAGACCGGGCAAATCCCCTTGAAACTCGACCTTCGCGTCTTTAATCCGCGGATCAGAAATAAAATCCACGATCTGCATCCGTTCAAGCCCCCTCACGTGTTCGACGGGTAGGAAATCAAATACATCCTGGATGTGCTCAATTGTTTTCTTAGGCAGATCTATATCCGCCTTGTTCTCAATCTTTAACTTCTTTTTTCCAATGGGCTTTTTGCCCGCAACCTCTAGTGCCATAAATAGTCTTTAAACGCCCCAATGCTCGATCTTATCAACCAAAAATCTATTTTTATCGCAATCTATCGAGAACAACGCATTGATCCCGTCGCTCAACGAAAAATGGTGAGTTCCTGATTCGAATCTGTACTTCGAAAAAGTAAACCTTATCTCTAACTTGATTCCTTTCGTTCTCATCGGCCAGATTTCGAGAATCGGCATTTCGGCTCCTTCCTTCTTGCCATTCCCGAATCCTTTGTAAGCCTTGACTAGACCTGAGCCGTTTACGTGGTTAATGCGGATATCGCCCACCTTGTCAGGGAGATCGATCCCGGTCCGATGAAGGATTGTCATTGATTTTTCGGTTTTGAGCCGCTTCCCTTCGGTCGGCCACTTGATCATGTCCGTTAACGCAGCATCAAGCGCAACGTGATAAAGATCCCCCGAATCGAATTCGACCTGTTTTTGCGCTGCCGCGAAAGGAACAAGGAATAAGACGCAAACCGATAAAAACGCAAACCTGGCAATTACTCCGTTCATTTGTTGTAGAAAAGCCACAATCCCTCCATTCCAGTGGTCAGAAAGCCACAACGCCATCTATGTTTGATGAGTCGAACTTTGAATTCTACAATGTTTCCCGTTCGGCATAAACCTTGCAGTGACAAGTAATCGAATGAGTCGACAGACGACCCTTACAAAACGAGTCAGTGCGAGCGGCATCGGGCTTCACACGGGCGTGGAAGTAAACATCGAGCTCGCTCCGGCCCCCTCAAATTCGGGCTATATCTTTGTCCGCACTGATTTGGATGATTTTGAGATCCCCGCAAGTGCTGAGTATACGTCCCACTGCAGTTATGCCACGACACTTCTACGAAACGGCGTCGTGCTGTCGACATGTGAGCACTTGCTCTCCGCCCTGTACGGTTCGGGCATAGACAATTGCTTCATAAGACTAGACAACATAGAACTCCCGATAATGGACGGATCTTCAGAGGACTTCGTTGGACTCATCGAAAAAGCGGGAATTAAGAAGCTACGTGCTCCTCGACGCTATTTCAAGGTTTTGCAAAAGGTGGAATTCGAGATTGACGACCGGAAAATGTCTATAGAGCCCGCAGACCGGCTGGAAATCGAATGCACGATTGATTTTCCGCATCCCTTGATCGAAACTCAGACATTCGATTTCGTATTGGATAACGGCTCGTTCGGTCGTGAGATTGCTTCGGCAAGAACATTCGGCTTTACGCATGAGATTGAAATGCTTAGAAAGGCGAATCTCGCGAGGGGCGGTTCACTGGACAACGCAATCGTGTTGTCGGATGAGGGTATGCTCAACAAAGGCCCTCTCCGCTACAAAGACGAGTTTGTACGTCACAAAATACTCGACATTATTGGCGACATCGCTCTGTTAGGGATGCCGGTCCTTGGAAAGATCCGCGCGGAGAAAAGCGGTCATGCAATCCATGCTTCCCTGGTTTCAAAGCTCCTTAAGGCCGAAGACGCTTGGGAGATTGTGACTTCCTAGGTTCAAGTTTCAGGTTTCAAGTTTTGGGTTCTTCAATTTGTGCCGATGGTTGGTTAGTATTAAAGCCAGGTTAGTCGAAAAGCTGCACATGGCAAACTGAGAAATTTCATACCCTGCGGAACAGCGTGATTGGCCTGGATGGCTATGTCAGCGTGACTTGAGTCACAGTTCGAAGCTAATCCTTCGTAGAACCAGCAGCCACCGCCTACCGGCGGCGGTTCTCATAAGTTATAAGTCCTCAGTTATCAGTTCTCAGCTTCGGAAGCCACCGCCTACCGGCGGCGGTTCTCATAAGTTATCAGTCCTCAGTTATCAGTTTTCAGTTTTCAGTTCTCAGTTCTCAGTTCTCAGTCTTCCCACTCTGTGTGAAAAGTTCCCTCACGGTCAATGCGCTTATAGGTATGTGAACCAAAATAATCCCGCTGAGCCTGCAAAAGGTTTGCAGGCAGCCTCCCTGAAGTAATCGCGTCAAAATACCCATACCCAGAGGAATAGGCCACTACGGGAATACCACCTCTTCCCGCAATTGCCTGGAATTTAAGAAATCCCTTGCGCCCCTCTGATACTGTCTTTGTGATTCCCGGATCAAAAAGCAGGTTTTCAATCGATGGAGTCTCGGCAAAGATTGTCCTGAATTCCTCAAGCAAACTGGCTCGGATGATACAGCCCCCGCGCCAGATCTTGGCAATCTCAGCAAAATCCAGTTCGAATCCCTTCTCTTTCGAAGCTTCCGCGAGCAATGCAAACCCCTGTGCATATGAAACTACATAGGCGCCAAGGAGTATCCTTCCCAGTTCGTCGGTTCCGAATTTTTCGCTTCCGACCGCTGAAGATTTTTCGATCACTTCACTCAGAGCCAAACGCTGATCCCGCAACGCCGAAATCTGTCTCATGGTCACCGCGGCATCGATTGTCGGGATAGGGATCCCGAGTTCCAAAGCCACTTCAGAAGTCCAACGACCGGTCCCCTTCTGGCCGGCAGTGTCCAGGATCTGCTCGACAAGGTAACCATCTCCGAGGTCGTCCTCCTTCGTAAGAATCGCAGCCGTGATCTCTGTAAGATAGGCATTGAGGCTGCTTTTGTTCCAGCGATCGAATGCATAGCTCATTGCGGCGTGATTCATTCCGAGGCCATTTTTCATGACGTCATATGTCTCACAAATGAGCTGCATCATGGCGTATTCGATTCCGTTGTGGACCATTTTCACGAAATGACCTGCGGATCCATTACCCAAATGCGCTGCGCAGGGCTCCCCGTTTACTTTAGCGGAAACGGCCTCAAGGATCGGGGCAACCTGCGCATAGACATCTTTTTTTCCACCGATCATGATACTCGGCCCGAGCCTTGCGCCCTTTGCTCCACCCGAAACACCTACACCTAAGAACTCCAGGTTCTTTTTGTTCAACTCCTTTTCCCTCCGTTCGGTATCAGGAAAATGAGAATTACCTCCGTCGATGATTAGGTCACCCGCTTCCAAATGAGGCTCGAGGTCTGCAATTACTGCGTCAACGATCTTTCCCGCCGGAACAAGCAGCATGATGTTCCTGGGGGCCTCAAGCGAGCCCACAAATTCCTCGAGCGTATCTACTCCCGTTACATCAAACTCCCTGCCTTCTTCATTTAAGGCGTTTACCTTCTCATCGTTCAAATCGTAGCCGACACATTTGAAACCGCTGTCAGCAACGTTTAATAGAAAGTTGCGGCCCATGACACCGAGGCCAATCATTCCGAATTTTGCTTTGCTCATAATTCACCTGCGGCGTCCCCACGCCATTCCGGCTCTGATCCTCTTGACTAGTTATTCTGGTCTATTAGATTCTAAACAAATGCAGCCACTCTCCAAAGCGATAAGACCAACAACATTTCTACGACCCCGAAAACTGATAGACGAGATCGGCGTCGATTTGACGATTGCGAGCGAAACCTTCCAACACACAGGGAGTTTCAAATTCAGAGCTGCGTACAACGTGGCGTCCTCGGTGGACAATGACCACCTTATAGCCGCTTCATCGGGAAACTTCGGACAGGCCCTCGCTTATGCGTGTAAGTTACTTGGTAAGAAGTGTCACGTCGTGATGCCGGATAATTCCGCCGGAGTAAAAGTTGAAGCAGTCCGGAACTTTGGCGCAACGGCGGACCTAATCGATATAAACAGGATCGGACGCGAGGAACGGGTCGATGAACTGTGTCGAGAGTTTCCGGGTGCGTATCGGGCAAGTGCCTATGATGATCCTCTCGTCATTGCAGGAAACTCAACACTCGGTGCTGAAATTGCCGATCACCATATAGATTTTGATGCAGTAGTCGTGCCTGTTGGAGGAGGCGGGTTGATTTCAGGCATTTCTAAGTCCCTTTGTGATTCGGGCACCGATTCGAAACTGTTCGGCGCCGAACCCTTGATGGCAAACGACGCGGCGAGATCATTGCGTAACGGTTCAATCGTCAGAAACGATACCGAGCCTCAGACTATAGCCGATGGTGCTCGTACCGTGTCGCTCGGAAATCACAACTGGGAGATAATTAAAGATGGTGTGACCGAAATAATCGAAGTAGATGAAGAATCGATAAAGACCGCACTAAGGCTTTACTTTGGGCTGGCGAACTTAAAGGTGGAGCCTACCGGAGCTGTTTCACTCGGAGCGGTCTTATCAAATCGCACAAAATTCGAAAATAAGAGGACATGTGCTGTTGTCAGCGGCGGCAACGTTGACGCAGAAATCTACTCGAACCTATTGAGTGCCTGATCATTTGCGAACATAAACCCCATTAAAGCTCACATTTACGCCACCGCAATTCAGGTTGTCATCAACGAGGAGATACCTGCCCAGACGTCGGAGGCGAACCCTGCAGTCGTACTCGTTGTCACCGTCGCCCACCTTTAGAACGGATGGACCCGGCATCTCCAAGTAATCGATTTCACCCACGTGCACATTGTCACCAAGCCCTATCCAGATTGCGGTGCCGTAAACGTGCAACTTACCGCCAGGGCTTTCTTTGATAGAAATTTCGTTGCCGTGATGACTCCAGTCACCGACCCAGTTTCGCGGAGGCTTCACTGCTTCTTGCCTGGTCTTGATCGTGTCAGACTTCAGCCATCCTACAGTTTCGCTACCCTTTTTTGGCTGAAACCAGACGCATGAGTACCCCAGATATTCTCGTTGAACGATCACCTCGTCGCCCGCGATTACGTATGACTTGCGTTTGCAGTTCACTCCGTCCGGGCAATCCCGGTCGTCATTGTAGAAATAGGATCTCGTGTTCTTCTTTCCAAGTACTGATGCCAACTTGTACTCACTATCGAGCTTCGTCCATCTTCCCGAACGGCAGTTGCTTGGCGGACTCCCGTCAATGTAAGAAGCGGACTCAGCGACATGGAATCGATCGGAATGCATCGGATACGGAAACTTCTCGTAAGGAACCACTGTTTCAAAACTGCCGGCAGCGTATGGACCCACTTGATAGGGATCAAACGAAAACTCGAAACCGTTTTTTCCGATATTCCAATTCTTGAAATTCTTCGCGTTTGGCGCGGCGCCTTCCTTGATCCAGTCGTTCGCATTAAAATCACCCATTTTACTAGCGATCTGTTTAATGGATTCCTTCGAGATCAGGTCTAGATACTTGGCATTCGGCTTGAAGAAGTCCGCAAATTCCAACTTTTTGTCGTCACTTAACGAATAGGTGATGGCGTCAAACCAATGATTGGGATGAGCACCTCCCGTATATTCAGATATAAAAAACCTGATGCTGACCACATCCTCGTCAAAATGTGTGGCCTCATAGTTGATCGAATGGTAGTAATTCATGTTTGCAGAAATGGTCCCGTCTTTTGCCATCTCGGCCATGGAATTCTTGAACCGGCCGACACTCTTCATCACCAAAGATTTGACCGCCGCATTGAACTGCTTGAGTGGACGGTCGCCCTTAAGCCTTACTTCGGGATAGGCCGCCTTGACTTCCCAGCGATCCTTGTCAGAAACGTCATCATAATGCCGTTTGACGATCCGTCTTTTTAGTTCCGAAGGGTGGGGGGGATCCTGAGACTGAGCCAACGCTGCAGCACTCATGGTCGAGATTAGTATAAGTACTGTCAGAAGGTTTCTAGTATTCATAAATGGTTCTCCTGTTTTCGAAGAGAAATGAAGTAAATGATGAAAATACAAAGCTTACCCGCCAAATTCAGGCGGCGCGGGTGGGATTTGTGAGCCGGTCCCGATACCCGCAAAATAGTCTTTAACTTCCGGTTTGAAGAGTACCGTAAGCGCCCAGATTCCTATCGGAATACCAATCAAAAAGCAACAATTCGTAAACGGAATAATTGCCGCGATTGCCGCTGCCTTGGCAAGCCCGTATCTCTTGCCGGAAAGCATCTGCGTTCCACCATAAATAATCAAAGGGGCCGCCAACAGAGTCAGAAGCGCAATCCCGTATCCGATTACCGTTCCGCCAATGAATCCCATTCTTTCGGCCTCATTGACCGGGAGTGATTCATTACCCCACAAAAGCCGCACAAACCCGCCTAGCAAAGCTGCCACACCTACCGCGCCATTGATCGAACCGGCAACGATCAGAGCGATCGCAGGGGTCTTAATCGTTTTAGAAACATCATTATTCATACGCGCTTATAACAGTTGTCTTCTTACGCAGTCGAGGGCGGCCTGACTGCTTCGCCAACGAACGAGATTGCGGTCTCCGGGGAGATGGAGTCGTTTTGAGAAAACACTCTCCGTGTCGGCATATCCCACAAAAACTGTTCCAACCGGCTTTCCCTCCGTCCCGCCTCCGGGCCCGGCGATCCCCGTGATCGAAACCGCGACATCGCTTCCCGCTGTTTCCCGCATGCCAACCGCCATCGCTTCCGCAGTTTCCGCACTGACCGCTCCATGCGAGTCTAGTGTCATACTCGGAACGCCAAGACGCGCCATTTTTGCATTGTTCGAATATGTAACACAGCCTTCCAGCAGAAATCCGGATGAACCGGGGACATCAGTCAGCCTCTTTGAAACGAGTCCGCCGGTACAACTTTCAGCAACAGCAAGCGATTTACCTTTCTCTAAAAGCATTCTCCCGACTACTACTTCCATCGGTTCTCCGTTCATAGAGAACACAGAATCGCCCAGTTTCCCGGCAATCTTCTTGGCAAGTTCATTGTTAAGCGATTCCGCTTCTTCTTTTGTCGCAGCGGTGGCCGTCAACTGCACTTCGATGTCAGTCCTGCTGAACAGAGTGGAGGTGACAGGATTCTTGAAGGCTGTATAGATCGGTGAAATGATCTCGTCCAACTTTGATTCCCCCAGTCCGGTTACCCGAAGACTCTGCCGAAGGACCACTACGCCATCGAAATCCTCCGCCATTGTCGGCAGAACATGGTCCGAAAACATCGGTTTCATTTCTCTAGGTGGACCCGGCAAGAGTACAAGAGCTTTTCCGCCGGTGTAATGCATCATTCCCACCGCCGAACCATTCGGATTGGGAAGTACTTTCGCACCTTCGATCAAGTAGGCCTGCTGGCGGTTCCTCTCCGGCATTTCATATCCGAACGCCTTGAATTTATGTTTGAGTTCTTCCAGAAGTTCCTCATGGAAAACCAGCTCTTTTCCTATAGCAGCCGCACCGCAGGCCCTGGTAATATCGTCCTCGGTAGGCCCGAGCCCACCCGTGGTGATGACAAGGTCGGATCTCTTGTAGGCATCGGAAATCGCCTCTTCGAGACGAAGCGGGTCGTCGCCGACTACTGTCTTGAGTTTCACCTCGACGCCGATCTCGTTCAATTTCGAGGTAAGCCAAAGGCTGTTCGTATCTGATTTATCTGGGGTTAGGAGTTCGGTACCGACTGCGATAATTTCGGCGGATGGCATAGTTACTGTATGTTCTTGTCGTAGATGTCGTGTAGCACTTCGCTAATCGGCTTTCTGTTTGCGTGAATATTATCTTCAGAATCAGTTACGCTCACGCGACGTTTCTTTTCACGCTTTTCAGGAACGGGCCGTTTTAGCAGTCTCTCATCGGATTCTTTATTGATCTCAAATGCACCATTGGAATTCTTCGGGCCGGACTTCTCTTTTTCTCCTACAAGGCTCCTGTTTTCATTTTCTGCGGACGCGGATTCAGCCGCCAGGCGCCGACTTTCCTCCAGGAGCGCGTAGGCACGATTCTTTCTACTCCTTTCAAGCGACCGAACTGCAGCAGACATTTGCGGGGCTTCCGTGGGTTCCCGCTCAATCTTCCGAAGCACGCGAACATAGTTCTTTAAGTCCGCCGATGGATGAAGATACGTGGATTCATCCGATTGTTTGTTTTCCACAACGTAGGCGAGATGGTCAGCGGCGGCCTTGTGATCTCCGTTTCTGTGATAAAGGGCGCCAAGTGCAAAATAGACAAGCGGCGGAGCCCCGCTCATCTTCTTCAGGATTTCTTCTCCCCTGGAAATAACCTCCTGGATCTCAAAACCAAACCAACGACGTTCGTCATCTCTCAGGACTTCATTCGCGGCAAGATAAAACTCAAACACCTCCCGGATGCCCTGCCGAGCCGGTCTCGAGAAAGTCTTCCAAAGAAAATAGGCAAATATACCAAAGAAAAAGATTACGAGTAGCGGAAACTGGGCAACGTAGAGCATTGCCGCGATCACTCCAAACGTGAGCACGTACTGAGTCTTCTCTTTCATCGCGCCGGATCGGCGTTTTTGCAGATCTTTTGCCAAGGTTTGCGGCTAAGCCGTTACCGGATCAGCTCTTGTCCTCCTCATCTTTTTTCGCGGGCTTTCGCTTTCTTCGCGTTCTCTTTGCCGTCGTAGATTTCTTCGCCGTCGTCTTTCGGGTCCTTCGTCTAGTGGTAGTTTTCTTGGATTTCCCGTTTTTCGAAGAATCTGTTTCCTTCTTCTCTTCCTCGGCGTGCTCTTTGGGTTTTGCTGCTTCTCTTTCGCGGTCTTCCATATCACGACCAAAGCCGGCCATAACATCCATTACCTTACCCACAGCGTCATAGGGTGAATTCAATACATATGAAATCGTGTCACCCAATGCCATCATCTCCAGTTCGACAAGCGATGAAATCTTTTCGCCCAAAGGTAGCTCGCGAAATTCTTTCTTAAACTCCTCTGTTCTATCCGTTTCTTTTTCTTTCTGTTTTTCGTCGCTCTTAGCCTCTTTATTTACCGTCATAAGCTCAATTTCTCCTGGTTTTTCAATCCTGGTCTGACATGCCAGTCGGTGACGGTCTTTACGATCTCTTGCACTTAGATGTTCGATTTCAAATGCGGTTGGTTTAGAAAGTAACGGAGTCCCTTTCACCACTTTAACCACACATACCTCTTCAGACTCAGGGTCATCACATTCACATCCCAGATCCACGCCTAAGCGTGAAGCGGCCTTTGAAAGATAGCTGCCTACCGGAATTGTCCCTTCTCTTTCTGTTCCTTTGAATTTTATATAAACGTCATTCATAGATACTGCTGAATTAGTTTAGGGTGGTCTTGACCCTCACACGTGGCTGCGCCCCGGAAGCTGCACTGCTGGTTTTCAGTTCTTTTCTGTCACAGACTTTGCAGAGACCCAAAATCCGTAGGGAATGATGAGTCGGTGTAAAACCAAACTGCTCTGCCATCTGATCCTGAAGCATTTCAATTTCTTCACTGAAGAACTCTATAACCTCTCCGCACTCCGTGCAGATCATGTGGTCGTGATGCTCGTGATCAAAATGATGTTCGTAATAAGTTCGTCCGTCGCCAAGCCTCACTTCGCGTGCGAGACCGGCATCCGTAAGAAGTTTCAATGTACGGTAAACGGTTGTTTGCCCGACATTCGGGTCTTCCTTTTGAACAAGCCAGTACAGATCCTCGCTCGAAAGATGATCCTCGGTTTTGAGAAACACCGTCAGGATCAGTTCACGCTGCGCTGTTCTGCGTAGTCCGGCGCGCTTAATGTGCTCTTGAAAAAGAGCCATTTCTTCTTTGAATTCTTGATTCGGCTTGACCATATTAATGTCCAGAACCGCCTGCGAGGCTTTGATTCACTATGGAATCATACTATCACTTGGGGTTACTTTTATCTAACAAAATGAGTTTCCGTATCGCTTCCGACTCAGTACCGGAAAGCCCTTTTTCACCTGCCAGATCAAGCGAAATTCTCCCAAGGAGTCGATACACTTCACTGATATCCTTATCGGCAATTTCCTCGATTTTGTGAAGATGCATTTGAATAGTTTTGAGATCTGCACGTGCAAACGGCCCTGTCAGCGCCGAATGGGACTCTGAACCGGCCAGGTTGGCTACGGTGCTTTCGATCAGAGGGTCAAGAACATCTCGTGCGGTTTCCGGCTCCAATCCCGCCTCTAGCAGCATCCTACGCGAAGTATTTATCAATGCAACCAAGTGCCCGCAGGCTACTACCGCAGCCGCGTGATAAAGCGATTTGTTTTTTGACCTCACTTCAAAGGACCGGCCACCGAGCGCCTTGACGAGGAGTTTTCCCTCGTCAACTGCATTGTCAGAGCCCTCAAGGGCAAAAAATGCACTTTGAAAACTCTCCGCTCCCCTGTCCGGGTCGTTTATTGAGATCAAAGGATGTATTGAACCCGTTTCCCGGCCTGAAGCTTTGATGGAATCCAGTTCCGAAGAATTGAGCGCTCCGCTCGCGTGGAACGCGAACCCCTGATGGGCCGCACCTATCGACGCAATCTGGTTGGCCGCACCCTGAATGCCGGAGTCCTGCGTTGTTACGAAGATAATTTCCGCCGAAACCGTTTTCTTGTCCGGTGCATCGGAAACAAAAGGCCGCGGCTTGATTCTTCCCGCAATCTTCTGTGCTTTGTCCAGATCACGGGAAACCAGGCTCAGGACCTTGTATCCCGCAGAATCAAGTGCAAGAGCGTATGAGCCGCCGACATTCCCAACGCCGACGATCGAAACAGTGCGCATAAGGGACTAGTCTAAGTCATTTTGCCCTTGCTTCAAATGGTTTTATTAAAGGAATTAACTGATCTTTATGAGGACGGGCTCAGCGGGCAGGTCATCCAGCCATTCGCCGAGTGCTTCTCGGAGGACTTCTGCGCTTTGGATTCCGCCTTGTTCAGGAATCGAACCGGCCGCCATCTGGGTAGGTCTTCCATTGTTTAGAATCTTTTGAAGAATCGTGAGCTGATCGGTGGTTAACAGCGCAGGAAGCGAGTCAGTATCGATTGCTTTCAGAAGTTCGGCTGCGGCCTTCGTGAATTGCTTCTCACTCTCCTCCTTTACAAAGGATTCCAGCCGGCGGATAAGATCCGGCGCGATCAGTTTTAGCGTTCTTCGATAACTGTCGCGTGCCCGATCAACCAACTCCTCTAGCTTCTCCGGGAGCTTTTCCCAGTGATCGATCTTCGCGAGGTTAAAGGAGCATGCGCAGAACGGATGGTTCGTGAGCCGCTGCCTTACGTCAAAGCTGCAGTCAAGTTCCCAAAGCTGACGGAGGATCTTTTGAGCTTCATTCCAGTGAACATCCTGGAATACAGCCAGCGAAGACAACCGCTCGAATTCCCACCATTCGTCGCTCTTGGTATATTCGTCGAATTGTTCCTGCAATTGATGCGACTTCATAATCGCGTCATGCTTGACCGCAAAATATTCCGAGTACTGCGCCCTGAACTCCATCCAGCGGGTCGCAATCTCTTTGTTAGTGGCCGCATTTGGTTCCAGGTGCCCTGTCTCCATAAGTTTGAGAAGTTTTTCGCGAGCCGCTTCAATCTCCTCGTCGTCGGTAATTTCGCAGACCGCGAGATAGCCCCAAATAGCTTCCCTTTGCGACGCGCTCTTGATAAAGCTGACGAGTGAAACCAGTTCGCTTTCGCGAGATCTATATTCATGATCAGAATCGGAAAAACTGTCCGCGATTCTTGCCAAGATATCTTCAAGGGAATTCGAATCGTTCTCGAGTGTCTTCAGAATCCGCGCCACACCGCCAAATGAGCGCTCTACGTTTACTGATGTCTGCCAGATTTTTGTATTTAACACTTCATCCGGGAGTCCTCCGAAGCGCTTTACGATGTTGGCTTCTTCCCAGTCTTTTAACCACGTTCCAAGGCCCTCTATTACCTTTTTGCGGTCCTCTGCTTTTTCAATTGAAAGCTCATCTTCGATGCCGGTGAGCACTTTTGCCCATTCGTTGAGGCGCTTAGATTCATACTGAACATCTGCCGGAATTGCGATTCCGTCAATGTCGTCCCAAATGATCTTGAGATCCAGAGAACGTCTTGATATCCGGTCCCCGGCGCTTGTGACAAATTCGACTTTTCTGTGGGCTACTAGTGCAGCCAGAATCAACTGTTGGGCTTCTTTTACAAGGCCGAAAGGAGCCTCACGAAGTGCTTCAAATACGGTTGTAAGCGGCACGGTTTCGTCGCCGGGTCCAAGTAACTCCAGAACCTTTTCAGCGGCAGGCTGATCAAGCAATTCCTCTTCTTTTCCTAGAACAAGGTTTTCGCCTTCCTCAGAGACCAGCCCGAGCGGCAAAGCAAACGATGCTGCATTTGCCTGAACTTCGGCATTCGATATACGCGCGCCGCTGAACAGGTCGTTGACAAGAAGCGAAACGTGGCTGAGCTCTAAAGTGCGGTCAAACTCAGGATGACCTGAAAAGCATTCTTCAAATCTTGGTTCCAGCACTCCGGCGAGTATCTCACCAACGGTCGCTGCACTTAAAAGGCTATCGTCGAACTTGTATTCCGTGTTATCTGAATAGACAACAGCATCAGTTACAAAGACTCTTTCCCAGATCTTCACGATATTTTGCGAGTGTGTGTGGCCTGCCGCACGGATCTGGTCGCTAAACTGGCTCTTTATCTGCTCATCGTTGAGCAATAAGTAATACCGCCTTATAGTTTCCGTCTCTTCCTTTGTGAGCTTGGACGGCTTCCACCAAAATTTCTCCCCGGTAAAGCTAAATTCAGATGGGTCGGTCTCCGGGTCGACAACAAATACTTCAAGGTCTAAACCATCACTCGTGGAAAACAAATTCTCCGTGCCCCAATTCCAGGAAATTCGGCCTTTCCGCTGGCCTCCGCGCCAGATAGCGTGGCAATCAGTACGGGTCTGCTCATCGTCTCCGCCGCTGAGGACCATCTGCCAATCGCTGAACCGGTCATTTGCCACCTTACTGAGAATTCTTGGCACAACTGAATCGGGCACTCGTTCAACGGCCTCAGAAAGTGCAGATAGCAGGTCGTCTTTACCCGCCACCTTAAAGCTGAACCGGATCTCACCGTTTTCCTCCTTTCGATGCAATTGATCGGGGAAGATCGAAACGAACGTCTCCAGCAGTTCCGCCACGCCGGTCTCAGATTTGGTGGGATCGGCTTCATCGAAGATCAGCATCGCGGCAGCAATTTCGGCCGGAGTCGTTCCGTCGCCATCCATCGACAGCACGAACAATGCCTTAAGGATCAGCTTTGCTTCGAGCCTCTGCATGACTGGAATCAGCGAGACCATCTCTTTGCTGATGGCATCGTATGTCTCAAATGCTTCCTTTAAGTCGGGAGCCTTTCTGAGGGTACCTTCGACCTTGTCAAAGACCTCATCCAACGCGATTAAAGAGTTGGCGGGCCTGCCGAGTATCCGAGCGCCGGCTTCGGACGCGAAGCCCAACAGTGCAAACTCGGGCGCATAAAGCCTAATGAACGGGGCGACCTCAAGAATAGCCGGATGCAAAGGATAGAGTGAGGCGAACCTCGGTTCGCTCCACTTAAACGCCGGTAACAGTTGCCGAAACTGGCTGTAGATCTCCTGTATGAGCTCTTGAGCCTGTCTGTGTTTTCGAAAAATATGTGTATCGACGATCCGGTAAAGGTGTTCCTGATCCAGGTAGTCGATGGTATAGCTTTGCGCGATCGCCGAGTTTATTCCATCGGCATCGGTAATATCGTCATCAAGGGCCACCCCAACGAAGATATTTTTGTCCCTTATTGCTTCAGCGAGTTCGCCTAGGTAAACACCGTCGTCGCGTGCGACCCGCTTTTCCCGGCCCATGGCCGTATCAACGATGATAACCAGGGGCACATCCGAAAGGAGGCTCTCAACAAAGTCGACAAGCGCATTCAGCCCTTCCGGAAGCTCAGCAATCGAGCTGTTTAGTGAAGCCGCGACTGCTAGCCGCAGTTCTTCATCCAGAGTTCCCTTCGTTCCGCGCTTTACGAAAGCGACCGGATAGGTCCGGCGCATCAAATGGTGTGCGGAAGATGCTACGAGCGTGTCATGAAGACCAGACCTAAGCTCCGGATTCGCGACGATCGCAGTAAAAGCCGAAAGGAAGTGGCTCTTTCCAACACCCCTGTACCCGGCGAGGGCCTTGGCGTTCGTTTTGCGGGATTGTAAATCGACAAGTGAGTCCAGCCAGTTGGACATCAATTGTGATGTAATATCCGTGAAGTGGTAACCAGCAAGCGTTTCCGATGGATCTTTCCGGAAATCTACGACACTCTGGTATGAGCACACTTCGATTAGATCTTTAACTTTTTCGCTTATTCGGGTCATCCTACGGTTCGCGGAAAAACTAATCAGAGGAATTCGCGGGAAATACTGGGAGGACTATCAGCCCCGAGCGAGGCGATAACAAACTATAGTTTAACAGGTTTAAACAATTTTTTGAACATTCTGGAAGTAATAATGGTCCGTTTAGCAAAAAAATAAGTTATTTTTGGCTATTCTTACAAACTTTTGCCGTTTAGGTTGCATCGAAAACACGTAAAACATTAGAATTTTGCACAAGACAAGTTTCGGAGGCGGTTTATGCGTTATCAGTCGTTTAGGAAAGCAGGAGCTCACCTGTTGTTTGTTGCATTGTTGACCACGGGGTTGGCGTTCGCGCCTTCGACGGCTTTCGGTCAGTCCACCAAGCAGGCAAAAAAACTCAGCAAGAAGGAAGATCCTTCAATGATCGGCCAACGAAATATCAACGGCGGCTGGGACAAGATCACGGGTTGGTTTGGCGGCTCCAAACAAAAAGAGATAGAGATCGGCAGGCAGCTTTCCCTGCAGGTAGAACAGCAGGCGAAGATGGTTGAAGATCCGAAGATCACGGAGTACATCAACCGTGTAGGCCAAAATATCGTTTTGAACTCTGATGCAAAAATCCCCTTTACGATCAAGGTAATCGATAGTGACGAAGTTAACGCGTTTGCTCTGCCGGGCGGATATTTCTTCGTGAACAAGGGACTCATCGTCGCGGCTGAAAATGAGGCTGAGCTTGCAGGTGTGATGGCCCACGAAGTGGCGCACGTTGCTGCACGACATGCGATGGAGAATGCTGGTAAAGGCGCGCTTTTGAATTACGGCCTGATCGCCGGAATCATTTTTACCGGCGGCATCACGGGAGCGATCCTCCAAAATACGGCTGGTCTCGGGCAGGCGCTGGCGTTCTTCAAGTTCAGCAGAGGAGCAGAGAAAGAAGCTGACATGCTTGGAGTTCAGTATCTTTACGCCTCCGGCTACGACCCGACGGGTATGGCCACGATGTTTGAGAAACTGGCGTCCAAGAATAAGAAAAAACCCGGAACGCTATCTAAGCTTTTCTCTTCCCACCCGCAATCGATTGACCGAAGAGATGCAAGTATCGCCCTTGTAGCGAGATTTCCAGAAAAGGAAGAGTACATAATCAGCACTTCCGAATTCCAGAGAATTAGGGAGCACCTGTTGAGAATCTCGAACTCGGTCTCGATTTCTCCGGACGACATTGACGAGGGCGGAAGTGGTAGACCTACTCTGAAACGAAGGAACCCGGTACCCGATTCGAGTGACGATGAAGTGAAACCTTCAACGACCAAGGACAAGGGGCCGCCGAAACTGAAGCGGAGAAACCCGCCAACCGATTCGGATAACGATAACTAAAATAAAAAAGGCCGCCTATATTGGCGGCCTTTTTATTAATCACGATTAAAGCTACAAGAGCGTTCCGTAAACTCCTATATCGAGACTGTAAACAGCATCACCCGTCGCAACGATCATCTTTCCTTCCCTGTCAAAGCAAAGTCCCACGACACTCATTCCGGCAAGAAACAGACCAGCTGCTTTTCCATCCGACGAAATCCTTACAATACCGTGCCTGCCGCGCAAACATGCCGCCACATAGAGGTTTCCATCATCATCAAAACCCAGCCCCTGCGGCCTTCCAAGGCCCTTGAAGAAATCGGTGCGGCTACCGTCCTGCGTGATCCGGTGGATCACATCATGGCTGCAAAGACCCGGAGCAGTTACGTAGAGGTCGCCATCGGGGCCAAACGCCAAATGATATGCGGACACGGAAGCTTCCAGTTCGGCCCAGTCACGAGCGTCACCAAGACCGGAAACCCGATAGATCATGCCGCCACGGTCTCCAACATATAGATTTCCCGACTTATCAAACGCCAGCCCTGTTGCTACACCCAGATC
>JABDKD010000139.1 GCA_013003215.1 Pyrinomonadaceae bacterium
ATCGAAATGCGATAGACGAGGCGGTCACTGAAAAATCCGAAGCAGTCACGGCGCCGGCCGATCCGAATAATCAACCCGCAGGGTCAGATAATGTCCCCACCCTTGAACAGGTTCAGGAAAAGATAGACCGGGCCAAAGCGAATCCTAAAGATGCAGATGCACAGATTCAAGCCGCCCACCTATACGTTGAGATCGAACGCTTCGACGACGCTCTTGAGCTCTATCAGAAAGCCGCCGAATTGGAACCTGAAAACTTCGAGGCAAATGCAAATATTGGTAAGATCTTCTTAACGAAAAGGGATTACGAAAAGGCTGGTGAGTATTACGAAAAAGCGCTCAGTGTGAATGACAAGAACGCCGGAATCCGGAGCGATCTGGGCCTGACATACTACCTGAGAACGCCCAGAAACACTGAACGCGCAGTTAAGGAATACAGGGCGGCTCTCGAACTTGACCCCGAACACGAATCGACTCTACAAAATCTGAGTGTGGCGTTAAAGGATCTTGGCCAGGAAGCTGAGAGGACAAAAATCTTGGACAGGCTGAAAAAGGTCAATCCGGACAACATTGTGTTCAAGGAACCTTCCTAGCAAACTACTCTCCGGTAAAACGTTTCTCGTATGGAAGAAACACGCCTTTTTCAAGGTAATTCTTCATACATCTGAGATACATGGCCCAGCAATAAGACGAAGTCCGGTAGTGCTCGTTATCATGCGGCCACCCGCGGTGTTCAAACCTAAGCATTATCCCTTCATCCCTTGGTTCGAGCACGAATCGGACGGTTGTCCCCGTCCAGTCATCGTCGGCCACGGTCATTTGAATTGAAAACACAGAATTGAGTTCAAATTCCCGCACAATCGCTTCCCACTGATACTCCGGCCCAAAATCGAAGGTGAAGGTATTCCCCACGCCGGGTTGCCCTGTTCCACCAATTGACCACCATTTTGAAAGACCCTCCGATGTTGCGACGCATTCGAATGAAGACTCAATGTCGCTGCTAATTGGGATGTCGTGAACAATATCCGGCATAAAGCTAATAGTTTATAGATCTACTCTATCGACATCTTTATGACATCGAGAATCGAGAACTCCTGGATTCTTCCGTCTGTGGTTACGATGGTCAGAACGCCACGGATCACGTTGACACTCAATACTTCATTCATCGGTCGCGAAAACTTCGCTCCGTCCTTAAGTTCAACCTGAAGTGTTACCTTAGCAAGTTTTTCCTCGAGTGTCGGTTCCGTTTTAGTCTCTTCGGGCTTCTTAACCTCGTCCGCAACCGCGGTTTCCGACTTGTCTCGGGTGATCCTAACAATCGCCGAAGGCTTGGACCCCGGCTTTTTAACATTAACAGTTACATCTTTAGTTTCTGCAGGCTTTGTCCCTGCCTCTGTTTTATCTGCGTCTGTCTCGGGAAACGGATTTGTCACTACCACTACCGGCGTTTGATTTTTGTCCTTCGGATCCGATGTCTCCTTGGCAGCCGTTTCAGCCTTTTTCTCATCAACGTTGCGATCATCATCTATGGAATTGACGGATTCGGGGTTTCCATCACCGGGGATGGCGGCATTTTCAGCTACTTTGGCAACCGGGGTCGGATCAGGTTTTGGGTCCGGAATTATTGTCCCGACAGAATTAACTCGGACGGATCCCGAAGTATCCTCATCGACGGTTGGAGCCTCACCGTTTTCGGCAATTCCGGTCGCAGGTGCAAAACTTCCGGCAAACTTAATTTGGTACGTACCGGGGTCATCATTCGGAGTCCGCCCTTGAATTCTCAAGATGAGGAGTTCCGCCTGCCGCATGTACACGACGCGCCCCGTTTCGCTCTCGGCGCTATCTGCGAATAACCGGATCTTGGTTCGTGGTTTTAGGCCGGTCTTCGTGAAGATATCTATGCTCCCATTAATGTTCCGTGTAACAATGTTGATGAAAACATCTCCGCGTCTGCCGGTAAAAATGTAATAGTATTTTGTTACTCGTGAATCACCGATATCGCGCGCTCGAATCTCCCCTTCTACTTGATTAGTCAAAATCGGCGTCGGGCTAAACTGATCTGTAGACTGGGCGTTACCAGCCGGCGTTGACGCCAGCCAAAAAATCAGCACTGCGACAACGGAAATGGATGCTTTCTTAATCTTCAAAACTCTCATTTTCATCTCAAAACCACTTCGTAGAGATTCATGCTTAACAAGCTTATTACGATTGAATCTAGCATAGCACGTGCAGTCTTCCGCGCATCTCAGGTAATCTCCTTTAAATACGAAAAAGACCGGACTTTCAATCAGCCCGGTCCCACTTCTGTATTGTTCGATACCAACTACTTTGCCCCGACAGCTTTCGCTTTTCCGCCGCTCAAAAGCTCCAAAGCTTTCTTCAGCTGCACGTCTTCCTGCGGCTTCTTAGCGGGCTCTACGATCTCTTGCTGGTCATCTTCGTCTTCCTGGCCCTCGACGAGCTCTTCAACCTCAACAGGCTCAGGTGTTTCGGGCCGTTTGACCTCAACTGACGGCTTAACACCGCGATCAGCCCGTTTCTCAGCAAGGAAGGGCCTTCCATCAGGCGCTGCCCACTTTGCTTTTGTCAGCAGGAACCCGTCCCCACCGCTCAGAGTAAACAACTGCTGTTCAACACCCGCTCCGAAAGTCTTTTCGCCAACAACTTCACCCCGTTTACTCGCAAGAAAAGCAGAAGCTATGACTTCACCTGTTCCGGCGGTCCCGAGATCGACCAGTGCGACAACTTCCCCGTCAAACAAATGTTTTTCCGCCGCGGCATCATATGATCTTAATACCCGCTTTTCTCTGCCAACAACCGTCGCAATCTTACCCGACTTAATAAAGGCATTCGCTACATCAACGGCATCCTGAATATCGCCGCCGGCCACACTCCTAAGATCCAGCACGACCTTGGAAATACCTTTTCCGTTTAGATTCGATATCTCCTTACGTACCGCGGCTCCGTTTCCTTTCGCGAGCGAATTCACCTTGAGATGAGCTACTCCGTTTTTCACCTCAACTGAAGGAGCCGGGACTTTGAGCTTCTCACGTGTTGCCTCGACCGTAAGCGGTTTCGCGCGAGACCTGAGGACCCTCAACTTAATCTTTGACCCCGCGGCTCCTCTGATCAATTGCTCCGCGTCATAAAGCGAGATATCTCTCGTCGCAGCTGTACCGATGTACTCGATAACATCCCCGGACTTCAGACCCGCCTTTTCGGCTGACGATCCCTTCGTTACAGAGACGATATATAGGTACGACGATACCTGAGAAAACTCCGCGCCGATCCCGACGTCCTTGTTCTCGGTATTCGAATTGAAGTCTCTAACCTGCTCAGCCGACAGGTACGACGAATACGGATCCAATCCGTTCGCGAGTCCCCGCATTGCCCCATTTCGAACCTTTTCAAGGTCTGGCTCATCAACATAATCGTTTTGAATATGCTGAAGAACACTCTCAAATATTCGGATCTGGGCCCCCGGATCGTTGATCGGCTGCTGAGCACTTGTCCCTGACCAGCCAAAAAGAACACCGGATATCGCATAGAAAGCGACGGCGGCGGAAACTATTGCAATTACAAACTTTGCGCGGTATGCCATGTATTACCTCAAACTACCTGTCAATCGCCAGTATTATCTAATATCATTGTACAAGGTGCAACATAATAAAATGGCGAATACACCCGATTTTACAGATCTCAAAGCCGTCCCCGGGACCGGCCGGATTGTGGGACTCGACCCAGGAACGGCGAAGGTCGGTGTCGCCATAACGGACGAGCTTCAAAAAACTGTTCGCCGGCTCACGACCTTGAACCGATCCAATTGGAAAAAGTTTCTCAACGAAATAAAGGCCGTCATTGATGAATATGATGCGATCGCGCTGATCGTTGGTTTGCCGTTCAATTTTGACGGTTCCGAAAGCGCCATGTCCGCCGAAGCCAGAGATATGGCCCGAAAATTCTCTCTTTCACTCGATATTCCCGTTCTGCTCCAGGACGAACGGACAACTACTTACAAAGCCCGCCGCAACCTTTGGGATTTAGGCAAGTCTGAAACACAAGTCCAAAAACTTGTTGATTCCGAAGCCGCTGCGATTATCCTCGAAGACTTCCTCTCTATGTCCCGCTCCTAGTCACGGAGCCTTCGGGCAATAGCTTTGTTTTCGTTTTCGCTGCCGCCTTTACAGCATTTGGTGTAAATGGGAACAGGGCCCGCTTCCCGGTACGCCACGATTCGAATTGGTCCTTCCAATGCGGGGAGTCTGAAGCACCGCTTTGCCCTAAGGGAATCACGTGATGGGTCAAATCCCACGCCGCGGGCGTCGCAATGAGCCTCATGGAGACCGCGGCTCCTACGTTAGGAACCTGTCCGTTTCCATCAACATTCGTAAAATCAACTTTAAATCTGGCTCCAATCAAAGGGACACGGGCAAGCGGGTGCAGGAAATTGGCTCTATTTGCGGTTCCCCAGCGCCATTTCGAAGGATCGGCACCGTTTTCTTCACGCTGCATTAGTTTCTCATAGGATTTGTTTGAGCACTTACTCAAAAACGCGCTCCAGCTCCCCTTATATTTGGAAGGAATCCAAAGCTTGCGCTTCGAAGGAATATCAAAAGGCAACACAAATTGCCTGATTCTCCAACCGCTTACTCCCGGGTTCTCGCGCGCTATTTCATTGCCAACACAAGTGTTTATAGAATTCGCCAATACCGCGCCCGAAGAATCTGCCGTCATTTTCCCATCCCAGCCTTTTAGCTCTGAAAGTACTTCCGGGGAGCCGGCTTGGCGTCTCACAATTTCCCTTGCAAATGAAGCCAAAGGGATATTGAAGACGTCATGTTGAATGTCCCGAACGTCATTCACCGAGATCTTCGGGTTCGCTTTGATCAGATCAAAGATACGACGTGCGCGCCAGGGACCCGCATATTGTCTGGTAACTTGAGAATACTTGTAATCAGTCCCGGCAATTCTTTGATTCGCGGTTACGATAAACCCATTATCGGGGTTATAGAGTGACGGCAAATCGTCAAGAGAAATATAGCCGATCCAATCGCCGTCGGATGAATCTCCTTTGTACGGCTCCGATCCATCACCCTTTCGCCTAATGGGGATTTTTCCCGCAACCTGCCAACCAATGTTTCCTTTCGTATCTGCGTAAACAAAATTTTGGGTCGCCCCACCGTAACCGCGAAGCGCGCGCCGGAATCCCTTCCAATCCTTCGCGTCATTAAGTTGGATAAAGGCCTCAAATTCCTGGTTATCGGGATCGAGTGCAGTCCATTTCAGTGAAACTTTTTTACCTTCGTAATCGCGAAAGACTACCCCATTTGAAGTCTCGAGAACTTCAAGCTCTTCTTCATTAGTCTCCGGAAGAATTGGGTTGAGCCTGTATCGAATTATCTCCTTGCGTACCTTCGCCTTTTTCCAACCCTTCGTGGTCTTATATTCGTTTCTCTCATTAAACTCTTCCAAATACACATCTTGTACATCCGGCCCAACATTCGTTGCGCCCCACGCTATATTCTCGTTGTGCCCCAAGACGATTCCCGGAACCCCAGGGAACGTGACCCCCGCGACCCTCATGTTCGGCGCCGACAAGTGCGTTAGATACCAAATACCAGGTGCGCTTGGTCTCAGGTGCGGATCATTCGCGAGGATCGCGTTTCCGTCAATAGTTTTCTTCCCCGATATAACCCAGTTATTGCTTGCGGCAAGATTGTTTGCATACAAGCCGATCTTCGAAAGCGAAGACTTCCGTATCTCCTTTTCACGTTCAATAACCGCATACATTTCATCCGTTAACGTCGCTACCCCCGCCTTTCTCGACTTGCTTAGTCTTGCGTCTTTCCCAAACAGGACGACATCGGCCGGAGTGGTGACATTTGTGATCGCGCGGAACTTCTCTGTCGGCAGTTTCTTCTGCCGAACCCTCTCAAAATCAAGCCACCAGGTCGTACTCAGGGCATCGGCAAGTATTTTTCCGATTACGATCGTGTCCGCAGCGGTCCATGGCTCCGGCTCATACTTCAGGATTTGGAACTCGACAGGCAAATCTTCCGATTTCACCGAGGAAATATATGCATTAACGCCCCGGGCGTAGCTCTCAAGCGCGAGTTTTAGTTTCGGGTTCAGATTCTTCGCCGATTCAGCGGCTATTTCAGAAAAGCCAAACCGCCGCCATCGCTTGTCCTCTTCAAGCACCGCTTTCCCAAACAATTCGGCAAGGCGTCCACGGGCGACCCTTCTCATAAGATCCATCTGCCAAAGGCGATCCCTGGCGGTCTCGAATCCCTGCCCAAAATAGAGATCCTTGAGGTTCCCGGCTTTGATATACGGTATCGAACGTGCGTCTCTACGAACCAAAACCTCGGACTCCAGTCCTTTAACTTCCGCTGTTTTAGTTGGAATCTCCGCCAGGCAGGACCCGCCAAGCAAAAGCACCAAAGCCAGTGAACCAAACCTGCTAAAAATGTTTTTCATAATAATTCGATAAATCTAACGAGTTACGACAAGCTTCAGATCACTCATCTCCTCCATTGCAAACCGAACACCTTCGCGTCCGCAGCCGGAATCCTTGATACCGCCATACGGCATATTATCGATACGGAAGGTCGGAACGTCGTTTATAACTACACCGCCATACTGCAAGGATATCGAAGCCTGGCGAATCCGTCCCTCGTCCTTTGAAAACACCCCAGCCTGAAGTCCAAAGCGGCTTGAATTTGCCATTCGAATGGCTTCATCAAAGTCCTCAAATGGCTCGATCGTCGCAACCGGCGCAAAAATCTCTTCACTCACAACAGTAGATTCTTGTTTTGGGTTTCGAATGAGCGTGGGTTCCACAAATGAACCTTCGAGCTTACCGCCGCAAACCAGTTCGGCTCCATCTTCCACCGCCTCTGAAATCGATTCGATGGCAATTTCCGCGGCGTGTTTGCTTATCATTACGGATATACGGGTATCGGCGTCCAACGGGTCACCTTTTTGAAGCGATTCGGCAAGGTTCTTTATCTTCCGAGTCAGCAACGGTTCTATTTCTTTATGTGCAATTATCCTCTGAACGGAAATACAGACTTGCCCTGAATAAGCAAAAGCACCTCCGACAATTGCCGTTGCGGCTGTATCCAAATCCGATGTCTCATCAACGATTACCGGCGCGTTCCCACCGAGTTCCAATGCCACCGGTTTCTTATGATGCTTCCTCTTAATGCCCCATCCGACTCGATCACTTCCCGTGAATGAGATCATGGAAACACGGCTGTCAGCGAGGACCTCATCGATGTTTTCCAATTCCATCGGCACCACCTGGAACGCTGATTCCGGCAGTCCGCTTTTCAAGAACGCCTCTCCCAGCATCAAGGCGCTAAGGGGCGTTTTTTCACTAGGTTTGATGATGATCGAGTTTCGGGAAGCCAAAGCAGGCGCCACCTTGTGCGCGACGAGGTTCAATGGAAAATTGAACGGGGTAATTCCGAAAATCAAACCTTTTGGATGATATGACGCCGCGGCATGACGTCCGTCACCTGCCTGGCTCGTATCGATCGGTATTTCGAACTCCGAAAACCGTTTCGCTTCTGAAGCCGCAAAGCCGAACGTGGCAACGGCTCTTTCGGCCTCGATCCTTGCGTATATCAGGGGCTTTCCCGATTCAAGCGCAATCGTCTCAGCAAAATCATCGATTCTCCCACTGATCTCAAGCGAGACCTTTGCAAGCCCCCGGCTAAGTTCATTGGGATCCAGGTCTCTAAGCTCTTCTGTCGCAGCAACTCCTGCGGTAAGAGCCTCATCAATTTGGCTTTCACCTGCGACACCGACTTCCGCCACAGTGTCCCCGGTGAACGGTGAAGTCACCCTCAATAGTCCGTTACCGGTTACGAACCTTCCGCCGATAAGTATTCTCTTTAATTCCATTAAATTGCGAAAAACGACGTAAACTGTTATTACCCTTATAAAAAGACTAATCGGTCACAAAGGACGAAGCAAACATTACGAAGGAACACTATATGAAATTTACAAAACTTCTTTTCACGATTATCGCGCTCGCGGTCTTAATTGTTGCATGCACTCAGGATCAGTCCCCCAATGCTAATCAGGCAGGTGAGAATTCGTCGAATACCAACACGAACTTTGAAACCGCCGCAACACCACTTGATGAACTCGCGCAGGGCAAAAAGCACTATGTTGATAACTGCGCGCGATGTCACAAAGAGGACGGTACCGGCGGACCGGTTGAAATTGAAGGAGAGGAATTAAAACCCGACGACCTGACCTCCGAAAAGATGAAGAAAGAACCCGATGAGGAATACATGGAGTATATGAAAGACGGGATTCCGGATGAAGGAATGCCTTCGTTTAAGGATGTGCTATCGGAAGACGAGATGAAAATGGTACTCAAATATATTCGGGAAGAATTGCAGAAATAGGAGAAAGCCGGTCTTTGCCGTTGCATTTGACCGGCTGCATCTCTAGAATCATCTTTTGCGTGGGGCGTTAGCTCAGTGGATAGAGCATCGGTCTTCGGAACCGAGGGTCAGGAGTTCGAATCTCTTACGCCTCGCCACCATCTTTCCCTCGAAGTTTTTCCAAAACAGTAAAATCCTCTAACGTCGTCACGTCACCGGTGACTTCCCCTGTCGACGCGAGTTCACGCAGCAACCTCCGCATAATCTTGCCGCTTCTTGTTTTTGGCAGCGCATCGGTGAAGGTAAGATCATCCGGTTTTGCCAGTGAGCCGATCTCTTTTGCCACGTGTTTGATCAGCGCTCCCTTCATTTCCTCTGATGCCTCATGGTGTCCTTCCAGGGTAACGAAAGCCGCGATCGCCTGCCCCTTTATCTCGTGAGGACGTCCAACGACTGCAGCCTCAGCTACGGCCTCATGTGAAACAAGTGCGGACTCTATCTCTGCCGTACCCAAGCGATGCCCGGAAACGTTTATGACATCATCTACTCGGCCCATGATCCAGTAGTAGCCGCGTTTGTCGCGTCGCGCTCCATCACCCGCAAAATACACATTTGGAATATCCGACCAATACTGTTTCTTATATCTCTCGTCGTCCCCCCAGATCGTTCTTAGCATCGAAGGAAACGGATGAGTAATCACCAGGTACCCTCCTTCATCGGTTGCCGCCGAATTCCCTTCCTTGTCTTGTATGTCAACAAGAATTCCCGGCAGTGGACGAGTTGCAGTCCCCGGAACTGTAGGTGTTGCTCCTGGAAGGGGAGAAATCATAATTCCACCCGTTTCTGTCTGCCACCAGGTATCGACGATCGGACATCTTCCTCTTCCAATGACATTGTGATACCACATCCACGCCTCCGGGTTGATCGGCTCCCCAACCGTACCCAAAAGCCGCAAGGAGCTAAGATCGTGGCGATTCGGATACTCATCACCCCATTTTACAAAAGCCCTGATCGCAGTCGGTGCCGTGTAAAGTATCGTAACCTTATGCTTATCGATTATTTGCCAAAATCTATCGAAGTCAGGGTGGTTAGGTGCACCTTCGTACATCAAAACTGTCGCACCATTGGCGAGCGGTCCGTAGGCAACATATGTGTGACCGGTAATCCAACCAACGTCAGCAGTGCACCAGAAGATATCTTCGTCTTTCAGATCAAAAACCCACTTCGAAGTTATATAGGCTCCCGTAAGATAGCCGCCGGTCGTGTGCATTATGCCCTTTGGCTTTCCCGTCGTCCCTGATGTGTAAAGGATGAAAAGAGGATGTTCGGAATCCAATTCTTCAGCGGTACATTCGGCCGAGGCTGCTTCAGTAATCTCGTGCCACCAATAATCGCGGCCCTCCCTCATCTCGATCTCGTTGCTTACCCTTCTGAGAACAACCACTGACTCCACCGTCGGGCAGCCTTCAACCGCTGCATCGACGGTTTCTTTTAACTTAAGCACCTTACCTCTTCGAAAGCCGCCATCTGCTGTAATAACGGCTTTGCAACCACAATCGTTAACCCTGTCCCTTATGGCGTCCGCGGAGAATCCCCCAAAAATCACCGTATGAGTTGCGCCAATGCGTGCGCAGGCCTGCATCGCATAAACTGCTTCCGGAACCATTGGCATATAGATCGCGACCCGGTCACCCTTTTCTATTCCGAGACCCTTCAAAGCATTCGCGATCCGGCACACCTCGTAATACAACTCTTGATAGGTAATTCTTCGAACTTCGTCCTCCGGTTCCCCTTCCCAGAGAATCGCGATCTTGTCTTTTCGGGGGCCATCCAAATGCCGGTCTATGCAGTTATAGGAAACATTGGTCGTCCCGCCTATAAACCACTTAGAAAAAGGCTCCTCCCATTCGAGGGCTTTGTCCCAATGCTTAAACCAGTGAAGGTTTCTGGCGATATCTTCCCAGTAAGCTACCGGATCATCAGCAGCTTGTTTGTAGAGCTTTTCAAAATCCGCAAAACTCTTGATGTGCGCGTTCTGTGAGAAATCCGAATCCGGCTCGAAGACACGGTCTTCGTGCAAAATGGATTCAATCGATGTTTGGTCATCAGTAGACATATTTACCCCGTCAATCTGGTTTTCTGATTACTAGAAAAATAAACCCAAACCCTTCTGAAATCAATTTTAGGGCGCCTCTGTACTGCAAGAAGCGTTTTTGAGCCCACTTTCAAATAAAGATGCTATGATTTAGTTTCCCTGCAACATGAAGAAGCGGACTGCGTTTATCGCCGTATTTGCGGCAATCGTTGTCCTCCTGCCTCTTAATATCTTGGCGGCCGGAGGTGAAAACGGACACGGACTCGACCCCACTGTCCTCGTGGGCGTCGCGGTTATCCTTATTGCGTCCACAATGACCGGAGAGGTCTTTGAGAAGTTCGGCCAGCCGGCCGTTCTCGGTGAGCTCGTCGCGGGAATAGTGCTGGGAAACCTCGTTTTATTGAGTTTTCCGTATGCAGAGCCGCTTAAAACGAATGAGATTATCGGGGCACTCGCTCAGATTGGCGTGATCGTTCTGTTATTCGAAGTCGGTCTCGAGACGAATCTTCGAGAGATGATGAAAGTGGGCACGTCATCTTTGATCGTTGCCATTATCGGTGTAGTCGGGCCATTCTTTTTGGGTTGGGCCGCGGCATATCTTTTTGTTCCTGAGGGCCCTACTCTTTCGCACATTTTCATTGGTGCGATGATCACCGCAACAAGTATAGGGATTACGGCGCGGGTGTTGAGCGATCTTGGGCATATCCACCGACGTGAAGCGCGAATAATACTCGGTGCTGCCGTTATCGACGATATTCTGGCACTACTACTGTTCGGTATTGTCGGCAGCGCAATTGATTCTGCAAACACAGGCAAAGATCTGGATTTCGCCAGATTCGTGATAATCATTCTTACCGCCTTTGGTTTCCTATTTGCGGCAATCCTAATCGGACGTTTTGTGATGCCGGCTGTTTTCAGGTCAATCAGCTATCTTGAAAGCGCAAGTTTTGTTGTTGGAATCTCTATCGCGATCTGCTTTTTTACGGCTTTTTTCGCTACAAAAGTCGGTCTGGCTGCGATCATTGGTGCCTTCGCTGCCGGACTTATTCTCGACGAAGTGCATTTCAAACATTTCATCGACCACAGGAAGCACCATTTGGAAGACTTTTTGAAGCCTCTTACAGGTTTTCTCGCCCCGATATTTTTCGTTTGGGTAGGATTAAGTGTCGACCTGAGTGCCTTTGGCAAACCGCATGTGCTTCTTTTTGGAGGCGTGCTCACGGTTATCGCGGTATTTTCGAAACTCATCTGCGGAATTGGCGCGCTGGGACGCGGTATCAACCGACTGGCTATCGGATTCGGTATGATTCCTCGCGGAGAGGTCGGCTTGATTTTTGCGAGCCTCGGTGCGGCGCTGACTCTTAAAGGACCGGATGGGACGATACTCAGGATTGTGGACGCTGACACCTTCAGCGCAATTGTTATTCTCTCGTTGGTTACGACGATTATCACGCCTCCGCTTCTAAAATGGTCGCTTGGCGAAGATCCGCACAAAACACAGGCCGATCCATCTACCGGTTATTTCGTTTAATCCTCTGCGCTTCTTTACGGACCCTACCGGTTCAGTTAATATTTTCACATGTTCAGCTCTACAACTTCTGAGATTTATTTCATCATAATTATGATGGTTCTTCTTATTGTCATCTCCTTTTTCTCAATTTTCTTTTTTGTCAGGCAATACAGAAAAGAAATGGCTGCCAGCGAACAGGCTAAGAAAGATGAAAAAAAGGATTCTTAGACGGGAAATCACGGCGCTGGTGATCGTTGATGTGCAGGACGCCTTTAGGAAGTCAATTCCCGATTTCGATACGTTGGTTCGGAAGACCAGGGCACTGGCAAAGGGTTTTGAGGTAATTGGATTACCGGTCTTGATTACCGAGCAATATCCGAAGGGACTTGGTCACACGGCAGTAGAAATCGCGGACTCGGTTGAAAAAGCCGAATATTTTGAAAAGAGCGGCTTTAGCGCATGTCTGGCGAACGGTTTCGAGGCCCGCCTTCGTGACCTGAACGTCGAGCAGGTCGCCGTCGCGGGCATTGAAGCCCATGTATGCGTAAACCAGTCGGTCCATGGCTTGCTTCGGTCCGGATTTGGCGTTCATCTGATCGAAGACGTTGTTGCGTCCAGACACGCTGCCGACCGTGATACGGCCTTACGGAAGATGTACGAAAGCGGCGCTGTTCCTTCAACGGTCGAAATGGCACTTTTCGAACTTCTGGTTGACTCCGCCGATCCTAATTTTAAGCAGGTCCAGTCATTGATCAAATGAATGCCGCCGACAGGTCTTAATAAATATGGAACATCTGACCTCACTCAACGAAAAACAGTTGGAAGCTGTGAAGCACGTAGACGGACCGTTGCTCGTCCTCGCTGGAGCCGGATCCGGCAAAACACGTGTCATTACCGTCCGGATCGCTCACTTGATCGCTGAGCACGACATATCTCCACACAATATACTTGCGGTCACATTCACCAACAAAGCTGCCGGTGAAATGCGGGAACGGGTATTCGACCTGTTAAAAGGCGGCAACCTTCGATCGGCCCCGCTTATCTCAACTTTCCACAGTCTTTGTGTACGCATATTGAGGCAGGATATTGAGGCGCTGCAGGAAGGTTATACGCGTTCTTTCACGATCTATGACACCGATGACTCCCTTAAGGTTATAAAGGTAGCAACGAAGGACCTGGGGTTCGATACGAAGCAGATTCCTCCACGGCAAGTACTCAACGCGATCAGCGGGTCAAAGAACCGGGGGGAGGACCATGAGATGTTCTCTGCCGGAGTTGATTATGCGGATGAAAAACGCGCGGCCGTTGGGAGAATTTTCAAAGCGTATGAAGAGCGTCTGAACAATGCCAACGCGCTAGACTTTGACGATCTGCTTATCAAAACCGTAAGGCTCCTGCGAAAGACTCCGGAAATCAGGGAAAAATATAACGAACGTTTCAAATACATACTCGTTGATGAGTACCAGGACACAAATCCACTGCAGTTCGCACTCGTTAAGTACCTGACGGAAAAGCAACAAAATATCTGTGTTGTTGGAGATGATGCTCAATCAATTTATGGGTTTCGGATGGCAGACATTCGCAACATCCTGGATTTCGAGAAGCATTTCCCGGAGGCTAAGACCGTACTGCTGGAGCAGAATTATCGATCGACCCAGATCATTCTGGATACGGCCGACGCTGTCATCGCGAACAACCGGGGCCGGAAGGAAAAGAAACTTTGGACCGAGAACCCTGATGGCGAGCAACTCTATTATTATCAAGCATTTGACGCTGATTCAGAGGCCAAGTTCGTTGCCTCTCAGATCTACGATCTGCGCCGCCGAAACCCAAAAGAGAAGGTTGCGGTGCTTTATCGCACAAACGCTCAGTCAAGGGTGTTCGAAGAAGCCTTAAGAAGGCTCCGTATTCGCTACAACATGGTCGGTGGATTCTCTTTCTACGAAAGGGCTGAGATCAAGGATATCGTCGCTTACCTCAAACTATCACTGAATACCTTCGATGATATGGCATTGCTGCGGGTAGTAAATACTCCCGCCCGGGGCATTGGTAAAGCAAGCCTTGATCAGCTGGAAGGAGCGCGGAAGGATCTGGACTGCTCGCTCTGGGAGACGATCAACTCCGTCCTGTCGGAAGAATACGAAGGCATCATCAAACTAACTCCCCGAGCCACAAAATCATTAAAGCTATTCGTTGGGATTGTCGAGGGACTTCGGGAAAAAATAAAAGAATGTGAAAAATCCGAGCGGCCTGTTTCGGACGTGGTGATCGCAGCTATTGAGCAGACAGGTTATTCCTACATGCTCAAAGCCGAGAACAGCGAAGAGGCCGAAGGGCGACTGGCAAACCTTGAGGAGCTCGTAAATGCCGCCGTCGATTATGACAAACAGGAAACCGACGGATTAAGGGACTTTATCGATCACGCGGCACTTTCGTCAGATACCGATAATTTCGACAGAAATGCCGCGGTCACACTGATGACCGTCCACTCGGCAAAAGGGCTCGAGTTCCCTGTTGTGTTTCTCGTCGGGCTCGAAGACGGTATTTTCCCGCATGCCCGAAGTATCAACGATCCTCTGGAGCTAGAGGAAGAGCGAAGGCTGGCTTACGTTGCGATAACCAGGGCGGAACGACGTTTGTTCATCACACATTCTACGCGAAGGCGGGTTTACGGTGCCGAGACGACTGCCGAACCATCGCAATTCCTGAACGAGATGCCTCTCGACATGATAAAGGACGTGTCGAAAGGCAGTTCCTGGCTATCGTTCGCCAGAAGCTCGACAACCCTTGAGAACAAGAGGGCGGCCGCAGCGCTCCGCGGTGAATCCCGCGAGAAACCGAAATCGTCATATACCGGCAAAACCTATAACAATACGGAGGCCATCACCGAGTTCTTCAAGAAAAAGGGAGCAAATGCCGAAAGTAAGGGGCCTCAGGAAACTGAAGGAAAGAAATCCGGAATCGAAAAGCTTAAGGAGTTTGCTTCAAAGGACAGGCCGCCGCCACCCGAAGTACCAGCCGGAAAGTTTTTGCCCGGAGCCCATGTAAGACATGCGAAGTACGGCAAGGGCCTTGTGCTCAGGCGCGAAGGAAGCGGCGACAAGATAAAACTTACGATCAGTTTTCCCGGGTTTGGACAAAAGAAATTAATCGAGAAGTTTGCCAAACTTGAGGTCGCTTAAGTCTTCAAATTCCCATCTCAGTGCAACCGACTCCGAATCCCGGCGCATCTCCCGGTTAAGCCAGAAATTTCAAAACCAAAGGAAAAGATCATGAAAAAAGCAATGTTGTTGTTTCTCCTACTCTCGTGTGTTTATTCAGTTTCATCACAAAGTCCCGTTGCCAGGACCGCGGCATCCCAATCCAAGAACTTACAAATGCTGCCTATCAAGAAGGTCATTCTTTACTCCAACGGTGTGGCCCATGTTGAACGGCGGGGGATCGTGACCGGAAACACCAGCGTGGATCTTTCTTTTAAGCAATCCCAGGTTGACGATGTCCTCAAATCGATGTTGGTGCTTGATTTAGGTAAGGGAAGAATTGGCGCAGTATCCTATAATTCTTCCGCTCCGCCATCGGCGCGAATGGCAGAAATCCCTTTTTCTGTTGTGCCAAAGACGAACGGCACAGGAACCGGCGGTATCGCAGGGGTACTTTCACAATTACAGGGTGCAAATGTCCTGGTTACCTCAAACGGGGTTTCCACGAAGGGGGCGATCCTTACAGTTGAACAAATAGCAGTAAAAAACGAAAAAGAAGCGAAGGTGATCAATAATCTGGTAATTGCATCTGAGTCGGGCGAAATCAGGAGTTTTGATCTGGCGAAAGTGCGCGGGGTGAAACTGTTGGATACTGACACAAAACGCGACTTAAACGAGTTTGCGGGTGCGGCAGCCTCATCTAGACGAAGGGACGCGAAGACAATTACCGTCACCAGCGAAGGCGTTGGGCGGCGAGAATTGATGGTCAGCTACACAATTGCCGCGCCAATTTGGAAAACGACATATCGGGTTGTTTTGGACGACGAAGGCCATCCTTTTTTCCAAGGCTGGGCGATCGTCGACAATGTAAGCGAGGAAGATTGGAAGGAAGTACAGCTTTCCCTTGTATCTGGTTCACCTGTCTCGTTTATTCAAAACCTGCAACGGCCCTACTACAAGTACCGGCCGGTCGTTCCGATTCCGAACGACATTAACATTGCCCCTCAGGTGTACGAGTCCGGAACACAAAGAACAGTTGACATTGGCGATACAAGAATCAATACGAATGTCTCAAAACAAC
This sequence comes from Pyrinomonadaceae bacterium, assembly GCA_013003215.1. Classification (GTDB taxonomy): domain Bacteria; phylum Acidobacteriota; class Blastocatellia; order Pyrinomonadales; family Pyrinomonadaceae; genus Aridibacter. The sequence goes on from JABDKD010000139.1 coordinate 16,286, forward strand.
AGATCAATGCACTTCCTAACAACAAACGTTCGTCGAGCGGTCTTCAGCTTGATGGTGCATCGGGTTCAAGCAACACTTTCCTCGTAGACGGAGCGCCGGCTTCGACGGTGGTAAGCGATGCGCTGAACAACCAAAACTCAGGAGTCCAAACGGCGGCCAGCGGTGAAGAAATAGGCGACCTGTTTCAATACCGGATCGAACAGCCTATGACTGTCTTACGGAACAGGTCAGCATTGATTCCGATCGTACAGGTCAAAATGGAAGGCGAAAAGGTTTCTGTATATAACGAATCAGTCAGGAAAAACCGTCCTTTAAGCGGCATGCGTCTTGTCAATTCAACTCCGTTGACATTCGAAAACGGGAGCCTAACCGTAATAGAGAGAGATTCCTATGCTGGTGAGGCCTTGATGGAAAGGCTTAAGCCGAAAGAACAGCGGCTAATAACATACGCTCTTGACCTCGGAACACACGTTCGCGTTCGTCAAACCTCCCGAAACGAACGGGCGAGTTTGGTGAAGGCAGTAAACGGCGTGATCCAGATTCACTACTTCAAGTCTGAAGAGAAGATCTATGAAATCACCAATCAAACCGATCGAAAGAAAGTGATCTATGTCGAGTATCCGATAAGACAGGGCTGGAAGTTGAATGAGAGTATCGAAAAGCCCGACTACACCACGCAACGGTTTTATCGGTTCAGGGTCGAACTCGCCCCGTTTGAAGATATAAAGCTGCCTATAGCGGAAACGCAGCCATTGATGAATACCTATCGGATAGGGGATTTGAACAGGCAACAACTAAATCTCTTTGTAAGACGCAGTTACATCGATGACGAGACAAGGAATCGGCTCGATAAACTCATAAAATTGAGGGACGAAGTTGCAAGCACTCAGGCACAGCTTCGTGCACTTAAGAATGAAGAACAAGCAATCTCAGTTGACCAGGCAAGGTTGCGTGAAAACATAACAGCATTGTCAAAGACTCCTGAAGCAAAACAACTCATTACCCGATATATCCAGAAAGCTGATTCGCAAGAAACCCGCATTGAGCAAATTGGTATTGAACGAAAGCGCCTGAATACCGATCTTGTCGCGAAGCGTAATCGCCTGGCAGCTGCGATTCGCGAATTCTCATTCGAAAGGAAAACCTAAAGGGGCTAAGCCAATTGAATCCATTTATGGCAAAATAGACCTGTTATGGATTTCCCATACAGGTCTTTCTTTTCAAAACTTTATAAGAAGTCTTTTGAGGACCATATCTTCGACAGCGCGGCCCAGGTCGGATTCTATTTCTCGTTTGCGCTGTTTCCACTGCTCCTTTTCCTGGTTTCACTCGCCGGGTATTTTCTTGGAACCGCGTCAAAATATCAGCAAGATCTGTACTTTTATCTTCAGCAGATCATGCCCCGAACGGCATTCGAACTCGTTCGAAATACGATCCAGGAAGTCACAATAAACTCCTCGGGTGGCAAGATCACAATTGGTCTCGCTATTGCCCTTTGGTCTGCGTCTGCCGGTATTGATAGTCTCCGGGTCGCTTTGAACCGCGTCTACGATATAACGGAGCAGCGTCCCTGGGTTTTGACGAAAATAATGTCAATCGCCCTGACGTTGTTGCTCACCTTGCTGATTTCGGCGGCCCTGACCGTTGTGTTTCAAGGGTGGCAGCTGATTTCGTATTTTCTCGAGTCAGCCGGCATAAGCGAACCGGGACCTTATCTATTGGTTGTAATTCAATGGATCGTAACACTCACCATCCTCCTGGTTATTTTCGAAGTGCTTTACAACATACTTCCCGATCGACGGCCGTTCGAATGGAAATGGATTACTCCTGGCGCGTTAGTCGCAATCGCCCTTTGGCTGGCGCTTTCATTCGGATGGAAAACGTATTTACAGTATTTCAACAATTACGACAAGATCTACGGCTCGATTGGCGCCGGCATCGTTCTTATGCTTTGGCTTTATCTTACCGCCCTGGCGATTCTGATCGGAGGCATGATCAATTCTATTCTTCGCGAAATTCGGGAATCGAAGCGTAGAGCAATAACCGAACAAGAATAGGAGACTGCCGATGTCAATAATGCTTCGTGAGATAAAAGAACAGCCCGCGATGCTGGAAAAGACGATCAGAGCGGAAACAAAGAAGTTGGATAAGATCGGCCGCTTTCTAAAGGACCGCGATGTCGATTTGATAGTTCTGGTCGCTCGCGGAAGCTCGGATAACGCGGCGCTATTTGCGCGTTATCTCCTAGAAATCACGTGCGGGATTCCTGTTTCCCTCGCGGCACCTTCGGTTTATACGCTTTATAAATCCAGGGTTGACCTGAAAAAAGCCCTCGTAGTAGGCGTTTCACAATCCGGAGAGGGTTCCGATATCAATGAAGTGCTCCGCCGCTCGCGAAAATTCGGGGCATTCACACTTGGAATTACTAACAATGCGCGTTCCGAGATAACAAAAACGGCCGACGAAACCCTTCTTATTCACGCCGGTCGCGAACGATCGGTTGCAGCGACTAAAACCTATACCGGGCAGATGCTCCATTTTTATCTTCTCGCAAACGCATTGAACTCAAATGGCAGGCGATTGGGTATCGAGAAGATTCCGGATTATGCAGCCGGCGCTTTGGACCTTGAACCGCAAATTCAAACCATAGCCCAGCGATACACGTTTATGGAAAACTGCGTTGTAGTAGGACGAGGGCTTAACTACGGTAATTCCTTCGAATTGGCGCTAAAGCTCATGGAAACTTGTTACGTGGTTGCAGAACGTTTTTCATCAGCAGATTTTTTCCATGGTCCCCTGGCGATGATCGAGCGCAAATTTCCGGTGGTTTTATTTGGCGCGAAAGGTGTTACAAGAAAGAGCAACCTCAACTTATTACGCAGACTAAAGCAACTTGGAGCCGATAGCTTCTCAATTACCAATGACAGTGCAATCGAACGATTGAGCTCAGTCTCGGTACCTCTTCCTGAGAATATTGAAGAGGAACTTTCCCCTATCCCGTTTGTAATTCCAGCCCAACTGTTTGCAGCTCATCTCTCAGCAGCGAAAGGACTCGATCCGGACAAACCAAGGTCACTCTCAAAGGTCACGCGTACACTTTGAAATAAGCTTGTTTTCACGGTTTTCGTACAGTAAACTAAAGGTTTGGAGCACTCGCTTAATTTAACGGAGTATTAATGTTAGGAAAATCGCGATATTTGGCAATTGCCTTTGTATTTGCGGCTGTATTTGGAGCCGTTTTGTACCTCAACCCCTTCACGCCGGAAGTTGCCGCTGATAAACAGGTTTGGATCTCTATCGACGAACTTGAGCTGGCTACCGTGCAGCGTGAAATGGGCGATGCTGCCTCAAATTTTGACATCGATGTTTCCGGTGTCACAGCGGGCATTGCAATTGCGAGGGTGAATTCTGACGGACTCGCAGCCATTTCCGACCAGATGCATATCAGCTTTCGCAAATGTGGCGGGTATGTGCTTCATCCAACACAAGAGAATGCGTTTGCTCACGTTGAAAAGGTGCTTTCCGCCAAGGATTTTGAACGGATTGGTGGGTATTCGATCGACAATCAGGCGAATGTAGATCAGTTATTGCCGCAAGCTGTCGAAACGAATATCCGCCAGACTATCAGTGACCTCGAAGCATTTCACACACGACGGCACGACCAGCCGACTGGCCTTGAATCGGCACAACATATTAAGGATGCGTGGGATGCCATCGCATCGCAGCGAGCCGATGTTTCAGTAAACACTTTTAACCACACATCTTCCCCTCAACCGTCAGTGATACTTACGATTCAAGGCGCGGAATTCCCGGCTGAATACGTGGTTCTGGGAGCACATCAGGATTCGATTCGAACCGGTTCTGGCAATACGACGGCCAGAGCGCCCGGTGCAGATGACGACGCTTCAGGGATCGCAAGTCTTACGGAAGCGATTCGGATCCTCGTTGAAAGTGGTTTCACACCTGACAGGACAGTTCAGTTCATGGCCTATGCGGCTGAGGAAGTTGGTCTGCGAGGCTCAAACGAAATTGCGACTCAGTACTCGCCTGCAAACTCGAATATAAACGTTATAGGCGCGTTGCAGTTGGATATGACGAACTTCAAAGGATCCCCGACCGTCGACGTCTCACTGATTAGTGACTCGGCTCATACGAATTCGGGTCAGAACCAGTTTGTTAGCGATCTCATTTCCGAGTACCTTCCTAACCTGACTGTTACCACGTCTAATTGCGGGTATGGTTGTTCAGATCACGCTTCGTGGAGTGCGAATGGTTTTCCTGCATCATTTCCATTCGAAGCACCATTTGGACAGCATAATGGTCAGATACACAGGGCGGGTGACACATTGACCCAGAGTGGTGGCACCGCAGACCACGCCGTGAAATTCACTCGTATAGCCTTGGCTTATGTTGGCGAACTTGCGAAGGGAACCATTCCGGAAGCACCTTCTTCGGGCACCCGGTTTGATTTTGATGGGGATTCTAAAACCGACGTATCGATATTCCGTCCCGGCCCTGCCGAATGGTGGTACCTGAAGTCCTCGGATGGAGGCAATTTTGCTGCTCAGTTCGGCACCGCGACAGATACGCTTTCACCGGCAGACTATACGGGCGACGGGAAAACCGACATAGCATTCTTCAGGCCGGGCACGAGCGAATGGTTTGTACTAAGAAG
>JABDKD010000148.1 GCA_013003215.1 Pyrinomonadaceae bacterium
ACGTAGAGGTTTCCGTAAATCTTCTTAATCATAGAGTTCCTTCAAGCGAAACTGACGTTCCAAAACTGACAGGAAAGCCGAGAAAGTATAAATAGTTTGGAGTACTTCAACCGCTGAATCGCGGCCCTTGAACAACAGCAAAGGGGGACACCGATGCGTTGTTACGCCATCATACCACTAAAAAACGGCCCTGCCGTAATGGACAAAGGGCCGTTAATGAATTTTCGATTGGTTTATTTGCTTGTCACATCCGAACCAACGATGTAGCTGTCACGAGCCTGGATTATCAACTTTGGCCTATAGACCCTGACCTTAATGCTTCTTCTTTCACCGAATTCACCTTCTTTATCCGGGTAATAACCAAGGTTGTACTGCCGGCGCAGCTCTTCCGCTATTGCCTGGAAAGCGCGAATTAGACCGCCGGGCGTCGATTCCGGCCTGTAAACCCTTCCTCCGGTAGAAATCGCCAGATCCTCTAGATAGGCCTTGCCCTCCGCATATTCCTGAGCACTAGTGCCTCGTCCTCGACTTCTTATTGTGGGAATTATTCCCCCGTTTATGTTACCGAGTGCGCCGCCGCCGTTCCCACTATCCAGAAAAGTATTGTAGTAGATTGGGAATATGACTGTATCCGACTCTTCCGCGTCGGTAACCGTCGAAATATACGATTTGCCTGAAACGGTATCCACCCCGTCGGTGAATAAGACTATCGCTTTTCTTCCCTCAATCTTGTCGAGTCGTTTGTTGAGCGCAACGTGAACCGCGTCGTAAAGAGCAGTTCCATTCCCGAAGTCAGCTTTGTCGATCGCGCGATAGACTTCCTGACGGTTGGTGGTAGCCTCGGTCAAAACCTGCGGATCTCCGTCAAACTCGATCACCATTACACTGTCGTGAGCCTGCAGTTGTGCTACGAATGCCTTCGCCGCTGCCCGGATATCCTTGATCTTGTATGCGGTTGAGGGCGAAGTATCGATCAGGAGCGCAACAGTAAAAGGCTTTGAGGACGTTCCAAAATACGCGATCTCCTGTTCCCTTCCTTCCTCGAAAATCTTGACCTCTTCCTTCCTGACATTCGGAATATAGAGCCCATTCCTGTCGCGGATCGAAATTGGGATTGTAACCAGCGTGGCATCGACGGAGATAATCTCCTCGCCGTTTTCGTCGAGTTCGACCTTCTTCTCGACTTTCGGAGCGTCCTTCTTCTTTCCGGGGATCTGATAATTCTTGGGATAGATCCTGCGAGGCTTCGGTCGCGACTCGGAGTATACGTTTTCATCAACGACAGCTTTCGGAGACGGCGTCGTTTTCGGCTTCCGAATACGTCGTCCCGACTGAGCGAACGCCGACGCACCCAAAAACAGGATGATCAAGATTGTTGCCGCTTTCATTTCCCTTAATTCTCCGGATATTAATTTTACCTAGGTCTATGATGGGACGAGTCGCAAAAAGGTGCGATGAAAACTTATCAGATGCCAGTTTGTTTCTATGCAGTTTTTGTCTCGTAGTCTCGATTCACTGAGCTCTTTTGAACTCCTTGTCCATCAGGACCCAATAGTTCGGATCCAATCGGACTTCAGCCGGAGGGCCCTCAGAAGTAAATAGAAAAGATCCTGTTTGCCCTGTAAGGCTAATTTTCTCGATTCTGGCTTCGGCAGAGCCATCATTGTAGATTCCTACCTCGATGGGCATCTTGAAAAGACTTCCGTCATTCTGAACCTGAGAGAGATCGATCTGCACCTGTTTGTTGGAATCGTCGTACCTCCAGCTTCCCTCAACTTTTAGCGCGCCGGGCTTGTACAGCCATTGATCAAAGAAGACGGTCAGATCCTTGCCCGAAACCTCTTCCATTTCCCGCTTAAAATCGGCCGTCGTGGCGCTGGAATCCTTGTACTTGGCGTAGTAGTTTCTTATTCCCTTCCAAAAGTTTTCTGTGCCAACGACACCTCGCAGCATGTGCAGGATCCAGCTTCCCTTTTGATAGGTCTGGGAAGTCACGACATTCTTCATGTCGTTTAGATTGTTGTGCACGATCCTGTAATCCGGATTCTTCTCATGGAACGAATCCACACGCTTCTTGCTCGACTCGAGTCCCTCTACAAAGGCGTCACGTCCGTATTGGTGTTCTATGAACAGCAACGTGAAATAGGTCGCAAAACCCTCGCTCAGCCACACGTCGTCCCAGTCGTATTCCGTCACCGAATTGCCAAACCACTGGTGCGCGATCTCGTGGATGATCACGTTTCGCCAACGGACACTGCGTGTACCTGTAACCGATCTGTCTCCGTAGAAGATCGCTGAGGCCGCTTCCATTCCGCCGCCGACACTGTTCGACTGGATATTCGCCAGCTTCTCGTAGGAAAAGGGTCCGACAGAGTCGCTGTAGAACTGCAACGCATGTTTCGTCAGGTAACCAAAGTCGTAGAACCCGGCGTCGCGGTCCTGATGGTAGACCCAGGTCTGGATCGACTTTCCTTCAAACTCGTCGACATACTGGACCGCAAACCGTGCTACACCAAGGACATACAGCCACGGGGCGATCGGCACCGACTGTTTCCAGTGCGTCAGCCTCTTGCCATCGCCAATGTCGGTTTCCTCCACCAGGAGGCCATTTGATATGACCTGGTAATGATCCGGTGCTGTCACAACAAACTCGCACATCGCCTTGTCGTACGGATGATCGACCGTCGCCAGCCAGTTACGCGCCTTGTTCGGCCAGTTGTCGCTAAAAAATGTGCGCTCGCCGTGCTTGTTGGGACCGATCTTCAAACCGGTTGCGGGCTTTCCCCTATAGCTGATGCGAATCTTGCTGCGCTGGCTCTGTTTCGATGGCGTTCCCAGCTTTATCAATACATGATCGGGCCTATGCTCAAACGCGAGTTTTTCCGATCCTCTGTGAACGCTTTGGATACGCATTCCTGTGCCTGAAGTCTCATCAAATCGAATCAGATCGATCCTCAATTCCTCTATTTCGGCCTTCAGGAACCGAACATCGATCGTTGACTCACATTCGATCTCATCAGACTGGTCTGAAAGTCCGATCCTGAAGACGTAATTCAGAACATCGATTCCGGGGTTCTTTGGGTAGGTATCGCGAAAAGCACTTGCGGAGGAATTGAGTGCAACAAAAAGCGCTAAAAGAATTGTTACCAAGACCGGTTGTTTGCGGATACGCATTTTCATTCAACATTTCCTCCGAGAGCAACTCTGGATGCAGACCTGAATCCTACAAAATCACATTCTTTTCACACTCTTGCATTTGTCCATTGTCCATTTTCCATTAATTCTTCAGCCCCTCGGCAACCAGGAACTTGAGAGCGGTCTCGTCCAGGCGGTTTAGCTTTGTTCCATTCACAAAAATAGTAGGGGTTTGACGGACACCAATCGCCTCGCCGTCCCTCTTGTCACGCGCGATCTTGCTTGCGTACTTGTTTTGCGAAAAAGCCTCGTTCATCTTGGACTCATCGAGTCCAAGGTCTTTGGCGTATTTCTTAAAGAGTACATTCACATCCGGCTGATCCGTGGCGGCGCGACCATGCTTTGTGCCCCATTCGGGCTGCTTTTGAAACAGGTAATCCTGTGCTTCCCAGTATTTCCCTTGCTCGCCGGCTGCCTCTAGAAATGTTGCTGCCGAAAGAGAATTTGGATGGAGCGGCATATAGCGCACGACAAACCTTACATTGCCCTTGTTTGCGTTCAACACCTTCTTGATAACGGGATGATAAAGCGCACACGATTCGCACTCGGGATCAACAAACTCCACAATTGTGACCTTTGCGTCCTTCGGACCTATCGATGGGCTGTCTTCACGTATCAGGTACTCGCTGGTGGCCAAAGGCGGCAGGCCGCCTGTTGGTTTCTCCGATTGATTCGTTGCTGCCGGCTTGGTCGGCGCCGGTGCCGGCGCTGTCGAGTTGCTGTAGTATTGCGACCCGATAATTCCACCAACAATTACTAAAACTACAATCCCACCGAGGATCAGAACTTCTTTTCTCACTATTTCTCCTTCGTTTTATAAATCAAGAGGCAAGCCGTAACCAAAACGAACGCGGCCAACGACATCAGCGGAATTGTAATAAAACCGAATAGTTCCAGCTGGACCTCCGTGCATGAAACACCCGCAGAACAAGGTATTATCGGCTGCGGGATAAATTTGTAGTAGAGCAGATTATGATAAATGGCGATGGCGAGTCCGGTAATCGAAAAGGGCAGCGCGTAGAACTTGAAACGCTTATCGCGGAGAATTATCCCGGTCCCAATAACAAAAACCAATGGAAATAGGGCAATCCGCTGGTACCAGCACAGATCGCACGGAGGAAGCTCCATCACGTTACTGAAGAACAAGCTCCCGGCCGTTGCCACCAGCGCGATTGTCCATGCAAGATATGGAAGAACGCTATCAATTCTCGATTTCCTAGCGACTTCTTGTGTGACCGGCTTGTTCATATCACCAATATTCGAAACTTAAGATCATTACACATCCCTGTGTGCTTCGATAACTGTTCCAACTCTGCAATTCCAGCGTCGGAGACGCGAAATAGAATAGCCCCGGCGTGAAGCGGAGCGGAACCCGGGGTTATATTTCGCGAGGCGGCGGAGCCCTGAAAGGGCGAAATTGACATTTTTTTCCTCAATTCTCTGTCGCCCCTCTGGGGCTAAGACTCTCACTTGTCTATTCCCCCGCGTTGCGCGCAACGCGCTCCACACGGGGCTAATCTATTGCGCGTCTTTGACGCTTTTCGTGCCCGCATCATCTCCAACAGCTACCTCATCGGGATCTTAACCCCTTTCTTTTCAGCACATTCAATCGCTTCTTCGTAACCCGCGTCGACATGCCGCGCGACCCCCATCCCCGGGTCGGTCGTAAGAACTCGTTCGATACGTTTCGCCGCCTCGGGAGTTCCATCGGCAACGATCACCTGTCCTGCATGAAGCGAATAACCGATTCCTACTCCGCCGCCGTGATGAAGCGAAACCCATGTAGCACCGCCAACCGCATTGATCATTGCGTTGAGGTAGACCCAATCCGCTATCGCGTCAGAGCCGTCCTTCATCGACTCAGTTTCCCTGTTCGGGCTTGCGACCGATCCGCAGTCCAGATGATCGCGGCCGATGACTACAGGCGCTTTGAGCTCACCTGAAGCGACCATTTCGTTAAACTTGAGTCCTGCTTTTGCACGCGCCCCATAGCCGAGCCAGCAGATCCGCGCCGGGAGCCCCTGAAACTCGACCTCTTCCTGCGCCATCGTCAGCCAGCGGCAAAG
>JABDKD010000157.1 GCA_013003215.1 Pyrinomonadaceae bacterium
GATATATCTTGTACACAAATCTCACACTCGATCGGTTACCCGTCAAAGAAAGGGTCCTTTCGAAATCACCAAGTACACCCGATTTCATTTGTGTCTCAGAAAACGCGCCGTAGGTCCCGCCAATATCATCTTTTGCAGCAGGTGCTTCCGGCGGGAGTATGGGATCCCGTTTTCCGGGATTCATATTAGCCTGCATGTTGCGGATTATTCCGGCATCCCTTTCTAACGCTTCCAAAATTATCTTGAAATCTTGTGACATCAAGTCCGAATCGATCAGGAATCGCTTCTTAGTCAGCTTGATCGTCCTGTCCAGGCGGTCGATCGCTGCAAACATGCGTGCAGCGAGATCTTTGCGGTCAGAGCGACTGATGTCGGAGACAAGAAATTTGGTCGATTCGATTGCGTCGTTTGATGTATTCAGGATCAAACGTACGCTTAGAAGTCCGGCTCGACCTTCAAGACCGTTTAGGCGGTTGGCAGCGTTCTCCAGGACTTCAACGGACCTCTTAGTCCTTGCGTCCAGATTTCCGCGCGGCCGTAGTAATCGTCGCAGCTTTTCGCCGACCCATCGCAGAATCGGGCCCGCCACAAATTCAATTACCAGCGAATTTGAAGTGACTCTTGCGACCAGCTTTGCCAAATTGCGGACAGCGATGTGGGTCAAGCTGTTTCGAACCCAATCTTTGACATTTATGTTGCCTCTCAGGCCGGCGACAAGGAGTGTCTGAATCTCAGGTTCGAAATCGGAAAGGATCTTCGCCGAAAGCCTGCGGTCCACCTCGGACACCGCCTCTTCGAATCCATCCCGCGTCAAATAATCCGCGAGGCCCTTTCTCTCCAATACCGAGACTATGGCTACCTTGAGAGATCTTCCGATAAAATCCCTTGCCGCATTACGGGCTTCTCTTTCCTCAGCCTTGACCGGACTCCTGCGATCGGCACCCGTAAGGCGTCCATAGGCCAGGGTGAGGTAGTACGATTGTTTGACCAAACCGCGAATGTGGTCATACTCTTCCTGCAGTCCGAATCTTGTAGTCGCCCTATCATAGCGATCGATAATCGCACGGTTTGAAGCCATGCACTCAAGAATGCGATCGCCCAATTCGCTTATCTTTTGTCGATCTCGAGTGCCTGAATTGATAAAAATGCGAACTTCGCTGACGAGCGCAGTAGACTTAGCATGTTCAGCGCGTAGTGGTTTGAGCAGACTGCTTGCCGGCGTCTGGGCAAACGCCGCGCAGGTTAGAGCCAAAAGAAAAATGAACGCAAGCAACAATGAATTGGGGTATTTGTTCATACGACACCTGTAATCCTTTTTTGGTTTATAACTACCATAAATTAAAAGATTGGTCACTATCCGATTGAGCTTGTTATAGAGAATGAATTAGACAGGGATGAAGGTGATGAAACGGATTGCCTAGGCCGTGCTTCTCGGTGTCTCGGTGAACTCTGTGGCGGATTTCTTTGACGCGGATTGTCGCGCTATCTCGCAATCCTGCTATCCTGCCATCCTGCTACCCCGCTATCCCGCTATCCTTACTCGCTGTCGCACCTTTTGCATTCCGATCTTCTTTTAGCGTCTTTTCGTGTGTTTCGCGGGCTTCATCCTCTTTACTCGTCCCGGATCGCTCGTCCCTAGACGCCCGACCAAACTCCATCGCGTCATCTTCAAGCTCACCGTGGCGAAGCATACGTATGTCCTTGAAATAGTTCTGGTGAAGTTTCCAGGGGGTTTTTGACCCTTGTTTGGGAAGCGAATCGAGCGCGCGTTGGATATAGCCCGATGAAAAGTCGACCGGCGGTACGCGTTCGACCGTCTGATCATTCAGACGCGGAACGCAATAGTCGTAATCATTCTCATCCATGTAATTGAGCATTCGGCAGATGTATTGCGCGGTGAGATCACATTTAAGCGTCCATGAAGCATTTGTGTAACCGAAAGCAGATGCGACATTTGGCACATCGCTGTACATCATTCCCTTGTAGGTGATCGTATCGGCCATTTCGACCTTCTCACCGTCAACCCAGAGATCGAGTCCCGCCATCAGTTTCATTACCAGACCGGTGGCAGTAACGATGATGTCCGCTTCGAGCTCTTTACCGGATTGCAGTTTGAGACCGGTCTCGGTAAAAGTCTCGATCTTATCCGTGAGAATCGATGCTCGGCCTTCGCTTATCGAATCAAACAGATCTGAATCCGGCACAAGACAAAGTCTCTGGTCCCAGGGATTGTATCTGGGCGTAAAGTGTTCGTTAGCAAGGTCTTCTCCGATCTCTTTTCTAACGCCCTTGGCGATCATCTTCTTTATCGTTGAAGGTCGCTTACGTGCGAGGTTGAAAAAGAACATCTGGCGCAGGATATTCTTCCAACGCGAAAGCATGTAGGCTGCCTTTGCCGGAAGCACCTTTCGCAAAAAATTCGCGATCCTGTCTTCGCCCGGCATGGAGACGATATACGTCGGCGAGCGTTGGAGCATCGTCACGTGTTCAGCTTTCTCAGCCATTGCCGGAACGAGCGTCACCGCGGTCGCACCGCTTCCGATTACAACAACACGTTTGCCTTCATAATTGAGACCTTCAGGCCATTTCTGCGGATGGATAACGGGGCCCTCAAATCGCTCAGTTCCCTTCCACTCGGGCGTATAGCCTTCTTCGTAATCGTAGTAGCCTGTACACAGGTAGAGAAAATTGCAGCTGTATTGAGTCTCCGATTCGCCGTTTTCGATTTCAACGATCCAGCGCGCATCCTCCGACGACCACGAAGCTTTCTTGACGCGGTGGCCATACCGAATCTTTTCGTCGAGCCCGTACTCCTCGGAAGTCTCGTGTATGTAATTGAGAATTGACGGGCCGTCCGCAAGTGCCTTGGTGTCTGTCCAGGGTCGAAACCGATACCCAAGCGTGTACATATCGGAGTCCGAACGAACCCCCGGATACCGGAATAGGTCCCACGTACCCCCCATCGCTTCACGTCCTTCAAAGATCGCAAAGCTCTTGTCCGGACACTCCATCTTGAGGTGAACTCCCGCACCGATCCCTGAAAGGCCCGCGCCAACAATTAGTACGTCAAAGTGTTCCATCTACTTATTCCGAAGATTCTACCACGAGGTAGGACTGATGATTGATGATTGATGATTGATAATTGAAGATTGGATCTGCGGATGTTTCTGGCTGGATTAGTTTTACGAATACCCGGCGATTCTTATCGCAGTTTTCTCTTGAATCTTCAATTATCAATCCTCAACCTTCAATCTTCCCCTCTGCGGCTTTTACCTCGCAAAAGTTCTGTTAGAATCGCCGTGTTCCTATGACAAATGAAATGTTGATCGTGCTCGTGATTCTCATCGGAGCCATAGTTTTATTCATAACCGAGTGGGTCAGAATTGATCTCGTTGCGCTCGCCGTAGTGGTCTGTCTGATGCTCAGCGGAGTGATCTCTCCATCCCAGGCTCTGTCGGGTTTCTCGAGTTCGGCCGTAATTACGATCGCGGCACTTTTTGTCGTCGGGGGAGGTGTCCTGAATACCGGTCTGGCAGGAACCGTTGGACGCAAGATTCTCAACATTGCAGGTGAGGGCGAACTGCGGTTGATCGTCGTACTTATGCTGGCTGTCGCACTGCTTTCGAGTGTGATGAGTGACACGGGCACCGTAGCCGTTTTGTTGCCCGCCGTGATCTATCTGGCTCGAAGTTCGGGAATAAGCGCATCGAAACTGCTGATGCCATTGGCTTTTGGTTCCCTGCTCGGTGGCGCGATGACACTTATCGGTACACCTCCGAACATAATTGTCAGCGATACGCTTGAACAGGCCGGCCGCGAGTCATTCGTATTTTTCAGTTATACACCGATGGGACTGATCCTTCTTGCGATTGGGACCTGTTACATGGCGTTTATCGGAAGAAAACTGATCAAGGACAGGGCACCGGATGCAACCGTCGAAACCGCCGTTACTCCCGGCGAGCTGATCGACACATACAGATTATCTGAGAATCTTTTTAGGCTTCGGGTCCGCGCCGATAGCCGGTTGATCGGAATGACGATCGCGGGGTCCCAATGGGGAAGGGATCACGGCGTAAGAATCTTAAAGATCTTCCGTCCAAAGGAATCAAGAACCGGACTTGCCCGATTCAGGCTGCGGAGAGAAATCACAAAACAAATAGAATTCGAAGAAATCGAACCAACTCCGGATTCGATCATTGAAATCGATGACATCTTGCTTGTTGAGGGAGACTCCTCGGTGGTTTCAGAAGTTGCTCTCCGTTGGTCACTTGGTCTGCAACCGGCAAAAAGTGATGACGAAGATTCTTTGCTGAGCGATGAAGCGGGTGTGGCCGAGGTTATTCTGCCTCCCGGCTCGGGACTCGTCGGTAAGACTCTCACGGAATCACGTTTTTCGAACACCTATGGCTTAACGGTACTTGCGATCAAGAGGCCCGGGAACAAGGATGTCCTCGATACGAAAGACACAAGATTCAGATTTGGTGACAGTCTCCTCGTTCAGGGGCCTTGGAGCAAGATCATGACGCTTAAGGACCGGCGAAGGGACTTTGTCGTTACAGGGCAACCGGCGGAATATATCGCAAGTACAAGGCAAAGCAAGGCTTATGTCGCGTTGGCGATTCTCGTCGGAATGGTCGTGCTTATCGTTACCGACGTGGTACCCGTGACAGCCGCAACTCTCTCCGCAGCCTTGCTGATGGTATTGACCGGGTGTCTCACGATGGATGAGGGCTATAAGGCGATCAGCTGGAAGAGCATAATTCTTATCGCGGGAATGATACCAATGGCCGCCGCACTGGAAAGCGTCGGGCTTGTCGACATGGCAGCAAATTCGTTTGTTGGAACGCTTGGTGCGTATGGACCCCGCGCGGTGCTCGCAGGATTGTTTCTGCTGACCGCGGTTTTTACACAGGTTCTTTCAAACACCGCGACAACAGTTGTAATTGCGCCAATCGGACTCGCAGCTGCCGACTCGCTTTCGGTAGAACCCTATGCATTTATGATGGCGGTGGCAGTCGCTGCCTCAATGGGATTTGCATCGCCGGTCGCATCACCGGTCAATACGCTTGTGATGGGTGCGGGAAACTACAGGTTTGGCGATTATGCACGGGTTGGGGGAATCATGATCGTCATTTCGGGAATCGCTGCCGTGATCGCTCTTCCGGTGATTTTTCCTTTTTGATCGCTGCTAGAGATTGCCAAAAGGGCAAAGAGCGCATCATGCCAATTCGACGCGAACACTCTGAACGCCTTCCTCGATCTTGATCTCGATGACCTTTGGCTCCTTTTCTTTTGGAATTACGGTAATGCTCCCGTCCCTTTCCAAGAAGGCAGACTTTACCTCTTCCGGAGTTTCAATTCCACCTTGTTGGCGAAGTGCCTGCAGAAGATCGTTGTCACCGAGCTTGCTCGCGTTCATTGCTTCATTATTCACCACACCGTCCTCGATAAGTTTTCGTTCGTCGTTCTTGATGACTTTGCTAAAGTCTTGAGATTTATATGTTACAAACGAAATAATGCTGTGAATCGCCATTAAAGTAAGTATCACAACGACGGTGCTGTAGAGATTTTCACTACCCGTAATTGCACGGCTGAGAATAGACCCAACAACAAACCCCATCAATATATCGAAGGCTGTGTATCCCCCAAGAAACCTGCGCTTTCCGAGGCGAATCAGAAGCAACGCAACACCGTAGACTATTGCTGTCCGTGTAATCATCTGCGCGAGCGTCAGTTCAGCAATCACTTTTTCGACTCCGATAAGCCAGGTCACTGTGTGTAAAATAGTCTCAAACATAATTTCGTCCTCTTGGATTGAGTTGGCTGATTGTCTTACCTGAGCTATTCAGAAGCAAGATGAGATGCGGAACGTCAAAGAACTTCCTGAGTCTTGAAGTCATTTGTTTCGGCAAAAACTGATCGTTCATAAACAGCGGAGCAGCGAATTTCGTTGGTTTGTGGATGGTTCGAGGTTAAGCTAAACATTAATCTCTACGATGACGCCAGCCTTGAGTTTGGATAGGAATATGAAAATCACAAAGATCTCCGTTTACCAGGTCGATTTGCCGCTTCACGAAGGTGCATACAAGTGGGCGAGCGGAAAAAGCGTCGGTGTTTTTGATTCCACAGTCGTACAAATCGAAACCGACGAAGGCATCGAAGGGTATGGAGAAGTCTGCCCGCTCGGTCCCGTCTATCTGCCTTCTTACGCCGCGGGTGCGCGCGCCGGAATCAAAGAGCTCGCACCCAATCTGATCGGGGATGATCCAACGCAGATTAGTGTCGTGGTTGACAAGATGGATACCAGCCTTAAGGGTCATCCCTATGTGAAGTCGGCAATCGACACGGCTTGCTGGGATATTCTCGGAAAGGTAACGGGCCAGCCGGTAGCAACGCTGCTTGGCGGGACGTACGGCGACGACGTCGCGCTTTACCGTGCGATTTCCCAGTTGCCTCCAGTGGAGATGGCAGCAAATGTAAAGGCTTATAAAGATGAGGGTTACACGAAATTCCAACTCAAGGTCGGTGGTGATCCGAACGAGGATATCGAGCGCATAAGGGCCTGTAGGGAGATCCTCGATGCGTCGGATCAGTTGGTAGCCGACGCGAATTGTGGGTGGCTGATGCACAATGCGATGAGGGTCGCGAATGGTGTTCAGGATCTTGATGTCTATATCGAGCAGCCATGCGAAAGCTATGAGGAATGCCTTTCAATACGCCGAAACACCTCGCTTCCATTCGTGCTCGACGAGTCAATCGATGGACTTGGTATTCTTGTGCGCGGTTTCGAAGAAGGCGCGATGGATGTGGTCAACATAAAGATCAGCAAGTTTGGCGGGCTGACCAAAGCGCGCCAGGCAAGAGATCTCTGTGTATCGCTTGGAATCGCAATGACGATCGAAGACACATGGGGCGGTGACATAATCACTTCCGCAATCGCGCATCTTGCGCACAGCATGCCGGGCGAGTTCCTTTTCTCGAGTACGGATTTCAACAGTTATGTGACGAAGAGCATCGCCGAAGGAGCGCCGCAGCGCGTCGGCGGGAAAATGGCTTCGTCGCCGGAACCGGGTCTTGGAGTTACACCCATTTGGGACGTACTTGGTGAACCGGTGTTTGTGGTTGAATAAGAACAAATACTGCCACAGAGGCACAGAGTAACTTTGTTAGGAATTCTAAACCGTGCAATCTCAAACCTTTGGACGATGCAGCCGTTGTTTTAATCGTCGCCGACGCGACTAAAACTATTTGTTGCTTTTTCCGCGGGCTGCACGCTTCGTGCATCCACGGCTAGATTCATGCCGTCGCAAGGCGACTTCCAAACTCAGTCAACTCACCAAACTCAGTCAACTCAGTCAACTCGGTCAACTCGGTCAACTCGGTCAACTTTCAGTCAACTTTCAGTCAACTCTAACCCGCAAAGTAAATTGATTTTACATTAGCGAATTTTTTTATTTAAAACTCAGGGAGAGAAAACGATATGAAAACATTAATTGCATTTCACGAAGTAGAAAACGGAGATCACTGGGCAAAGG
>JABDKD010000172.1 GCA_013003215.1 Pyrinomonadaceae bacterium
CTGCAAGCGTCTCCATTCGCTCATGCCCGGCAACATGGTGGTCTTTTGGCATGAATCCCCATGCAAACCCACCGGTCGCATACTGCAAACCAGTATTGATAAGCGCTGACCACCTGCCACGCTGGAAGGCGGAGTGAAAGTTTCTGACCGCAAACAGCTCATCATATATCCAGCTTCCATTTACCTTTCGCTCGAAATATTTGAGGGTCGTTTCTGAATAATCTTTCCGTTTCAGCGCAAAGAGAATTGTCTCGGCCGCAAGCATGCCGCCCTTCATCGCCGTGTGGATGCCCTTTATTCGCTGCCCGTTCAGAAACGAAGCACAATCCCCGACCAGCAGGACGCCGTTTGCGAACAGTTTCGGCATCGTAAAGTAACCTCCGGCATTGATCGTCTTCGCACCGTACTTGATCATCTTCCCGCCTTCGAGAATCTTGCGGATTTCGGGGTGGGTTTTGAACTTCTGAAATTCAGCGTGGGGATCGATATTCGGATCCAGATAATCAAGACCGGTCACGTATCCGATCGAGACCACGTTGTCCTTCATTCCATAGATCCAGCCGCCCCCATAAGTGTCTGTGTCAGATGGGAATCCTAGTGTGTGAATCACACAGCCTTCTTTGAAATTGCCTTCAGGCACTTCCCAAAGCTCTTTAGCGCCGAGCGAAAACACCTGAGGTTCTTTTCCTTTGTTCAAGCCGAGCCTCTCGGTCAACGACTTCGTCAAAGATCCGCGTGAACCCTCACCGAGGACAGTTACTTTTGCGATCAGGTCGATACCGGGTTCGAAATTCCCTTTTTGGTTTCCGTCTTTGTCTATTCCCTTATCCCCTGTACGAACTCCGATAACGTTGTTGTCATCGTCGTATAGCATTTCAGAACCCGGGAACTCGGGAAATATGTTGATCCCGACTTCTTCACATTTCTCGCCCAGCCATTCGCAGACCTTGCTCAACGAAACGATGTATTTGCCTTTGTTAACAAGCGGCGGCGGGGTAATAGGAGCCTTTATTCTTTTGTTTTCAGTAAGATACCAAGCACCATCTTCCGTCGTTACAGTATCAATCGGACATCCCTGGTCCAGAAAATCAGGCATTAGTTCCCGAATTGCCTTCGGGTCCATTACCGCACCGGAAAGGATATGAGCTCCAACACGCGGCCCTTTTTCGATGATTCCAATCTCAATGTCTCCGATCGGCTCACCATCTTCGATACCTTTTGCAACTGCCTCGTCGTGCTCATCGATAAGCTTCTTGAGGTGGTACGCCGCAGACAGATTTGCCGGCCCGGCGCCAACAAAAACAATGTCTAATTCAAGTTGTTCACGTTCGATCATAAGCTAAAATGAATGGGTATTCAGTTAAGTTAAGAATATCAGAAAGGTCTACCATCTGCTACTGCGCTTCGTTCCACTAATAAGAAAAGAGGCGCCAAAGCGCCCCATTTTGAAATACCGTTCTTCGACCCTAGGCCGCAGCAGCCGAGACCACTTTTTCCGCTGCGTCCTGCATTCCATCTGCTGACAAAATGTTTATCCCGGACTCCTGAAGCACACGCTTGCCCTCTTCGACGTTTGTGCCTTCGAGCCTCGCCACGATCGGAATCGAGACACCGAGATTCTTTGCTGCTGCTACAACCCCTTTAGCGACCATGTCGCATCTGACGATGCCGCCGAAGATATTAATCAAAACGGCCTCAACGTTCTCATCGGCAAGCAAGATCCTAAACGCGTTTTGGACGCGCTCCTGGGATGCGCCGCCGCCGACATCAAGGAAATTCGCCGGCTCGCCGCCATTGTGCATGATGATGTCCATTGTTGCCATCGCCAGACCGGCACCGTTGACCATACAGCCGATGTTTCCATCCAATTTGATATAGCTCAGATCGAATTTCGAAGCCTCGATCTCCAATGGTTCTTCCTCGTTTAGGTCCCTCAAATCAGCATAGTCCTTATGCCGGAACATCGCATTCGAATCAAAGTTAACCTTTGCGTCCAGTGCGATGAGGCGTCCGTCCGATGTTTTGAGAAACGGGTTGATCTCAACTATCGTCGCATCCATCTTCTCAAAGGCATTAGCAAGCGAGATCATGAACTTAGCTGCCTGACCGATCAGCTCCTTCGGCAGACCCAGGCCAAACGCGAGGTTTCGCGCCTGAAAAGGCTGTAGCCCAATTCCCGGCTCGATCGTTTCCTTGAGTATCTTCTCCGGTGTCGCAGCTGCGACTTCCTCGATCTCGGTGCCACCTTCTGACGACGCCATAAACACGTTCTTTCCGATCGCTCGATCCAGTGTAATTCCAAGATAGAACTCCTGGTCAATCGGGAGGCCTTCCTCAATCAAAAGCGTCTTAACCTCGCGCCCTTCCGGCCCCGTCTGATGCGTGACAAGGTTCATGCCAAGCATCTCACCCGCGATGGTGCCAGCTTCTTCCGGAGATTTCGCAAGCTTCACCCCGCCGCCTTTTCCTCTACCGCCGGCATGGATCTGTGCTTTCACTACAACAACATCAGTACCGAGTTCCCTTGCGGCAGCTTCTGCCTCTTCCGCGGTTTTCGCAACGATGCTTCTCGGCACCGGAACGCCATATTCCTTAAGCAGGGCCTTTCCCTGGTATTCATGAATTTTCATCTTTTTCTCTTATTCCATTCCCGATTCAAAGAAAGATTCTAGCCCCGCAAATAACAAAAAGCAAAGACCGCCAAAAGCGGCCTTTGCCCAATTATCGAAACCTGTTTTCTAGTCCTTCTTGCGGGTATCAACCCCGATAAAGACCAACTTCCATTCGTCGTCATCGACGATGTATTCAAGGTTGAAGTTTACAGGGAGTGGTTTGGTGTCATACTCGCCTTTAAGGAA
Organism: Pyrinomonadaceae bacterium; assembly: GCA_013003215.1. Lineage (GTDB taxonomy): Bacteria > Acidobacteriota > Blastocatellia > Pyrinomonadales > Pyrinomonadaceae > Aridibacter. The sequence continues at coordinate 2,859 of JABDKD010000172.1, forward strand.
AAGGACTTTCTTGCCGTATTTCTTGTCAATGTAAGGTTTAGGACTGAAATCCGGGTCTTCGTCCTCAATCCTGCTGATGTCAACCCCTCGGTCAATAAACTTCTTAAATCCCTTTTCGAAGTCAGCAGGCTTTGAGCTGTTTCTCCACGTGTCGGCGATTTTCTTGTGAAAGTCCGAAAAATCCTTGTCCTGAACCGCTTCATTGAAATCCATCAATGTCTTCTTAACGATCTTTCTTGCCTGAGAGGTTGAAGGAACTTCATCTTCATCCGCCTTAACTGGCCCGTCATCCTCGTCCCCGTCTTTCTCATCTTTTTCACTTGAATTGGAAGAAGTCGTCGTATCATCGTCACCCTTCCAATTGAATCCATCTTTTTCATTACAAGTGCAGCCGAGCACGATCATTGAGATAACGAAAAGCGCTAAAAGCCCGTTAATAAGATTGCTCTTTGCTTCAAAAATCCCTCTCAAGTTCTTAATCATTCCTTCTCCTTGTTTCTTAAAATTCAGTCCTTTCGCCAAGGTTCCAACAAATTTTCCCAACTCTTCGACATTTTGGCATATTCCGAAGGGCAACGGTTAGCCCTGGCAGCCGGCAACAGATTTTTTGTCCTGAAGTGGCGATACTTTGCAGGGTCTGATCCATAGATCATACACAACGAATTGAAGAAACGCTGTTCTTGCAATAGATGCTCATCCGCCATGTTTCGTTTTTTGGATCCGGTGAGTTTTGATTCTATAGCAAATCCCTCAGCCGCAGCTTCAATCGCCTCGACCCCCGGTTCCCCAAGTTCCTCAATGCAGATAAACGCGGAACACCTGTCCGCCGCATCTTCTTCGTTGCCTGTAATTGGAAGTTCGTATCCATCGATCAAAGCATGACCGACCTCGTGCAAAAACACGAACGTCATCGCCTTGTTCATGCGCCGGTTCGCCTCATCGACATTGTCTCCATCCAGACGATAGAGACGAAAGAAATAGTCCATGAGTTCGTAGCAAAACGTTATGGATTTCTCCCTTGGATTATAGAAAGCGTTTATCTCACCGCAGTCTTTGGTCAACAGTGTAATATCATGCGGCAGTTTGAGCGAACGGTTCAGTTTATCAGCCGCTTTCTCGAGAACCTTGTTTTCGCGAAACGAGCGATCGAGAGCCGCGAATTTCGAATTACGCAGCTCTGTGTGTTCAACTACAAAATCCCCGTCGTCGCTCTCCCCTTCATCCTCGTCCCTATCCTCGTCGTAATCCCTGGAGACCTCATCGCGATCGCTTTTTGTTTTTCGCTCTCCACCATCCCGAATTCCAGGACATGCACATGCCACTGCAAATGCCAGGACTGCAAATACCGCCAACACATTCAGGAGATTTCGATTGACTGACGTCATAGGGGCCGGTTTCACCGTATTCAGATCAACTGTATCCGTGCCAAGAAAAATGGCCAGTGAATTAAAAATTCGCTGACCATAATAATATTTTCGGCTTCAAAAGACCAACTATTCAGACATTTCCACCAACTTCAACAGTGAACGGATTGCCACCCCGGTCGGTCCTTTCGACTGATGCGGTTGGGGACTGTCGGCCCAGGCTGTTCCGGCGATGTCGAGATGCGCCCATTTTGCCTTGTCAACGAACTCCTGTATAAACAATGCGCCCGCGATCGTACCGGCTCTTCGTTTTGTCCCGACATTCTTCACATCAGCGATATCAGACTTAACTTCACCTTCATAACCCTCAAGCGGCAGTTGCCAGAATCCTTCGCCGGCCTCCTTGCCCGCCGCAATCATATCGTCGACAAGTCCCTGGTCATTACCCATAATTCCGGTATTCAAATGTCCGAGGGCAACAACGACTGCACCAGTAAGTGTCGCCATATCAACAATTCGAGTCGCACCTTGCTTCTCCGCATAAGCAACAGCATCCGCAAGTACCAGTCGGCCTTCCGCATCTGTATTGAGAATCTCGATCGTCTTTCCGGTCATCGCCGTAACTACATCGCTGGGGCGGCTGGCCTTTCCGTCCGGCATGTTCTCAACACAACCGACGATGCCGAGTACCGGAACCGTGGGCTTCAGCATACCGATCGCGCGCATGGCGCCAACCACGGTCGCCCCACCGGACATGTCGTACTTCATAGCGTCCATGCCTTCGCCCGGTTTTAGCGAAATCCCGCCGGTATCAAACATAACTCCTTTACCAACAAGGCTCAGCAGTTCGCCTTTTTTCGCCGTGCTTTTCTTCGGGGTGTATTTCAGAACGATAAGTTTTGCAGGTTGTTCGGATCCAAGAGATACGCTCAGAAGCGAGTTCATCCCAAGCTTCTTCATCTGCGCTTCACTCAGGATTTGGCATGTCAGTCCCACTTCCTTTGCCATCTTCTGCGAACGCTTTGCCATCTCGGTCGGTGTGAGTATGTTCGGCGGCTCATTTGCGAGATCCCTCGTAAAGTTGATGGAGTCACCAATGATCCCCCCTCGCTCCACACCGGACTTCAATTGCGCAGGTTTTGCGCCATCGACATAAACCACGAAATTCGTAATCGCTTTATCAATTTTGTCCTTCGTCTTGTACTTGTCGAGATCAAACTGGCTCGTTACCGCTCCTTGAACTGACGCCGCCGCCGCATCGGATGCATCAACCGAACCTCTCGGTGCAAATGCCATGCTCTTTGCACCGCATGAACGCAATTTTCTGGCCGCATGCCCGGCTGCAATCGCAACTTCGGGCGCCCCGTACTCGGATTTTTCGCCGGCACCTATTACAAGGACCCTTCCGCCTTTTTTGGCCTTGAACCGAAGCAGTGCGGATTCGCCTTTATCACCTTTGAATTCTCCACTCGAAATGATCGAAGAAATTTGCCCACCGGTGAGAGAGTCCAACTCTTTTAAAAGGGCTGTCGATCCCTTTTCGCCTTTGAATACGACCGTTGCTAACGCGTCGACGTTTGCTCCGGAAAAATTCTTATTTATTCCTCGTGATTTCATAGATTCCTCAATTCGATTCCTGGTAGTTAAAACCCTCTATCTATAACTTATCTAACGGCTTCTTTCAACTGCCTGTCAGTTTCTTTATCGATTGTTTTGCGCTTCAAAGTTTCCCTCTTGTCATAGAGCTTTTTACCTTTTGCGACACCGATTTCGAGCTTGATCCTTCCATTCTTCCAATAGACTTTTGTCACAACAAGGGTCATGCCCTTCTGTTCCGTTAGTTTCCTGAGCTTTTCGATCTCACGCCGATGCAGTAGCAGCTTGCGTGTCCTCAAGGGTTCATGGTTATGGATATTTCCATGCTTGTAAGGAGAAATATGCGCGTTAAACAGCCAAAGTTCATCATCCCGAATCGAAACATACGATTCCTTCAGCTGAATGCGCCCGGCCATGACACTCTTAACTTCCGTGCCTTTAAGCGCAATTCCAGCTTCGTACGTATCTTCGATATGGTATTCGTGATACGCGTTGCGGTTCTTCACAATTGTCTTATCCGCCTCGGGCATAAGTGCCTATTTTCACTTTTAAAGCACCCGTCCGCAAGCCTTTAACCAATTTGACGGCAACATGTATGAAAACCTAGAGTTAACCGATGATCACGGAAACAAAACTCCGCGTGAGATACGCCGAAACTGACAAGATGGGGATCGTACATCATTCAAACTACTACGTCTGGTTCGAGCTAGGCCGGAGCGACCTGTGCCGCGAGCGGGGTTTTTCATATCTTGAGATGGAAGACGTTGAAAAGGCGCGTCTTGTCGTCGCTGAAAGCCAATGCCGATACAAATCGCCGGCATTCTACGAAGACGAACTTATTGTACGTACAGCACTGGGAGATTTGAGAAGCAGAAGCGTTTTGTTTAGCTACGAGGTTTACCGTCCATCGACAGACACGATGATCGCTACCGGCGAAACAAAGCACATCGTTACCGATCCAGGGGGGAGAATACGGACGATGCCCCGGAAGTATCGAAGCCTTTTGACTGAGAACGAATGACGGCTGATAACTGATAACCGGCGTCGATTCTCATTGGCCCACAGTGCTGAGGTCTGAGATCTGAGTTCTTAGTCCCGAGGGTTGCCACCGGCTACCGCCGGCGGTTCTGATAAGTTCCTAGTTCTCCGCCGCTCCCTGCCTTAAGGCGCTTAAACAGGTGCTTTAAATTAAACACCGATAAATATTGGCCTTTACGGACGTGCTTTAAATTAAGCGCCTTAAAAGCACTCCAAATTTAAAGCAGTCTAAAGCGCTTAATTTAAGCCCTTTTTGACGAGTTCGCTGACTGCCCGCATGTGTGGATACATAACGACATCCTCTTCAATAAATGGCACCTTTTCGCGAACAGAGTCATAAACAGATGCCGTTCCATTGCCAAGCCTGCTGTTTCCGGTTTCCTTCTTCCTGAAGTCGACTGCCTGGCATGCCGACATCAGCTCCATCGACAAGATTTCCTCGACATTCTCTGCAATGTCATCGAGCTTGATCGCCGATGTCGCCCCCATCGAAACGTGGTCTTCGACATTCATCGAGCTGGGTATCGTATCCACGCTAGCCGGGTGCGCCAAGACCTTGTTTTCTGTCGCCAGGGAGGCTGCAGTGTACTGAACGATCATAAAACCGGAATTCAGGCCACCATTCTCAGTAAGAAATGCGGGAAGCACGCCCGAATTCGAATCTTCGTCGGTCAACCTCATTATTCTCCTTTCGGATATGTTGCCCAATTCGGTTAGAGCAATAGCAAGGTAGTCCATAGCTATTGCCAGCGGCTCCCCATGAAAGTTTCCACCCGAAAGAACATCTATCTTGCCGGTATCCGGGTCGCGAAAGATCAGGGGGTTATCGGTAACCGCGTTTAGTTCGATGTTAACAACCCATTCCGCGTAGGCAATCGAATCTCTACAGGCACCGTGTACTTGGGGAATACAGCGAAGAGTATAGGCGTCCTGGATATTAGCGGGATCGTACCCACGGGTAAACTCACTTCCTTCAAGGATCTCGCGCAGGTTTTTCGCACACTCGAGCTGGCGGGGATGAGGCCTTAGATTATGGATCCGTTTGTCGTAGGCGGCCGTCGTTCCGTTCAGCGCTTCCAGGCTGAGACACCCGACAATATCAGCGGTTTCCGCAATTCTCTTCGCTCTATGGGTCAGAAGCAGGCCCATAGCGGTCATTACGGTCGTGCCATTCGTAAGGGCAAGTCCTTCCTTTGCGGCAAGTGTTACAGGCTCAAGTCCCAATTCACTCAGAACACCCGCCGACTCTCGGACCTCTGATTTGAAATCGACATGACCTTTTCCGATCAGCGGAAGTGCCATGTGAGCCAGCGGCGCCAGGTCCCCGCTTGCGCCGAGGCTGCCTTTTTTAGGAATGACCGGATGAACCGAATTGTTAAGCAAAGCCAGCAGCAGGTCGAGTGTCTTCCTCCGAATTCCGGAGTACCCGCTCGCCAATGTATTCGCACGGATTAACATGATGGCCCTGGTGGCCGGCTTGCTGAGAGGATCGCCTACACCAACCGCATGGCTGACCAGGATGTTCTCCTGCAGCTTTTCGACCTCGTCGCGGGAGATGATCTTGTTCTTGAACGCTCCGAATCCGGTGGTGATCCCATATGCGACTACTCCCGTATCGAGTAGTTCCTGCACCGCCGCCGCGCTTTCGTCTACACGACGGGCCGCATACTCGCTCAACAAAACTTCAACCTCGCCCTCCCGAGCGTGAGCAACTTCTATAACCTCTTCAAAAGAAAGACTTTGCCCGTCCAATTCGATTGTTTTCATATGTCGGAGACCTCTTCCCAGTTGACACAATATACCGCCTTTTTAAACAAGGCAACAATCTGAACTCAGTAGGTTGGAGTTATTGGTGCGGGCCTCAACAAGAACATAGGTTTTGAGTAGGTGATCTAGATGCAATGTCTGGAAACCCCTCGAGGTGTCCAAACGGGAAAAGGAGCGGTTCTAATTGTGCAGAACCCCTCCTCCCCGATATTTAACCTAAACCACTGCGCTGCCCCCGGTTTTAAGGTTTGTGCTTCTCCATTGCTTTTGAAAGCACTCGTTCCCGGTCTCTTTCGAATTCCTTCTTGTGACCTTCGCTGTAAAAGAAATAGAGTTTGTCGTTCACGACAGTCCACACTGATGGATCTCCCTTTTCTTTTGCTCCGGAGGCAAGGGACACCGGACAATGGGAACCGAATTGCGGAATGTACTTCTCCGGTTCGACCCGGAACTTTTCAAGGTTTTCCCTGCTCGAAAAAATCCATTTTGCCCCCTTAAATACAAAGCTAAACTCAGGATTCCCTTTTAGCGCTTTGTCTGCCGCGAAATAAGCGACAGTGTCATAGCCTTCGTTGGCAACGGTCGTTTCGCTTACCGGCTGCTCGGTAACATTGAATGTTCCGCAAGCGGCTCCAAATACAGCGAACATTAAGATTATGATTCTTATCATTGCTTTCCCCTTGCCGCTTTAACACACGGCCAATATACACAGTAATTACCGATCACCGCCGGATTATTCCGTTCTTCGAACCATTTCGAAAAAGCTGGCAATTTGAACCCCTCTTTTCAGTAACGAACTGAGGATTGCTATAATGACTTCTTTTTTGGAGCATTATGCAATCGCCTGTTAAAAGCAAAACACCCGACCCTTTGAAATTACCCGCAAAATCGCCAGAAGCGAAGGCTGAAGCCACCCCCTCGCCGACGCCCGCCGAGACGCAGGCTGACGTTCTCGCCGGCACAAGGGAGACGGCTGATCTGCAGACACGTACGCTTGCAAAAACGATCAACGGTTATTTCCCCCATCCGGTCTTGAGTGCGCTAACCGCAATCCTTGTATTTTTCATGTTGGGGAAGCTGGTCGACTGGATCGTAACGGGTGTTCTCGCAAAGCTTGTAAACCGAACCCGCTCAGATCTTGATGACAAGATACTTAACCTTCTGCACAGACCGATTTTCCTTTCAGTTGTGCTGCTGGGGCTTGCGTTTGCAACATATCTGCTTCAGCAAAGCCCAGGGATTACTTACACAACGATCCACATATTGCAGTCAATAGGTGTTTTCGTATGGTTCCGTTTCTCATTGCGGCTGATCGATACGGTTCTCGGCGAGGCGGAAGGGAACGAAGGACGGCTGAAGTTTGTAACTTCAGCAACAAGACCGCTTCTTTTCAATACATTTCTGATTATCTCAGTCGCCCTTTCCGTGTATATCGTATTCCTCATTTGGGGAATAAACATCACGGCGTGGATAGCGTCAGCCGGAATCATCGGACTCGCTGTCAGTTTCGCCGCGAAGGACACCCTGGCGAATATTTTTGGCGGAGTCGCGATCTTTGCAGACAAGCCGTTTGAGGTGGGTGACTTTGTAAATCTCGCCGGAGGAGAGCGCGGCGTTATTACACACATCGGTGTCCGCAGCACAAGGATCCTTACCAGGGACGACATCGAGATAACGGTTCCAAACGGCATACTCGCGACGACAACGATAATCAACGAATCCGGCGGCCCGCATGAAAAGTTCCGGATTCGAGTTAAAGTGGGAGTGGCGTACGGGACTGACCTGGATTTGGTGGAGACGACGCTTCTGGAAGTTGCAAAATCGCACCCGGAGGTCTGCGACTCCCCGGAACCGAGAGTCCGGTTTCGAACTTTTGGAAACTTCTCGCTGGATCACGAACTGCTTTGCTGGGTTGAAAAGCCGGTTCTTCGCGGACGGATTCAACACGAACTTAACAGGGCCGTCTATAAAACATTCGCTGAAAATGGCATTGAAATACCCCTTCCAAAGCAGGAGTTGTTTGTACGTAGAGAAGAGAAGGAATAATGTCCGAGCGTGGGATCAGAGATCAGCGTTTGGAGTTCAGAGATCCGGAATGTGTTAAATGTCCTGAAGGGGAAGGAACTTCTTCGCCCCAATCTTGAAACTTGAAACTTTGAACTTGGAACTTGAAACCCGGAACTTGAAACTTGGAACCTGAAACTTGGAACCTGGAACCTGAAACTTGGAACTAAACCAATACCTTCCCATTTTTGATCACGCATTCAGCAAAATTCCAACCAAATTCATAGGCCATTTCCCTATAGTCCGGCGTTTCCAAAATCAATAGGTCCGCCTGCTTACCGGGTTCGATAGAGCCGTGCGTAGTCTGCCTGCCAAGCGCGGCGGCGGCATTTATCGTGACTGCATTGAGCGCCTCGGCCGGAAGCAGTTTCTGGTAACGACAGGCAATTGCCATTGCCGTCTGAATTGACGGACAAGGAGCTGAACCGGGATTGTAGTCGGTCGAAACAGCAATAGCGCAGCCGCGATCGATCATCTTTCGCGCATCGGCAAACTCTGTAGAACCGAAGTTAAAATTAACCGTAGGTGTAACGATTCCAATAGTTTGCGATTGGGCAAGCAAATCGACTTCCTCATCACTGGTAGCGTCCAGATGATCGATCGAAACGGCTCCGTTCTCTATCGCAAATCGTGCGCAACCAAGATTAGTAAACTCATCCACATGCGCTTTGACAGCGAAACCAACGTTCTTCGCGGCCAGAATCACCTTCCGGCTTTGTTCAAGTGAAAAGGCTCCCTTCTCACAAAACACATCGATGAAGAACGGCCCTTCTCCTTCTGAACTGAGAATTTTAGCCGCGGCGGAAATCATATCCTCACAAATCAGATCCGTGAACTCGTCTTCTTTTCCTTTCCATTCCGGCGGAATTGCATGTGCGGGCAGGAACGTCGGAACAACATCGCAAGCATGTTTTCGGTTGAGATCAAGAATAACGCGAAGCATCTTGAGTTCCGACTTCAAATCCAGGCCATAACCGGTTTTAATCTCACACGTGGTTACCCCGCCTGACATCAGTCGATCAAGTCGTTTTTTGGATTGTGCAAACAGTTCTTCTTCTGAGGCGGCCCTGGTTTTCTCAACCGTCGAGAGGATTCCTCCGCCTGCTTCGAGGATCTCCAAATAGTCGGCCCCTTTTATTCGAAGTTCGAATTCCCCGACACGATTCCCCGCGTAAACGATATGAGTGTGAGATTCGACAAGGCCCGGTATTACAGACTTCCCTTTGGCATCGATAACGTTATCGGAGGTGAACTCACGATCGATCGCCGCAGCCGAACCGACTGCCGCAAAACAACCGTCGGTTATAGCCACAGAAGCATTCTCAAGCCTTCCCGTATCGAGCATCTGGGCGCCCTTTTTCGCGTCAGTCGCTGATGCACACGTCACCACCTCAGAAGCGTTCGACACGATTAAATCTGCATTCGTTTTCATCAGATCGAATCCTTATCCAGCCACTTTTCCAAATGGTTGGGTTTGAAAGACCGAAATTTCTCGATCAAATCATCAATTCGGTCACTGACAAGCACAAGCCGGCGATGCTGAGAATGTATAAAGCCGTTTTCGGTAGCTTTATCAAATAAGGAGATTAAATCTGCGTAATAACCATTGACGTTTAGTATCCCGCATGGCTTTTCCTGAAAACCCAACTGCGTCCAGGTAATTACTTCGCAGATTTCCTCGAACGTTCCAAAACCACCGGGCATTGCGACGAAACCATCGGAAAGCTTGGCCATAAGGGCCTTTCTCTCATGCATCGAGTTAACAACATGGAGTTCAGTAAGGTTTTGATGTGCGACTTCCTTTTCGGCAAGGTCTCTCGGAATCACACCAATAACCTCACCGCCCTCAGCCATAACCGTATCGGCTACCTGACCCATCAGGCCAACACGGCCGCCGCCGAACACCATGCGAATACCATTTTCAGCAAGAAACCGCCCCGTTTCCGTGGCCGCTTCCATGAATTCAGGATCGGTACCCGGGTTTGAACCGCAAAAAACACAAACGGTCGAGAGTTTTGTCATTTTCCTAACCTCTTGCTGATCACGGTGACCGCGAGAGCGACAATACAAATCAGAAGGATCAAAAAGGACAGCGAACCCAGAATCAGCTTTATTTGCGTAAACGTCATGAACCATCCGGAGAGTCCCTTATCGAGGTCCGGGAAGTTTCCGAGATTTGCAATCATGATCCCGTTCTCGATAAAGTCCGCGATCGAAGTGAGTAGCGGTACCGCTGCAACTGCGTAAAAAGCCTTTGCGGCCTCAAGTTTCGAGAGGATTAGGCAAATCGTCGCACTGAGAACAATCCCCAACAACAGAGCGTTCACGAAATCGAGCCACTGAAACGTGGCATACTGCGCAACACCTGATTTTGCGAGCTCATCTACAAACACGGTCTGGTAGTCCCAGGTCGCGCCAAAAATTTCTTCAGGGAGGTCCATCCCTTTTGAAAGCACTTTCAGGTGTGGATAGATACTGTAATTGAAAAGGTAAAACCCATAACCCAGAAACGCAGCCCAAAGCCCTGCAACGACGTAGAGGTTTCCATAAATCTTCTTAATCATAGAGTTCCTTCAAGCGAAACAGACGATCCAAAACTGACTGGTTAGCCGAGAGAGTAATAATAGTTTGGAGTA
>JABDKD010000197.1 GCA_013003215.1 Pyrinomonadaceae bacterium
GCGTATGCCACCGGACAGTTGTCGCGGTTCAACGTGAAATTGAAATGCTGGGGATTCCCACTGTATTGATAACGGTGAGTCCGGAAGTTTCTGCGCAAATGAGGCCTTCGAGAGCGCTCTATCCCAATGGATTTAAGATAGGTAACTCGTTGGGAAAACCGGGAATGGAAGACTTGCAGAAAAAAGTTCTCAAGGATGCGCTGGGTCTCTTGACCAGGAACACGCGTCCAGGAAGCTTTGAAACAATTGAATACCCGGAATACGGGGACTATTTCGAGCCCCCATCGGTCAAAGCAAAATAGATAAATCGATTTTCTCGTGCACGAGTTCTTAGAGTAATATAATCCGAACTCTACGAACTCTTTTTTTATGTTTAAACGAATTGGAATATTAACGGGCGGCGGCGACGCCCCCGGACTAAATGCAGTGATACGCGCTGCGGTGCGGACAGCCATCGGTGAATTTGGAATGAAGTGCACCGGTATTGAGGACAGTTTCGAGGGCATACTCGGTGATACCCAGACCCGGAAATTGACATTAAAGACTGTGAGCGGAATTCTTCCGCGCGGGGGCACAATCCTTGGGACGAGAAACAAGGGCAGCTTTTGTAAGATCGTTGATGGCGAGATGGTCATCCCGGAAATGCCGATCGATGAAGCGCTAGTAAACCTGAAAAAGCACAAAATTGAGGCACTGGTTGTAATCGGGGGTGAAGGGACGCTTGCGATTGCCGAGCAGTTTCACTTGCGAAATTTCCCGGTTGTCGGAGTTCCGAAAACGATCGACAACGACCTCTCTGCCACGGAACTGACGTTTGGATTCAGGACCGCGATCGATATTGCGACCGAGGCCCTTGATCGGCTTCACACCACTGCCGCTTCGCATGACAGAGTAATGGTCATGGAGGTCATGGGAAGAAACTCTGGATGGATCGCACTTGAAGCCGGGTTGGCGGGAAGCGCGGATATCATTCTCATTCCTGAAATACCTTTTTCAATGGATGCAGTGGTTAAAAAAGTTTACGAACGGGAGCGAATTGGCTCGCTCTTTACCAATATTGTCGTTGCGGAAGGTGCGATGGAAGTTGGGCGTTCTGAGATATATCTCGATGAGGGTGAGCTTCGTCTTGGAGGTGTTGGCGAGTATGTACGCCGAAGAGTCGAAGAGAAGACAGGAAAAGAATCGCGGTGCGTGGTGCTTGGCCATTTGCAGCGAGGCGGCAGTCCGAATGCATTCGACCGGATGTTAGGAACAAATTTTGGCGCTTGCGCAGTGCGTGCGCTTGTCAGCGGAGAACGCGGCAAGATGGTGGCACTTGAGGCCGGACATGTTGAAACGGTCCCATTGGCCGATGCGATCGAGAACGTAAAGTCAGTTCCGGTTGAAGGCCAGTTGGTTAGAACGGCAAGAGACATAGGGATTTCATTTGCGGCCGAAAACGAAGATGATTTTTAGGCTAAACGATTATTATGGAAGCAGTTAGGGAAAAACTTAAAAAAGAATTAGCTGAATTGGAAGAGGAACTTCACAAGAAGCTGCCAAAAGAGATTCAGAAGGCCCGCGAGTTTGGCGATCTGAGGGAAAACGCGGAATACAAGGCGGCTCTCGAGCGTCAGTCGTTCGTTTCCGCGCGAATTGGGCAACTGATGCAGCGGATCAGCGAGGTTGAATCTATCGATATTAACAGCCTCCCAAAGGATAGAGCGGCATACGGGTCGAAGGTTAAACTTTTTGATCTGGATCGTGAAACGGAAATCATTTATGAACTCGTGACTTCAGAGGAAGGTGATCCTGACAAGGGGAAGATATCGACCGCCTCACCGATAGGGCAGGCCCTCATGGGTAAAGAAGAAGGCGATGAGGTGCGGGTCAAGACCCCGAAAGGTTGGAGAAATTTTGAGATTGCAGATCTTGAGACAATTCACGACCGCGATTAGATAAGTATTGCTACCGGCGGTAAAGAGTTACGGCCGTTCGAATTTATAGAATGTTTGGCGCCAGCATAGGAAGAGGAGCAACCAGGATCATCGACGCGATGGTGCGTTGGCTCGCTTACGGAGGCGTCCACCCGAACATACTCACCATAATCGGCGTAATGATAAGCGTCGCCTGCGGTATTCTGTTCGGTCTCGGTCACTTCTTTTCAGCCGGGATAGTACTGATAGTCGCGAACCTGTTTGACATGCTCGACGGGAATGTTGCGAGGGAGACCGGCAACGTAACGAAGTTCGGTGGTTTTCTTGATTCTTCGTTAGACAGGATATCCGACATGATTGCCTTCATCGGAATCATGGTGTTTTACGCTAGCAACACTCCCGAGAGATCAGTTACTAACGTATTTCTTGCGGGTCTGGCGATGATGAGTTCTGTGATGGTGAGCTATACAGCAGCCCGCGCGGACAGCCTTGGTGTAAAGGCGAACGTCGGTTTCCTGCAACGCCCTGAGCGGATCGTGCTTTTAATCATTGGTGCACTTTCGACGTGGGACTGGAACTCAGACTTTTTCTTGTTTAACCGGATGCCGCAGGTTCTTTGGGTTCTCGCGATCGGGTCAACGTGGACATTCATTCACCGCATGTTCCATACGTGGAAGGAATTTCGAAAACTTGAAGAAGGTAAATCGGCCGATTAAGAATTGATGACGTTGATCTCCGAATTTATTAGTTCGATTACCCTTAGCGGTGTGCTGATTGGCGTCGGGATTTTTTTGGGTTCATTGCTCCTGAGCTTTCTGGCGATCGGGATCGTAATGGTTAAAATTCCGGCGAATTATTTTAGCAGTCATTACAAGCAGGATTTTCTGCCGGGCAGCCCCTGGCTGGTACGTTGGGGGGCCGTAATCGCCAAGAATATTCTTGGTGTTTTGCTAATTATTATCGGAATTTTACTTTCCCTTCCCGGTGTGCCGGGTCAGGGAATACTCACTATTTTGCTAGGGCTAATCATGCTCGACATCCCCGGCAAAAGACCGCTGGAGGCTCGTATCATAAAGCGGCCCAAAGTCCTGGCAGCGATAAACAACCTCAGAGAGAGATTCGACAAGCCTCCGTTGATCATGGATTAAGATGGGAATATTGGCTTTCCTTAGAAGAAAAAAGAAGACTGAAACTGCGGAAGAACGAAGATCAAGACTATTGACGCACGGCAGGATAACGGACGGGATCATCATCGACATTGAGGCAAATGATGACGGTGAGGCGGTTGCGCAGTATTCATACAGTGTTCACGGTGCGGAGTTTGAGAGCAGCGACATACTCACCAATGAGCAGGTGGCGGACGGGCTCAGGTACGCACCGGGAGCATCTGTTGCTATAAGGTTCGACCAGAATAACCACGGGAACTCGGTAATAGTTTGATGAGAGAGATAAAGAAAATATTGATCGCTAATCGCGGGGAGATCGCGGTACGCATCATTCGTGCTTGTAGAGATATGGGTATCAGCACTGTAGCTGTTTACTCAGAAGCGGATAGTGAGGCCTTGCACGTCCGTATGGCAGACGAAGCGGTATGTCTCGGTCCACCGCCCTCCTCGGAGAGCTATCTGTTGGGCGACAAGATTATTGAGGCAGCACTTGAACTGGGCGTCGACGCCATACATCCCGGCTACGGATTTCTTTCTGAGAACGCGCAGTTTGTTCGCGATGTGAAGGCCTCGGGGATTTCCTTTATCGGGCCTCCACCCGAAGCAATGGAGGGCATGGGCGGGAAGATTTCGGCGCGCAAGATCGCGATCGGCGCGGGAGTGCCGGTTGTGCCCGGAACCACTGAACCGCTCAAATCTGCTGAGGATGCACTTCAGACTGCCGGAGAATTCGGTTTTCCGGTCATGCTAAAGGCATCTGCCGGAGGCGGCGGAAAAGGAATGCGTTTTGTCGCTGATGAATCCGAATTGAAATCGGCCTTTGAGAATTCAAGGTCTGAGGCGAAGGCTAGTTTTGGTGATGACGCGGTCTATATCGAAAAAGCCATCCTGAAACCGAGACACATCGAGATACAGGTCTTCAGTGATACACATGGCAATCACGTCCATTTGGGTGAGCGCGAGTGCTCGATCCAACGCCGGCACCAAAAGGTAATCGAAGAGAGTCCTTCTCCGATAAATGACGCAGATCTGCGTGAAAAAATGGGGCGTGAAGCTGTAAAGGTCGCGAAGGCGGTCGATTATGTAGGTGCGGGAACCGTCGAGTTCCTGCTGTCCGATGTCGACAAGTCCTTTTATTTCCTTGAGATGAACACGCGTTTGCAGGTGGAACATCCTGTTACGGAGCTTGTCACGGGGATAGATCTCGTCCGGGAACAGATACGGGTCGCGGAGGGCAATGAATTGAGTTTTACGCAGGCAGACGTCAGGATCAGGGGCCACGCGATCGAATGCCGGGTTTATGCGGAGGACCCTGAATCAGGTTATATGCCGTCGCCCGGGAAGATTCACAGGTTGCGTGTGCCGGCCGGAAACGGGATTAGGGATGATGGAGGAGTTTATGAAGGTGCGGAAGTCTCGATTTATTACGATCCTATGATCTCGAAGCTTTGCACCTATGGCAGCGACCGGGATGAGGCCATTGAACGTATGCGGAGGGCTTTAAAGGAGTATTTTGTCGGCGGAATCAAGACCACGCTTCCTTTGTTCAGGGAGATCATGGAAGATCCGGAGTTCTGTGCCGGGCGTCTGGACACTGCGTTTCTGGAAGGGTTTGAGGAACGCAAGAAGAAGAACACGGATAGAGCGGATCATGAGGTGCTGGAGGAGATTGCGGTCGCAGCTGCGGCGCTGAAATATGCGCGTCGTCAAAAAGGACTTTCATCAAACTCGTCGGTGTCCGGCCCCGAGTATTCGAAGTGGGCATTTGCGGCTAGGCGGGAAGGGTTGCGTTAGATTTTCTTTCGCTATTGACGTAGCGCGTGTAGAATCTTAGAAATCAAGAGTGAGCAAGGAATTATGAAAGAGTTTTTGCAGCAAATGATGGGTAAGGAAATGGATGTTTCCTGTGGGACGAGCGCGGTCGTACGGGGAACCGTCGTCGATGTAAAAGACGGGATTCTTTACATGCGGGATGAGGACGAGCGGGTGGCGTACGTTGTTATAGAAAAGATTGCGTTCATATGGGAAGTCACTGACAAAGAACCTCGAGCCGGATTCATGCACTAGCCGTTCGACATTCAAATTAAAAATACCGCGGGCCATTGGCTTCGCGGTATTTCTTTAAAAATTAGTCTTTTACCTACTGATCTTGATCGACTGGCTCATTATCTTCCAGTTCTGACCACTTTGGCATCTCGATTGGCACTCGCCTGTACCCAACGATCCGCTTCGACCAGTATCCCCTGAACTTCGAATAGGTCACGCCCTTACTTGAAGACGCGTGGTAAAAACCATTCTTGTCTGCAACGATGCCGACATGCCCAAGGCGGTTGAAGAACACCAACGTTCCGAACTCAAACCTTTCATCACCGGTCGCCGGCTCGTATTTTCTCCAGAATTCACGCGCACTGGTCCGGATCATGTCAATTCCGGCCTCATTAAAGACCTTCCAGATGAACCCGGAACAATCGTATGAACGCGGTCCCTGAGTTCCGTAACGATATCGAATCCCGATCTTCTTTCGAATCGAATCCAGCATCATCGACCGGGTAGTAGCCGACATGTAAGAAGAAGTCGTCGAAGCCGAATTTACCGCTCTCGAAGAGGAAGTCTTCTTAATCTTGGAGCCGTTACGAACGACGATTCGGTTAGTTAGACCACCTCGACGCGATGTTACCGGCCGAGTTGATGTTGTCTTTTTAACCTTTGGCTTAACTACGCGGTCACGCTCCTGAGCCACCGTATCAACGGTCGAAACGAAGAAGAATGCTGCGAATAGGACGAATGATGAGTACTTAACTAGCGATCTTGAATAAACCATAAACGAGGGATTGCCAATGCGGGAACGACCTGAACAGGCCTATTTAAAAAAACAGGCAAATCCTTATTAATTCCAAATTTTTTGAGTTTTTAAACGCGAATGCGTTGATTACAAGCAATAATTCTATACATTTGCTCAAATAATGCAAACCGCTTATAGCAAATATAAGCAAATGAAATAGATAATCAAAAAAAGACAGCCCGAATCCTGGTTTAGGATTCAGGGCCGTTCCGCCTCTAACCTACCTTCCGAGCGTCAATCAAACTGTCCTTTGGATATTATTCAAACAGTTCCAATAGAGACAGGATTCCGCAAACCGCATGAAAAATGCGGAAAGCACATGCCTTCCGCATTCAAAATTCTGCTGGATGAGTTTACTACGCAGAGAATGAGCTTCCACAGCCGCAACCGCCCGTTGCGTTTGGGTTCTCAAACGTAAACCCGGCACCCATCATGTTTGAAACGTAGTCGACCGTAATCCCATTCAGGTATTGGCCGGAAAACATATCGACAAAGAGCCTTACGCCTTCTTGCTCGATTATTGTATCGCCGTCTCGCGAGGCTTCTTCGATATTCAGGCTGTATTGAAATCCGGAACATCCACCCGGAACAACACGGACCCTGAGACCTGCTGTTTCCGGCAGATCGTCCTCGCCTTCCATAAACTTGTTAATTTCTGTGGCCGCGCTAGGTGTCACAACCATTTCTATTTCCGGTGCCGCAACTGCTGACATAATTTTCTTCTCTCCTAATAAGTTACCAAGATATTGAATCTTGAAATTAATTTCAATATTACAAAAAAACTAGAATTCGAACAAGGGCAAACGAGAGTTGACCAAGTTTACGAAGTTGGCAGTGTTCTCGAAGTTAATCGCCATTTAAGATCGAACAATGCACATTCGAAATCTAGTCCCGGAATCTATGCCGTTCAATACACGCAGTCAACTCAGCCAACTCAGTCAACCCAGTCAACTTCGTCAACTTAGTCAACTTCGTCAACTCAGCTAACTCAGTCAACTCACTTACGCCTTGCTCATTATCACCAATTCAGGCTTCATCGCTTCTATGGAAATCTGCTGAGCGACTGCCTCCGCGACAGAGCGAAATGCCGCCGCTTGCGGCGAATCCGGATGCGACACAACAACCGGGGTCCCATTGTCACCACCTTCGCGGACTTCCATTCCGAGCGGTACTTCACCCAAAAACGGAATTCCATGAGTTTCTGCAAAGTCGGATCCTCCGCCTTCGCCAAAAATGTTGTAGCGCTTTTCCGGCATATCAGGGGGAACAAAATAAGACATGTTTTCGACGACACCGAGCACCGGTACCGCGACCTGTTCAAACATCTTAAACGCCCTGGTTACATCAGATAGCGACACATTTTGCGGTGTAGTGACAAGTACCGATCCCTGTACAGGTACAAGCTGGGCCAGCGAAAGCTGCACGTCGCCGGTTCCGGGAGGCATGTCGACGATAAGATAGTCGAGTTCACCCCAGTCCACATCTGAAAGGAACTGCCGGACTACACCATGCAGCATGGGCCCTCGCAAAACCATAGGCTTATCTGGCGGAACCAGAAACGCCATCGAAATCAGCTTGACCCCATGACCCTCAAGCGGAATCAGCTTATTACCGGGTCCAACCTGCGGCTGCTCGTTTACTCCAAACATCATCGGAACGTTTGGCCCATAAACGTCGGCATCCATCAAACCGACTGATGCCCCGTTTTGCGACAAAGCAACTGCCAGGTTCACCGCAACCGTCGATTTTCCAACGCCGCCTTTCCCGGAAGAAACAGCGATGATGTTCTTGACACCGGGAAGAGCCACGTTGTTCGCGACCCCTCGCCCTTGCGGGACCTCAGCGTCCATAGTCACATTTACCGCGGTGACTCCTTCTATCGAACCAACCAGTTCCTTCGCCTGGTTCTCGAATTCATCCTTTACGGGACAGGCCGGAGTGGTAAGGACGATCCGAAAAGACACGTCTCCGCCCTCGATCTTTAGATCCTTTATGAATTCCAGTGTGACGATGTCTTTCTTTAAGTCCGGATCGATAATATTACGTAGCTGATCCAGAACTGCTTCTTCTGTTAGTTGGCTCATTAGTCTTCCTTTGTTTATTGTTATAAATTTCACGATACACGAGCGACCAGATGAGTTCAACCAAGATTAAAGTCTTCAAATCACTCGCAGCAGAAGCGGAGAAATGTACCGTTTGCCCTGATCTGGCGGATAAAAAGGCGGTGCTGAGCAACCTCAATGGAAATATTTCGCCGAAGGTGCTTTTCGTGGCCGAAGCGCCGGGGCGACAGGGAGCGGATCGAACACGTCGGCCCTTTTGGGGTGACAAATCGGGTGAAAATTTCCAGGTGCTGCTCGATTCGATCGATTTGAAGAGGGAAGAGATCTTTATCACCAACGCCGTTATGTGCAGCCCTAGAAAGCCGAATGGAGCGAACCGCAGGCCGAAAATGTCGGAGATCCGCAACTGTTCCTCATTTTTGAAGCGAACGATTGACCTTATCGATCCGCCTGTTGTTGCGACGCTTGGTACCGTCGCACTGGGCGCTCTGGACTCGTTGGAAGAGCATGGCCTAAAAATTAAGGACGCAGTCGCTAAACCGGTCGCATGGTACGGCCGGATTCTGGTACCCTTTTATCATCCTAGCCCCCAGGTAATAGCAGCGATCCGCAAACTGGACCAACAGGTCGCGGACTACGCGGATTTGGGAAAACTGATTGAATGAAAACAGAAGCAAGGATGCTCTCGGAAAAAGATCTGCCTTCGGTACTCACAACAATGGTAGCGGGTTTCTCCGATTACATGATCCCTATCGAAATTGATGAGGCAGGGTATAAGCACAAGTTCGCGCTCGACGGTGTTGACCTTGGCCATTCCGTTGGCGGGTGGGTCGATGGCGATTTGGTTGGCCTCACAATGAACGGGGTTGGGGATTGGGCCGGAAGACGTACCGCGTATGATGCGGGAACAGTAGTTTTGAGCGATTATCGTTCTAAAGGTGTCTCATCAGCAATGTTTGATTTGCTTCTTCCCAGTCTTGCTGACATGGGGATCGAAAGCTATCTTCTCGAGGTTATTGACGAGAATGAGCCGGCAGTGCGCCTATACAGAAAGTTTGGCTTTAGAACGCTTCGGGAATTGGGTGTGTTCTATAAAAAGAATGTCTATGACAACCTGCCCGTTCCTCGTAATATCGCTTTGGAGTCCATAAAATATAGGGACATCGCACATTCGGAACTCCTTTCGGATCAAGGACTTGCGTGGCAGAATTCAAAGGAGTGGCTGGAGCGCAGCGAAGCCATCAACTATGGATTGAAATACAAGGGTTTGTTTGTTGATAATGAAATCAAGGGGTTTGGAATCGTTTCACCCAGATCAGGTAAGGTGCTTCGTGTAGTGGTGGATCCCGGTCACTTGCGAAAGGGATTTGGCCGGTTGCTGGTAAATGAGATCCAGAAGGATACGAAGAAGGATTTGATATTCCTGAATGTCGATTTGGGCGATTCGCTCGCAGTTTCATTTTTGGAGGCTTGCGGTGCGATTTGTAAGATAAAGCAGTTTGAGATGGAGAAATCTTTATCGTGAAAAAGAAAGTAGATTTGTATGGGTTGCCGCATTGCACCACCTGTCAGAAGGCGGTCGCCTTTCTTGAGGAAGCAGGGGTCGAAATAGGTTTGTTTCATGACTTAAAAGCGGACATGTTGTCGAGGAAAGATGTTGAGGGTTTGGTGGAAATGGTTGGAGGCGCGGAAAGCCTCTTTTCGAAACGGGCGATGAAATACCGGAGCATGAAGCTGAACGAAAGAACGTTGACCGAAAAGGAAATGACGGATTTGATGGTTGATGAGTATACGTTTATCAAGAGACCTGTCATTACCGATGGGAAAATGGCTATCGCCGGTTTCGCTAAGAAACGGGTAGAGGAATTTTTAAATGGCTGATTTCGAGTCTGAATACACCCATATTCGCGACGGCGGCCGTTCGTTCTATGCACAGAAACGAGGGCTGATCGAAGTTTGGGGCAGCGAAGCTATCCAATTCTTGAATGGGCTTATAACAAACGACATTGAGGCACTGCAAGACGGCGCTGAGATGAAAGCTGCATTTCCGAATGCAAAAGGAAGGCTGCTGGCAGTTGTTCGAGTGTTGAGGAAAGCCGACAGGTACTTCTTCGAAACGGAAGAAGCGACTTACGAAACGGTTTACGAAAACCTGTTTCGATTTACTATGGCCGGCGATTTCAAGGTTGAAGATCGCTCCTCAGATTTCACATTTGTTTCGCTTTGGAACACGGATGAACTTGAGCATGAGCAGGACGTTTTGAGCTTCGGGCGGGATGTTTTCGTGCCGAATGAGCAGTTTGAGGCTTTCCGTGCCAATCTGCTCGCACTTCCGATCTCGGAATCAGTCTATGAGACGATCCGGATCGAAGAGGGAATTCCTCTTTATGGCAAGGACATGGACGAGACGACAGTTGTTCCCGAGACCAACATCGAGGGACTGGTTCATTACCAAAAAGGCTGTTATATCGGCCAGGAAGTAATCGCGAGAATTCACTTTCTGGGCAAGCCGGCTAAGCTATTGAAAGGGCTGGAGTTTAAGGGGGAAGTCGAGATTGGATCAGACGAACTTTTGAACGATGAGGGCAAGGGTGCAGGAAAGATCACA
Organism: Pyrinomonadaceae bacterium; assembly: GCA_013003215.1. Classification (GTDB taxonomy): domain Bacteria; phylum Acidobacteriota; class Blastocatellia; order Pyrinomonadales; family Pyrinomonadaceae; genus Aridibacter. Next base: position 10,596 of record JABDKD010000197.1, read on the forward strand.
TCGGTCGTATATTCGCCAAAACTCGAAAAAACTATCGCATTTGGTTATGTGAGAAACGCCTTTTCGAAAGAAGGGACGGAATTAATTGCCGGTGAGTTGAGCTGTAAGGTGAAGGATCTCCCGTTCCTGGATTAATTGGGAGCGTCTACTGTTGAAGACAAAGAGAATTATGAGCAAACCCGATGAAAGTGGTTTAGAAAATGCGAAACTCGCATATACGATTATCCAGTCACTGTTGAATGCCAACGAGGCCCTGAGCGATCTTCTTGTGGTCATGTCCCACGCGATGGATAAGGACGTGATCAAAGCGATGACAAACACAGGCGAGTGGGAGTCTTATCTCGAGAGTAAACGCACTCTTGAAACGACGAATAAGCAGATCGAGACTCTTACAAGTCGGATGATGGAAATGCAGGACGATTCGGATTGAAAACTGACGATGGACAATGGACAGATGTTTGATCCATTGAACTATACTTAGAACGGTGTGAGGACTAAATGGAGTTAAGATTTGAAAAAGAAAGACATACTTCGGGAGAAGTCCTTTGCGTTTGCACTTAGAATCGTTAGATTGCAGGAGTTCCTGAACATTCAAAGGGAGTTTCTGTTTGCTAATCAGATATTCCGGTCGGGCACTTCGATTGGCGCCAATCTTGCAGAAGCAAGGCAAGCTCAATCATACTCGGATTTCATACATAAATTATCGATTTGCAACAAGGAAGCCGCTGAAACCAGATACTGGATAGAGCTTCTTGGTGCAAGTAAAAAAATTACGAAACCGCAATCTGATTCGTTGCTCAAGGACTGTGCGGAAATCCAAAGGATCCTGGTTAGGTCGATCAGAACTGCAAAGAGAAACAAAGGAGCTTAAAGCCCTTATTTGTCCATTGTCCATCGTAAATTTTCCATTAAATATGACAGACCAGAAAACCATCGAATTGTTGATCGTGGGCGCCGGCCCCGCAGGGATATCAGCCGCCTACGAAGCAAAGCAGCGCGGAATTAGTTATCTTGTTCTTGAAAAAGAACTTATAGGGAATACTATATACAATTATCCGGTTGGCTTAACAGTGTTTTCGACTCCAGACGAACTGGAGTTTGCGGAAGGCGATCTGGATCCCGCGCGAGACAAACCGACGCGTGAGGAACTTCTTTCTTATTACGTAAAGTTCTGCCTCGACAACGATCTGAATATTCAAACTGAAGAAGCCGTGACCGGTGTTTCGAAAAATGATGATGGCACCTTCACGGTAACCTCGAAAAAGACTGAGTATCGTGCCGAGAAGGTTCTTTTCGCGATGGGGGCGATGGATTACCCGCGGAAAATAAACGTTTCAGGCGAAGACCTGCCGAAAGTCCATGACCATTTTCGCGAGACCTATCCATGGGTGAAAAAGAACGCGCTTATCGTCGGTGGCGGAAACTCAGCAGGTGAAGCGGCGTTGTTTCTCGCGGACGAAGGCGCCGAAACAACGCTCGCAATCTTTCGTGAAGACTGGGAAGAAACCGATCCGAAACAGGGCTGCATAAAGTACTGGGTCAAGGATCCGCTTGAAGAGCAGTTAAAAAAGCGATGCCTTAACCTGTTTTTTCTCGGCAAGGTAATCGAGATTCGTGAAAATGATGTCGTGCTCGAAGACGAAGATGGAAAGGAACACGTTCTGGAAAACGATGTCGTGTTTGTTCTGATCGGATCCGATGCCGACCTTTCGATGCTAAAAGGCCTTGGTGTAGAAATCGGCGAAGGGAAATACGGTGAAGTGCCCGTCTATGACGGGGAGACTTTTGAAACCAACGTACCCGGCATCTTCGTCGCTGGGCACTTTACAAACCATCGCCACATCAAGGAAGCCATTGCCGTCCCAAAAAGACTGATAAAGCACCTTTCGAATTCTTCTGTGAAGGCGGGAAGGTAGGTAGGTAAGAAGGAAGGTAAGAAGGTAGGAAGGTAGGAAGGTAGGAAGGAAGGAAGGAAGGTAGGAAGGTAAGAAGGAAGGTAGGAAAGAAGGTAAGAAGGTAAGAAGGTAAGAAGGTAAGAAGACAGGGAAGCAAGTGCTATGAATACCCACAATAATCCTATGTGCCTATGATTCTATGTGATTAAAATAACCCTGCTGCAAAACAAGAAAAGGGCCGATCCGTTTTAGGACCGACCCTTTGGCTTTTGAAAAAGAAGAGATGTTTTAGCTGTCTTCCTTCTTAACTTTCTTTCGGATTACCACTTTGCCTTCGCCGTGTCCGCCTGAGCCAAAGCGAGTCTCTATGTCAGCAGGATTGATCTCATAGCCCGTCACATCGATGTTTTGCATTGCCTTTCCGTTTACTGTCTCGGTCCAGCGATGGGGAAGCAGCAATCCGCCGACTGCCCGGTAATCTGAGAACTTGACCTCGACGGTCCTCGACGCAGGCATGTCGCCACCGGCCATCTTGTTGTGGCGTTTCATCAAGATCTTCTTTCCGTCTTCTTTGCCTTCAAAATGTACGACATGATGATTACGGGCTTGATAGCTGATCATCTGCGGTCGGTTTGAAGATGCGTCCAGGTAGAGCTTGAAACTGCCGCCGTTTGAGCCAACCTCAATGATGTTGCTCGGATAGCCGTCCACGTTTCCTTCGCCAAGGAACTTGTAAGTAACACCTGCTTCATTCGGAGCGGTAAGCAGAAGTGCCATCGTTGTCCGAAGCATTTCGCTTGAACCGTGGCGCGGGCCAAAAGCATGGTCTCTGCGAACTACAACCTTGTTTCCGTCATCCGTTACCCAAGTGTTCTCGTCCGTGTCCCTGAGCTCAACGGTTTTCCCGCCATCCATGTGAACGCGAGCCTTATTTTTGCCGTCAACCTTGATTTCCTCCACGGTGCCATCATCCTTTTTAACAATGATCTTACCGTCACTAAATTCAACATCGGCGTCGTCTTTCGAGATCCATTCAATGTTCTTACCGTCTCCTCTCTTGACCACAAAAACGTCTTTGCCGTCGGAAACCATTGATCCTTCACCCTTTCTGACGATTACGTCGACATCCTCTCCGATGATTTCATCCGTTGTTTCTGCGCCGGGCGCGCCAAACTTAACCCGTTTCGAGAATTTACCGGGCATTTGAAAATTGATTTCCAAACCGCCTTGCTTAACATCCTGTACCCCGTCTTTTTCAAAAAAGTGGGTGGTTGATGCCTTTATAGTCATACTTCTGACTTCGGCCAGGTTCTGTTCGCCGCCAATTGCAACGCGAGCCGCCCTTATCAATTCAAGGGACTTGTCATCTTTCATAAGGTTTGCGCTAACGCCTTCAAGAAGACCACTGACGCCGATAAAGAACATCGAAACAAAAATTGCTGAAACTATTAACCTCTTCATATTGCCTCCACAATAATTTTTAGTATTTCTTAAGTCTCAACGATTATCACAATATTCGAAATCGAAGTGTTTAAGAAAACGCAAAGAGAATGTAAAGAATGTAAAACTTCGCGAAAAGCATTGTTATAGCACAATCATCTCTGCATAATTAGCTTAGATGAACCGTGGATGGACACCATTTCTGATAGTTTTCCTGTTGCTCGGCCTGCTGGTCGTGCTGGCAACGCTGCAATACCGTTGGCTTGGCCAGATCAGTAACGCCGAAAGCGCACGTCTCTCAAAACGTGTAAAAGACGATACCCATAGGTTTGCCACAGACTTCAATCGCGAAATACAAAAAGCCTACTTCAGTCTACGCGTCGACGCGGACGAACTTGAGGCGGGGAAGTATGACGCATTTAACAAACGATATTTGTTTTGGCAGCAAGAGGCGGCTGTTCCGGACTTGATCAGGGACATTTACCATGTTCCAACAAGCGGCAAATTGAAGCGCTTTGAAAAGGAAAAAGGAGTCTTCATCAATGCATCCCTACCCGACGAAATGAAGGAGGTATTCGAGAGCGCCAAAGGTAAACACGATGTATTGAAGATCGTGTCCGATTCGATAGTGATTCCGCTTTTTGGACGCGGACCGGACGTTACCCGGCTGGTTGTTACCCGTCGCGATGGAAGTCCTGATGAAATCGACCAGGAAGAGCATATTTCGATGCCAAGAAGCAGTGGATTCCTCGTAGTCAGGCTCGACCGGGAAGTTATCCGCAAGCAGCTGCTTCCCGCGCTGAAAGAAAAGTATTTTGCTCAGGATCAAGCCGGGTCATTTGAGATTTCCGTGACGGATAAGGATGGAAAGTCAATTTACACGACCGGATCGGATCCATTTACGGACGGGGATTCAGTTGCGGGAATACTGAGTTTGCAAACCAATGATTTTGCTTTCTTTTCGAGAAAGATGGGAAACCAGGTTCTGGACGAACAGTTGAAACATAAATCCAGAGTAGTTCTGACCGAGACTTTTAGCCGGAGAACAGTTCAAACGAAAGACGGAAAGAAAATCAAAGTTGATCTCGCCGGACCTGAGAGCGGTTCGTCGAGTTTTGAAATCGCGGATGTTAATGAACTTCATTCTGATGGAGTTTGGAAACTCGCGGTCCGCCATCAAAGCGGATCACTTGAGAGCTTCATTACTGAAACAAGGTACCGAAATCTTGGAATCAGTTTCGGAATTCTCGGTGTTTTGGCTGCGGGGATGGTTTTGTTGGTGATATCGAGTCAGCGTGCTAAGGCTCTTGCGAACCGTCAGCTTGAGTTCGTATCTTCCGTATCGCATGAATTCAGAACACCGCTCGCGGTCATCTATTCTGCAGGCGAAAACATTTCGGACGGTGTGGTTGGCGGTGCCGGCAAGATTGCTGAATACGGCAATCTGATCAAACGGGAAGGTCGAAAGCTCTCCGCGATGGTCGAGCAGATTCTGGCATACGCGGGTGCAAATTCAGGTAAGAACGAGTTTAGGTTTGCACAGCTTGATGCCGGAACGCTCGTCGACACTTTTCTTAATGAATATATGCCGCTTATCGAAGAACAAGGGTTTGTGCTTGAGCGCGATATCGCACCAGGGATGCCGCCTGTCAACGCGGATGCTGCTGCTTTGGAAAGAGTGCTTCAGAATTTAGTCGCCAATGCCCTGAAATATAGTGATTCCGACAGGTGGATCCGTGTGACAGTAAGAAACGGTGGCGCATTTGTTCGATTTTCTGTAAAAGACCGAGGGATCGGAATTGCGAAGAAAGACCTAACTCAGATTTTTGAGCCATTCTATCGGGCGCAGGAAGTTGTGGACGATCAGATAAGTGGAAACGGATTGGGTCTAAGCCTTGTAAAGCAGATTGTCGAGGCCCATGGCGGGACAATCGATGTAAAGAGTGAGCCGGGCAAGGGGTCGGAGTTTTCGTTCACCATTCCAACTGTCGAATCGACTTCAATATGAGCAGAGTATTAATTGTCGAAGATGAAGAAGGCCTTGTTCTTACGTTATCCGACAGGCTTCAAAGTGAGGGCTTCGAAACTGATTTCGCCCGCGACGGTGACGAGGGCATCAAAAAGGCGAGCGAAGGTTCGTATGACCTCATTCTCCTCGATGTAATGCTTCCCAAAACGAATGGTTACGATGTTTGCCGCGAAATCCGTGCTTCCGGAAGCCGTGTGCCGATATTGATGCTGACTGCCAAGAACGAGACGATCGATAAGGTTCTCGGTTTGAAACTTGGTGCCGATGACTATCTTGCCAAGCCGTTCGAGATGGTCGAATTGCTTGCCCGAGTCGAGGCCCTTTTACGTCGGTCAGAAGCATTGACGAACGGCCGGTCCGCAGCCGGTTTCCAGTTTGAGGACATCGATATCAATTTTAAGAATGCAGAGGTAACGAGAGAAGGTGAGCCGGTAGACCTGTCGGCCATGGAATTCAAGCTGCTGCAGTTCCTGGTTGAGAATCAAGGTGAGGTGCATTCCAGAGACGAGCTACTGGATGCGGTCTGGGGTTATGATGCAATGCCAACGACACGTACTGTTGACGTTCATATCGCCTGGCTGCGCCAAAAGCTTGAAAGCAATCCGAAAAGACCGCGCCACATCCAAACGGTGCACGGGTTCGGATATAAGTTCGTGGCCTAGAACGGCGGACTCTGCAGTTTTGATGATCGCCTCGCGACGCCTGAATCCTCCGCCGCCCTTGCAACCATCTTCGCGACATACTTCGCTACTCGTTTATCGAAAACCGATGGGACGATGTAATCCTCACAAAGTTCGTCATCACTTACGATCCCGGCGATCGCATTTGCTGCCGCAATCTTCATTTCTTCGTTGATCTTGGAAGCTCTGACGTTTAGTGCACCGCGGAATATACCTGGAAAGCAAAGTACGTTGTTGATCTGATTAGGATAATCGGAGCGCCCTGTCGCCATCACAGCGGCATGCCCCAGGGCCTCTTCCGGATAAATCTCGGGATCCGGGTTGGCCATTGCAAACACCACCGGATCTTTTGCCATTTTCTTCAAGTCAGATACATCGATTACGCCCGGAACAGAAAGGCCGAAAAACACATCTGCGCCCTTGATTACGTCCTTGAGGCCGCCGCTTTCGTTGTCCGGATTGGTGTGTCTCGCAAACCAATCCTTTATCCAGTTCATGTTTTCATTGCGGCCTCTGAAGAGTGCTCCGCTCGTGTCACATCCGACGATATTTTTAACACCGGCGGCCATCGCGATCTTAGTACATGCCACGCCTGCCGCGCCGATACCGTTGACCACGATCTTTATGTCCTCGAGCTTCTTATCTACTATCTTGAGAGCGTTCAAAAGTGCCGCCAAAACAACGACGGCGGTTCCATGCTGGTCATCATGAAAAACCGGGATGTCGAGTTCTTCGACCAAACGCTCTTCGATCTCAAAACATCTGGGTGCGGATATGTCTTCCAGATTGATCCCGCCAAAGGCAACAGCGATATTTTTGACCGTCTGAACGATCTCGTCAGAATCTTTCGTATCGAGGCAGATCGGGAATGCATCTACTCCGGCAAACTCCTTGAAAAGCTGGGCTTTCCCCTCCATCACCGGCATTGCGGCGGCTCCACCGAGATTCCCGAGTCCTAATACCGCTGTGCCGTCCGAAACCACTGCGACAGTATTCTTTTTTATCGTAAGTGTGTGTGCTTTTTCGGGGTCTTTGGCAATCGCTTCACAGACTCTGGCTACCCCCGGCGTGTATGCCATTGAGAGGTCCGCGCGCGTTTTTAGCGGCACCTTGGAAACCGTTTCTATTTTACCGCCGAGATGCATCAAGAATGTGCGGTCAGAAGCGTGTTCGACTACGACACCGTCGATCTTGCTTACCGATGATACGATCTCCGCGTTGTGTTCGACGGAACCCGCGTTGATCGTGATATCGCGGACAATGAAGCCATCGCCTACTCGGACAATATCGATAGCTCCAATATCCCCGCCGGCCTCGCCGATGGCGGTTGTTATCTCGCCCAGTTTGCCGGGGCCGTGCCTTATTTCGACCCTCAAAGTAAAACTGTAAATTGCACTGGTCGGATAACTTACGGGTGGTTTGGTTTCTTCGCTCATGTGGCTGAATATTACTTGTTCAAATTGGATAGAGCAATCAACATCTCAGGATGGTGGTCTAAGGAGCCCCCGATATACACCGAGGATTTCGATCCGGTCTGCCGAGTGTTTACGTACTTCGTAATTGTCATTCGCCGGGATGAATTCGATATCTGCTCCTGATCTTCGAAAAACGCTCATGATAACGTCGCCGGCCTCGTGACACGCGACGACTGTATCCCGGTCCCGTGCAAATTCCTTTTTCTCGATAATTGCGATATCGCCTTCACGGATATGCGCTTTAGACATTGAATTATCCATGACGACAAATCCTCTTAACTTCGAAGGTGAATAAACTCCGGTCATGGATTTCGGAATAACGAGTTCATAATCGGGAACTTGGTAATCGATCGCTTCCGGGATCTTGAGCCAATCGAGTCGGCAAATCAATTCTTCGATCGTTTCCCGTGGGTTCAGCTCAAGCCTGAAGCGGCCGTTTTCGCGGCGTCGTGCAAGCAAGCCCTGCGACTCCAGCGCAGCGATGTGTTTCGCGATCCCGCCCTTTGAATTCATTTCAAACTTTTGGGCGATCTGCGTATAGGAAGGGTCGTGGCCGTGTGTATCGACAAACTCGCTTATGTAGTCGAATATCTCCCTTTGTCTTTTAGTGCGCGGGCGCATTGCTGATGATTATAAATCCGATAGGTAAAAACTGAAAACAAAGAATCGCGTTGGGGAGTTAAATGGCGATGAACATCGGTTGCAAACCATTCGATCTCGAAAAGCGTCCTTGTGCAAATTCTTAACGGTGATTGAGTTCACGTTTTTGGATTCCGTTTTTGGTATACATAATCATTGAAATCCAGCCCTCCAGTTTCACAAAACCATTGACCAAATAGCGATATTAGGGTTAAACTTACATGTTTAGTTCCTTTTTAATCTGTTTAAACACCCCCACTTTCACTTTTACAAAACGCATATGTCCACAAGAATTGACGACTTACTACGGATGGCTATGAGCTTCGGCGCTTCGGATTTACATCTTCGCGCCGGTTCGTACCCGGTCATAAGGGTTAACGGCGAACTCCGTCCGATTTCAGGAGTAGACCGCCTCGTGCAGGAGGAAACTCTGGAGATGGCGTTTTCGATGATGTCGAACCGTCAGAAAATGCACTTTAAGGAGCATTACGAAGTTGATATCGGGTACGGCGTGTCGGGTCTGGGGCGTTTCCGTGTAAATATCTTTCAGCAGAGGAACTCAATTGGAATCGTCGCGCGCGTCATTTCGGATCATATTAAGAATTTCTCGGAATTGGGGCTGCCACCGGTGCTTTCGCAAATCGCGGATGAACAGCGGGGATTGGTTTTAGTGACCGGGACTACCGGCTCCGGTAAATCCACGACCCTGGCGTCAATGATCGATTACATCAATTTAAGTAGGAATTCCCATATCGTAACGATCGAAGATCCGATCGAATTCCTCCATAAGGATAAGAAATCTTATGTGACACAAAGGGAAGTCGACGTAGACACAAGGAATTTCGCCGAAGCGCTGCGCGGTTCGCTTCGTCAGGATCCGGACGTGATCCTAGTCGGTGAGATGCGTGACCTGGAAACGATCGAGACAGCTCTCGTGGCGGCAGAAACGGGACACATGGTTTTCTCCACTCTCCATACGCTTGACGCTTCAGAAACCTTGACTCGCATCATTACCGCGTTTCCTCCATATCAGCAGAAATCAATCCGAATCCAATTAGCCGGCTTGTTGAAAGCGGTTATCTCGCAGCGCCTCATGAAGTCTTCAAAGGGCACTTCGCGGGTACCGGCTGTTGAAGTTCTGGTTTCGACGCCTTTGATCAGAGATTGCATTCTGCATGAAGATAAGACGTCTCAGATTAGAGATGCAATCGCCGCTGGTACGACCCAGTACGGCATGCAGACGTTTGACCAATCTCTGTTCTATTTGTATCAGTCAGAACTGATCACCCTTGATGAGGCACTTCGCGGTTCGACCAATCCTGACGAATTCAGGCTGAGGCTTGCGGGTATCCAGAATACCTCGGCTCAGGCGAAAGAAGAGATGGAGAAAGTCAGCAGCGTAGGAAATGTCGATCAGTTGATCTCAAAAGAATAAACACTAACTAAGAACTAAGAACTAAGAACTAAGAACTGAGAACTAAGAACTGAGAAACGAGAACTGAGAACTGAGAGCTGGAAGAAAAATGGACAATTGTCTTAGTCTTCAGTCATCAATCATCAGTTTCAAGCGACAACGTTCCCTCCATCAAAATTACCGCTTTACCCTTGATGTAAACCGCTTTTACCTCGCCCTTTGATCCATCAACCTTAGCGAAAATGCGGCTTGGGCGTCCCATCAGATCACCCTGTTCAATAACAAACTCGCTTTCGGAAACGACGCCGTTGTTAACGAGGTAGCCGGATAAGGCTCCCGCAGCACTGCCCGTTGCAGGGTCTTCGGGAATCCCGTCTGCCGGTGCGAAGAACCGTGCATGAACCAGTGAGTCCGAATCCAGCGTCTCGAAACTAAAGGTATACGCTCCAACCGCACCATACTTTAGATAAATATCAGCTAGTTCATCCGGCTTCACCGAAATACGTTTCTGGACTTCCAAGGATTTCACCGGTACAGCGATCGAGCGGATTCCCGTAGATACTACTTGGATTATTTCGGTACGTTCGTTTCCCAAATCATTTTGCTCGAGCCCTAGTGCCTCTGCCAAAGCTGCCCTGTCAGGTGGAGAATCGATGGTGTTTGCCGCCTCGAACGCGCCCTGACGCATCTCAACGGTCTCGATCTGCCCGTTTTTGAAATTAAGAGTTACAGGGAGTACCCCGAGTTTCAGCTCCTGTTCGATTCTTATACTTCCATCGTCGGTTTGAGGGGTGATTTCAAGAGTTGCGAGGAGGTTCCATGTCCCGACAACCGGGTGGCCCGCCAACGGGAGTTCCTGGGAAGGTGTAAAAATACGCAGTCTTTTGAGAGCAGTTTCAGAATCCAGAACAAATACTGTTTCCGATAGATTTAGCTCATTGGCGATGCTCTGCATCTCCTCATCCGTGATTCCGCCTGCTTCAGGGAATACAGCTAAAGGATTGCCACTAAAGGGCTTATTTGTGAATACGTCGAGAGTGTAATATCGATATTTCCGCATGTCTCTATCTTACTTGTTTCGCCGCAAAGTGTTCAAAACGATCCGCGCAGGGTTGAATAAACGAGTATCAAATCGGGCAGAACTGAGATGATTTCACGGGGCGTTTTGTGAACGCATTTGCCGCATGTTGGCAGCCAGATTATTTGAAGGTCGTAAAGTCCCGTTTTTATTGAAGTTTAGGGGTCGCAATATGGCAAAAAATCGGTATAATCTCTTTTATGCCTGTTTCCGCTGGATTATCTTGACACAGTGGGACAAGTGCATGTAAATTCTAGATTTACCTGATCACTAGCGTGGTGGACTTATATACGGCACGGCCCGATGGGGAAACGTGTTTGTTTATTTATGTCGGAAGATTGATTCCTTACATTTGCCACGGGTGATAAAAAAGGCCGTTCCGCGGGTCTGATTTGTCTGTCTTTTTTGAAAAGAAAATAGGTATTGAGCGGAAATAAGGAAGGGCCGTTGGGCCCGAAAAATAAGGATTTAACCACAATAAATGTCAAACGAAGTAAACAAGGAAGCCGAAAACAAGGTCGAAGACCAGGTTACGGCAAGTGAAACAACAGATACAAAGGCAGCTGAAGTGTCAGTAGCCGATAAAGGGTCGGCGGAAACCAAGTCGACAGAGAACGGCGATAACCAGCAGGGCGAAGCGGCAGCGGCTACTCCGGCGGTTGAAAAACCGGCTGAAGAAGCTGATGAAAGTGCACAGGATGCAGGCGGAGAGATGGACTTTGGTGCGATGCTCGAACAATTCGAGCAGGACCAGGTTACATATCATGCAGGAGAACTCGTTACCGGAAAAGTCGTAGGTATTTCGGAGAACGGGGCACTTGTCGATTTTGGTTACAAGTCTGAGGGAACTGTATCTCTTGAGGAATTTACTTCCGATGAAGGCGAAGTCACGATCAAGCAAGGCGACGAAGTAGAAGTAGTCATAAAAAGCATGGGAACGGGGGACGCCCCTCCGAGCCTCTCGCGGTTTGACGCGGAGCGTCGAAAGACATGGAACGAGATCGAGGACGCGTACAACGATGATATTGCCGTCACAGGAAAAGTAACCGACAAGACGAAAGGTGGTCTGAAAGTTGATGTGAAAGGCGTGGAAGCGTTCTTGCCTGGTTCTCAGATCGATTCCCGTCCGGTTCGAAATCTGGATGCTCTCATCGGTGAGGAGATCGAAGCTAAGGTAATAAAGTTTAGCCGCAAGCGAAATAATATCGTCCTCTCCCGCAAGGTAATTACTGATGAAGTAGTTAACAAACTCAAAGCGGAGACGCTCGGACGAATTGAAGAAGGCTACATCGAAGAAGGAACAGTTAAGAATCTTACCGATTACGGAGCGTTTGTAGATATCGGTGGAATAGACGGTCTGCTCCACGTAACGGATATGTCCTGGGGCCGGCTGCATAATCCGGCGGATATGTTCAAGGTTGGGGAATCGGTTCAGGTGAAGATCCTAAAGCTTGACCGTGATAAAGAGAAGGTCTCGCTTGGTTTCAAGCAGCTGTTGCCTGATCCATGGTCGACCGTTACAGAGCTCTATCCTGTGGATTCCAGAATCAAGGGTAGAGTTTCCAGTGTCACTGAGTATGGTGCCTTTGTGGAACTAGAGCCCGGTGTGGAAGGCCTTGTGCACGTTTCTGAAATGTCCTGGTCGAAGCGTTTGAAGCATCCCAAGCATCTGGTCAAGAAGGGAGATGAAGTTGAGGTTCAGGTACTTGGAATTGACCCCGATGAGCGACGTATCAGCTTGGGAATCAAGCAACTCCAGGCGAATCCCTGGGATACCATCGCCGAGCGGTTCCATGTTGGAACAAAGATCGAAGGAAAGGTTCGGAATCTCACCGACTTCGGAGCGTTTGTAGAGGTGGAAGAGGGCGTTGACGGCCTCGTTCATGTCTCTGATATCTCTTGGTCCAAGAAAATAAAGCATCCGAAGGATGTCCTCAAGAAGGGGCAGGAAGTCGAGGCTGTAGTTACGAATATCGACGTTGAAGGCCGCAGGCTTTCACTGTCGATCAAGGAACTCACCCCGAGCGCATGGGAGCAGTTCACCAATGAGCATAAGGCTGGGGACGTAATTAAGGGGACGATTTCCCGCTTCGCAAGTTTCGGTGTTTTTGTTGAACTTGCACCGGATCTGGAAGGTCTGTGTCACATATCGGAGCTGTCGGAAGATCGAATTGAAGATCCCGAAGATGATTTCGAAATCGGCCAAGAGCTTGAGTTCAAGATTCTTCGCATCGAGCATGACGTAGAAAAGATCGGTCTTTCGCACAGGTCAGTCGGCAGAGACGACGAGCCCGTTATGGATTCCCGTTCATATTCAAGTGAGGCCAAAGGCGGTATGGCGTCACTCGGCGAGCTCGCTAACTTAAACATAGGCGGTTCAGCAGGCGGCGACGAGGTCGAAGGCGAAGAGACTCCTGCGACAGAAGAAAAAGACGAGAGTAAAGATGAAACGTCGGATGCCGTTGATTCTAAGGATGAAGCCGCTAAGGACGATAAGCCTGATGCCAAGGATGACGCAAAGTCTGATGATTCCAAGAACGAGGCGGCGGAAGCGGATTCGAAAGATGAAGTCAAGGCTGATGAGGCCAAAGAAGAAAAGGCGCCCGCAGCAGACGCGGATTCGAAAGATGAAGCCAAGGCTGATGAGGCCAAAGAAGACAAGGCTCCCGCAGCAGACGCGGATTCGAAAGATGAAGCTAAGGCTGATAAGGCTCCTGCTGAAGAAGCGGCTGAAGAGAAGGCTGATGAAAAGGCCGAAGATAAGGCTGAAGAATCTGAAGCAAAAGCTGACGACTCGAAGGCAGATGACGCTAAATCTGCAGAAGATGATGAAGCAGCGGACGAAAAGGCTGAAGAAGCGGCAGCCAAGTCCGGCGACGATGCTAAGGAAAGTGCCGCAGAGTCTGAGCAAACAGAAGCCGACGAGAAGTCAAAAGAAAAAGGCGCTGAGAGCTAGTTAATTCGAACTTTAAAGAGGTAGATTAAATGACAAAAGCCGACTTAGTTGAAATCGTTGCCGCTGAAGCCGACATGACAAAAAAGGATGTCGAGCAGTTGGTTGAGATTATTTTTGACAGCATTGTAGGAACTCTCAACAAGGGCGAGAAGATCGAATTACGGGGTTTCGGAAGTTTCCGCGTGCGTGAGCGAAACGCGCGGAAAGGTCGTAATCCCAAAACTGGCGAACCGGTTGATATCCCCGCAAAACGAGTTGCGTATTTCAAGCCCGGTAAGGACCTCAAGGACATTATCAACAATTGATTGGAGGGCACTGCTGTGGATGTATTATGGAGTCCGTGGCGGTACTCTTATATAAAGTCAGATAAAGAATCCGGCACCGCCTGTATCTTTTGTGACCTTCTAAACGACCCGGCTTCCGATGAAGAGAAATATATTCTCCATCGGGCCGGGCATAATTTTGTAATCCTAAATATCTACCCGTATATCGGCGGGCACCTGATGATCGTGCCCTATCAGCATCTGGAAAATGTCTCTGCGGCCGGAAAGGACGAAACTGACGAGTTGATGGACCTGACAAAGAAAACGGAGGAAATCCTTCGGGAAGTCTATGAACCTCAGGGAATCAACATTGGTATGAACCTCGGTAAGGCAGCAGGTGCCGGGGTCGCGAATCATTTCCACATGCACGTACTGCCTCGCTGGATCGGTGACGCTAACTTTATGACAGCCATCGGCGAAACGCGCACCGTGCCCGAATCACTCCAAACCACTTACGAGAAACTTGCAGGCAGATTCTAAAGCTGCGGGTTAGTCCTTACCAGCGTCTTTTGCTTTCATTGAGGCCTGCGAGGGGCTTTCCATTGCTTCGTCCTCAATCTCCCCTCCCTTACTTATCGGAATATCCTGCGGATTTACATACTGCGTACCGCGGCGTCCCTCCAACGCGTCCTTGGGAATAACGATGTTTTGCATGGATTTCGTTGGCGGAGTATATCCGGGGTAATCGACCCTCGAGTGATAGATCGAAACCAGGGATTTAATCATCGACTCCCGTATTTGAGTAAGTTCGCGCAGCGTCAGGTCGCATTCTCCAAGCTGATCATCCGCCAGGATTGCGTCGATTATCTTTGTGACAATAAACCTGATGTTCTCAGGGGTAGGCTCACTGAGCGATCGGGCAGCAGCTTCACAGCTGTCAGCGATCATCATAATCGCAGACTCTTTAAACTGGGGTTTCGGACCGGGGTAACGAAAATCATTTTCGTGGATCTCTTCTCCTTTACCCGCATCATCACGGGCCTTTGTAAGGAAGTAATGAAGAGTTCTGGTACCGTGGTGCTGAGGGATAAAATCAACAATTCTCGCCGGCAAGCCCATCTCTTTAGCGAGTTTTTTACCATAGGTTACATGGCTGATTATAATCTTCGCGCTCTGCGCTGCATTCAGCCTGTCGTGTGGATTCTTTCCGCGCTGATTTTCCACGAAGTGTTCCGGGGCAGCTGTCTTGCCGATATCATGATACAAGGCGCCGATACGTGCTAGCAGGCCGTTTCCTCCAACGACCCTGCACGCCTCTTCCGCAAGCTGCCCGACGGCGTGTGAGTGTTGATTTGTTCCCGGTGCCCGTAATGCCAACTGACCCAATACGGGCAGGTCCGCGTTCGAAAGCTCTAAAAGTTTTACGTCTGTGAGAATACCAAAAAGGGTTTCGGCGATCGGGAGGAAAACGGCAGTAACGGCCGCCGTCACGAGGCCGCTGGCGAGACCACAACTGATCGCGAGGAGTACAGTGTTCAGGATAAATGGCTGTTGGGTGTAAGCCAGTAATGCGACTGCGGTTAACGCACAGACGATTCCAATCATTACACCGGCTGTCGTTACCGATTGTCGGCTTCTGTACTGACCAATACCGTAAACAGCAACCGCCGACGAGATCGCAGAGTATATCGCAAACTCAAGCCCTTTTGGCGCCAGCAGGCCTGCAAGAAGGGAAGCAAACAATCCTGTGAACAACGCTGTCCTTCGGTCGGCAAGAAGCGTCATTAGCAGGCTTGAAAACGCGAATGGAATTGCAAGGGCCCAAAGTGTTGGATCGTTCAAGGGTGCCCTCAGATTCTGGGCCGCCGTGAAGTCCGCAACCCGGAAAAAGATCGCCATTAAAAACGTTTGAATCAAGACGATGAATCCAAATAGTGCGTATGTCTTATACTCCGAAAGGGCCAGGCGGTTTACGTAACCACGATGCTGAACAAACTTCCACGCTACCCAATAAAACGCAGTAATCAGGAGAAGCAGACCGATGAAACGATTCCATTGTCGCGTGCTTGAGGCGTAGTTCTTGATCGCTGCAATCTGCGACAATACAGTTGTCGTGACCGTATCACCTTCTCGCACAATGGTTTGACCACGTTTGAGGGATATTCTGACAGGTTCAACAGAGTCGGCGATATCGCTCTTTGCTTTTTCTGTCGCAACTGAATCGTAAGAAACGTTTGGGTTGACCAGCGGTTCAAGCGCAGACGCAAACGCTTCAACTTCTGTTTTGCTAAGGCTCGCGATGTTCTCGAGTCCGGGTTTGATCTGTGCGCGGGATTGGGACAGCGCAACCCACGAACTTAAAGGTGACGAGACTATTGACTGGGTGTTTGGCTGGCCACTGTCGATAAGAGTTATCTCAGATTGAAGATACTGTTTGTCGCGGTCTTCATAGATTGTGGACTCGGTCACCGACCTGAGCACTCCCAAGATGGATTCCAGCTCACTGTTACCAAATCGACGTGCCGTAAATACTTTGACGAGCGAAGGATCTCCTGGCCCGGTCCATTTGGGTGAATCCTGATTTGTCTCTTCCTCTCCATTTGATGATGTCGACGAAAGCATTTTGTCCCAAGCAGAGCGAAACGTCTTCGCGGCCTCATCCGTAGCCGATCTCTGAAGAACGAATATGTTCTTGATGCTTTCCCGTGCCGCGGTACGCATGCTTTCAGTCTCTGCTTCGTCTATTTCAGAAATATCGGCAGGTGAAATAATGCTTTCGCGCGCAATGTCTCCTTCCTGGTATTCCGAAGCAGACGTTCGCCACAGCGGGTTGCTGATCAGGGACGTCGTAAAAAGAGACAAAAGCACAAACCCGATCCAGAACCTCTGGTTCGCACTTAATGCGTCATAAGGTCGACGAATTTGGCGGACGACGTTTCGCCATTGCTTTTCAAGTGCGCTGGGTTTTCCTAAGTCCTTCTTCATATGCCCGTCCTTATATATTTAAGCGATTTGTTCGACCGCATATTCAAAAAGATCTTTCGAAAGCGTATTACCCATCATTTCCACCAGTGGCTTAAGAGACTTACGCCGAAGCGCCGAAACGGCGACACTTTCCAAGCCCAACTCATTCTTTAGCTGGCGTTTCGCGTCCGCGATATCTTCCGGTTTCGCCAAATCAGCCTTATTTAACACGACAAAAGTTGGAATGTTATTTAGATCCAGCTCGGTAAGAATCTTACCCACTGAGGTTATCTGTTTCAACGCCATGGGGTTAGAGATATCAACAACGTGAAGCAAAAGATCACTGTCACTTATCTCCTCAAGGGTCGCGCGAAAGGCGGCCACAAGGGTTTCCGGCAGATCCCGTATAAAACCGACCGTGTCGTTTAGGATGACTTCCTGCTCATAAGGCAGCCGCAAACGGCGAGCGGTTGGATCGAGCGTTGCAAACATGCGCTTTTCCGCATGGACCTTGCTATTCGTTAATGAGTTAAGCAAGGTGGATTTACCGGCATTGGTATACCCGACAAGTGAAACTATCGGAAGATGTTTCTTTAGTCTCGACTTCCTGCGTTGCTGGCGCTGTTTTCTGAGTTTCCGAACCTGTTTTTCAAGTAGATTGATCTTTTTCCGCACGCGCCGCCTGTCGGTTTCAAGTTTGGTCTCACCCGGACCTCGTCCTCCGATACCGCCTGCAAGTCTCGAAAAAGCAGTCCCGGTCCCACCCAACCGCGGGAGCATGTATTTGAGCTGCGCAAGTTCTACCTGGAGCTTACCTTCACGGGAACTCGCCCTTTGAGCAAAGATATCCAGGATCAGCTGCGGCCGGTCGATTACTTTTAGCTCTGTGGCTTCGGAAATCGACCGCACCTGCGCCGGGCTCAATTGACCGTCGAACACCAGCATCTCAGCTCCGATCTGCATCGCACGGATCAGCAGTTCATTGAGCTTGCCGCTTCCAAGAAGAGTTTTGGGGTGAATTTTCTTTCTTCTTTGAATTACGGTATCCACGACGCGCACGTCAGCAGAAAGAGCCAAATCGACCAACTCCGCCATTGACTCCTCGACCACCTCTCCAAAACCGGTGGTAACTGCGACCAGAATCGCCCTTTCCTTCTTGTCCTTTCCATCAGCCGGCTTTCTCGTCCTTGCAAGCTCAGCTTCAAGCGATGTGATCAGGTCTGAAAAATCGACATCGATTTGGGAGGGGACGGCGGGTTCCAAAAATACATATGGCAATGAAAGCGACCCATTGTCAGATTTCTTCGGACGTCCGGGCAATAGGTGTGCCGAATGCACTTTGCCGGGCAGGCCCGTCTCCTGATCTACTTGTATTACCGACATCATGTCCAAACGGAGTAGCGCGAGGTCCGTAAGGTCGTCCTGGTTAAGATCTTCCCCCTTTAAGTGGGTGTGCACGCAACGCAGGCCGCGAAACCGGTCCCTGGCCACACGGGTCCGCTTAAAATCCGGGAGTTCGATCTGTTTCGCGGTGCCGACCATCACGTATTCGACCTTACCCTTTCGATTGATAAGGACACCAATCTGGCGGCCTGTATCGGACGATATCTCGGCCATCTGGCGCGCCAAATCTCTCGAAACGATCTGAGAAGGGTTGACCCGTCGGGTCGCGAGTTTCTCGATCCTCTTGATCTGATTGTGTTTAAGGCCTTTTAGAAAGCCTGTCGGTGCTCTAATATCATTGCCTCCGTGATGCGAAATTATACCACAGGGAAGTATTGAGACCTCGATAACAAACCATTGTTCAGCTTTGCTTAGAGGTCATGAAACAACATAGAATTAGTTTCCGATCGGAGTCCTTAGATGACCAAAAAATGTGAAGTTCATTCAGTAGAGCCCGGGTTTGCAATTCCAGGTGGCGAGATCCTTGTGAAATACGAGATGTCCGGCATCTCACCCGCTGAAATCGAGTGTGTGATCGATGGTCTCGCCGCGCCGATCACCGCCGCGTCTAATACGAGGTTGTTTGCGCGCGTCCCCGAGGACGTTCAGAACGAAGATGCTGAGCTGACAATAGTTGCGGGAAGTGAAGAAAGCGAACCTGTTTCGTTTAAGGTCGGCACGAAACTATGCGACAACATGCATATTGTCTCGAATCCTGCCGTTGACCCGGATGATGGTTCGATCATTTTGACGAGATCCGGGACCCGGGGGCAGGAGATTCCCAACACTTTGTTTCGATACAGAGACGGGGAAGTTCAAGAAATCGCTGCGAGCGTTATGAACCCGACGGCAGTTGCTTTTGACTCCACCGGCCGTTTGTTCGTTTCAAATCGGGCAGATGGCGAGGTGGTGCAAAT
>JABDKD010000163.1 GCA_013003215.1 Pyrinomonadaceae bacterium
GGTCTCAAAAGCTTCAGGGAATCGATCAACTCACGTGAGGACTCACGGTCGATCAGGTCGGTCAGAATTACTACGAAAGAGCGCTTCTTGGAATTGGCGGAGATAAACCGGAAGGCTCTTGAATACGATGGTTCGATCAGATCCGGCTCAAGATCGTGAAGCGCTTCAAGGATTCCATCTATGTGGGCGATCCCCTTTTGCGGAGGCAAGTATTTCCGTACTTTTCGGCCAAACACAACAAGACCGCAATTATCGCCGCCTTTTGCCGCTGCGGACATAAGGGCAAGCGAGGCGTGAATAGCCGTATCGAATTTTGTCTCCCCATCGATACGGGCAGTCATCAGCCGGCCCGCATCCAACGCTATGACCACTGCCTGATCCCGTT
Organism: Pyrinomonadaceae bacterium; assembly: GCA_013003215.1. GTDB lineage: Bacteria > Acidobacteriota > Blastocatellia > Pyrinomonadales > Pyrinomonadaceae > Aridibacter. The sequence continues at coordinate 386 of JABDKD010000163.1, forward strand.
CGATTTGATATTGGCGAGTTGTGAGTTTCGCCCTTCTCGCGGTAGTCGTCCAGGAAATATGTCTCAGTTCGTCGCCTCGAACATAATCCCTCATTGATTCAAACTCGCGCCCCTCGCCCCTTCTCAGCGATTTTCGCTGGACCGCAAGATACGCATTCGCGCCCAGTGCCTTTAACTCCATTTCGCGAGCACGACGCATATTCGGATATACCTTGATCGATTCTTCTTCACCGATTTCAGATTGAACCCAAACGAGGCCAAGGAGTGACTTTACACGAACCGCGGCCCGACCGAATTCATACCGCCCCCTTCTTGGCGGAGTAAGCTCATAGGTGCTGGCAGCGTGCGTGTTTCCGGACATCGCGGTCTCGAATTCCCGTTCTCCGTCTAGCACGAGTGCATGAGGGTACTGGTCCTTGATCCGAATCCGCAGATCTTTTTCGGAATTGTTCTCGATAGTGAGTGTTACTTCGGTGGGGTCACCGATCGCAAACCTGCCTCCAAACTCGCGGCGACAACTTAAGGTATCGGGCAGTTTTCGGGAATAGCGGTAGTCGAGAACAGCAATCCCAATCAGCAGGATGTCATATATAAGAACGCCGTAAGTTATCACCGGCGCGTTCCAGGCGAATAGCAGCGGGACTATTCCAAGTCCGATCAATACAAAGAATCTTTTTGTAAGTGCAAACGGCATTCAATTCTAGCTGCTGGGGGCGAGGCGGTTCCCTGACATTGTCGGTTCCGACTTGAAAAAATTCACTGTCCAAACGATCGATGCCAACGAAACCAAAATAGTACTCGAAATCGCCGGAACTGATGTGTGTCCGGCTATGACAAAAACGAATAGGACCGCAGCAACATTCCTCAATACTTCCGACAAACGAAGCCATGGCTTTGACTCCAGGATTCCGCTCCAATTAACTATTTGCCACCACAACAATCCTGCTCCGATCCACTTTGCGGAAGTGCCCCAGCCGTACAAATTAGAAATGACTCCCATCATCAACGCCACCGCAAGTGCAAGCTGCACAACAAGATAGGGGGCTCCCATCGCAAACATCGTTGAATCGTATCGAATCTGGTTCTCGGCAGTGATCTCAACCTTGGGAGCAGCCTCAAGCCCCCTTGGGCGCCAGCCTGCGGGCATAAACCAGATTCGGATCTTGTCCCACCAAAATGGGGCTTTCACAGCGAGGCGCCACAGGATCACATAGAAATGAAAATTGATTGCGATCGGATTCCAGGAATTCGGATGATCGTAAATCCCGTAAACGACTTTCTCGTCCTCTTCCTCAAACGAACCAAAAATCCGGTCCCAGATGATTAGGAATTCCCCAAAGTTCTTATCCAGGTACTTGAAGTTTACCCCGTGATGCACGCGGTGATGCGATGGCGTAGTAAAGATAAATTCTATAGGTCTCCAAAGTTTTGGGACGAACTCCGTATGATGCAAAAAGGCGATAAACAGATGAAGTCCGGCCATCATGTAGATGTCGAAGGGCGTGAAGCCGATGATCACGAGTACCCAGAAAAACAAAAAGCTTGTGAGTCTCTGCGTGATACTCGCCCGGAGGGCAACAAAGAAATTCATTTCTTCGGCAGAATGGTGAGGAGAATGAGCGGCCCACATTATGTTTATGGCGTGTCCCCAACGGTGGACCCAATAAAACACAAAATCTACGCCGAGCAGAAGCAAAACAAACGTCCACCAATTGAGTTCAATGGTAAAGATCCGGAAGTTTTCCCATAAATACCCGTAAATAAAATACACGCCGATCGCGACCAAAACATTGACCGTCTGGTTTCCGATCGCGGTTCCGAAGTTCGCAACTGCCTCCGCAAATGAGATGTAGGTCTTCCGATAAAACCAACAGAAAAAGACCTCAAGCAGGACAAAGAGGAGCGCGATCGGGGTTATGTATGTATAGATATTCGCTTCCACTATTGTTCAGTCAACGGGGTTGCACAGCAATGAGACCCGACTTTGTCTATATGAATAAAAGTGCTTGACGGCCAAAACCTCCTTCGCCACGCGACCCAAAAAGCTAGAATCCTTTGAATGCTTTTTAGCGTAGTTGGTTCCGATTTTTTCGTCAATCAAATGTATTGCTTCGAGCGCGTCCGCCCGAAATACGTCATTCTCTTTGGTATCTCCGAGGATTTTTTTAAGCACGGGCAATGCTTCCGTTTTGCCGGAGATGCCCAAATAGGCCAGCGCATATCTGCGTTTAGGAAGGTTAGGGTCCTTGACGCCCTTGACTACCAGTGGGACGACTTCAGGGCCCGCGCCGCAGAGCGGCAACACAAGAAACGCTTCATCGGTTTTTTGACTCAAGAATCTTTCGAATGCGGCTTCAGGCGATTCGCGGGGATAAAGCAAGTAGGCGCCGACCGCAATTGCGGCCACTACTGCAACCGGAAAAAAGATCTGGATGATTCTCCTCATTCGCTGAACACTATCCTTTTTTTGTTTCGATGCTAAATGATCCGGGTCCGCTTGACAGAAATCAGTCTGCTTCGAAATCAGGACTTACTAATTGCCGAAGTATTTGCTGAATCTTGATCGGTAATCGGATCCTCCAAAATATCTCCGAAAACTTATCATCTGCACAAATCGCTTCCAAATTCCGAAAAGCGAGGCCGCACCATTCGTACCGCGTCCGGCACGGGTGTAAACCGAAAAACGTATTACCGCCGGACGATCCAATAAGAGCGGCTGACCGGCGCGGCCTCAAATCGTGACTAACTGACCCTTTGCCTTTCAGTTAGCTCGATCCCCATTGCTTCCAGCGTGACCTTATTCAAAGTCCCGGTTACCTTCACTCCGTTCGAATCCTGCCATTTACGGATGCCGGCCCTGGTTTCCGGATTGAGTTTGCCGGTGCTCTCTCCTGAATAGAGTCCTTTTGAACGCAACATCGTTTGTACGCTCGAAATCTGATTTTTCGTGGCCCGAAAGACGGGTCCTCGTTTCCTCTTGCCCTCAGATTCGGAAGCGATGTCTTTCGGGTTCACGGGTATGGCTTTCTGTTTCTCAGTAAGAGCGATCCCGAGCTTTTCCAAAGTCGCACGATTAAGTGATCCCTTTCTCTTCAGACCATTCGCGGATTGATATTCGCGAATCGATGACCTGAATTCTTTACTGTACTTGCCCGTAGATTCTCCGGCATAGAGCCCCAGCGATTTAAGCTTTGTCTGTGCTTCTGAGATCTGATCCTTGCTCACGCGAAAGACGACTCGTTTGGGCTTGCGCGGCGTCTCGAGGCCTTTCTGGCGATCCGTTAGAGGAATACCAAGTTTTACAATCGTGGCCTCGTCCAGTTTCCCGGTACGTTCCAGTCCGTTTGATTGTTGATAAGTGCGCAAACTTGCACGGAATTCCTTGTTATACCTTCCATCCGCCGGACCGCTGTACGATCCGTCCGTGCTCAGCTTCTCCTGGGCTGATTTAATCTGGTTCTTGGTAGGTCGAAAAGACTTCGCGGTCTTACCCGAAGCGGAAGCGGAAGATGCAGTTGACTGCGCGTAAGCGTGCGGTGCTGCGGGAATCATCGCCATTGCCGCGATGAGCAAAAGCGTAAAAAGTGAGAACTTCATGTTACCTCCTGGTGAGAATGAGGTCCGGCGTCCTTCAATCGCGGGAACGTGAAAAACCGTACGGGTATTGCCCGTCTATGAAATGAATCTCTTTTCTTTCTGCTTTATTGTGAGGCAGAAGGATAGCCTGTATGAGGCTTTGATATTGTGGCAAGATTATTAGTCGAAGCTATTTTGCCTGTCAAGGTTTTTCGCGGGAACAAATGGGCGAATGAGACGCGGACTCTACATAATTCGAATCCCCGCAAAGATTTAGAGAGGAGAAAATATTTATGGCCTGGATTGAAATGGTTGACGAAAATGATGCCGATGGAGAACTGAAGGAACTGTATGGCAGGCTGACAGCTCCATGGGGCGGGGTCGACAACATTCTTAAGATTCATAGCCTAAACCCGTCATCTCTGCAGGGTCATTATGATTTCTACCGAATTTTGATGAAAGGAAGCAAGGACCTTCCACGTGCGAAGCGGGAAATGATCGCAGTTACTGTTTCGCGGCTAAATCATTGTGTTTATTGAGTTACCCATCACGGGGCGGGTCTCCGTAAACTTGTCAGAAACGATCAATTAGTACAGAAGCTAAAGAAAGACCACAAAACAGCCGATTTAGAAGATAGGGACGTGGTGATGCTTGACTATGTCGCGAAACTCACCCTGGAGCCCTGGAATATGAATGAATCTGATGTCGTACGGCTTCGTGACGCCGGTTTCTCGGATTCCGCGATCCTGGATATCTGCCAGGTCACAGGCTATTACGCATTTGTAAACAGGCTTGCCGACGGCCTTGGTGTCGAACTCGAGCACTATTGGGAGCAAGATTAACTCCCAACTCCCGCCTTGAAATACAAGATCCGAAAATTCAATACAGGCTACGTTTTGTCACTGGGTGTGATCGCCTGGCTTCTACTTGTCGCCGGCTGTGGGAATTCAGGTGGAAGCGGTGCGAAAAACGCCGCGATTGACGGCAAAAACTGGCCCGTCTGCACTGATTTGAAGGAAAAAACCGTTTATGATGAGTTCTTTGCGAAAGAAGAATTCGGAGAGCGCCTTTTGCTTGCAGGCAAGGTCTCATCGGCACTTGAAGATTTAGAGAAGTCACGAAAGGCGTTTCAGGATGAAGGCGATCTAAAGGAGATTTTTCCAATGCTCCTTTTCTATCAGGTCCGGGAATCGCTTCATTTGGTCATGAAGCCAAAGGTCAGACATAAGACCGAACATCTGCAAATACTGCTCAACACATACGATGCATACGCGAATAACCGCCGGGCTTTTGACGCTAAAGAGCCGGACACCGTAGATAAGCAGTGGCGAACCTATTTCGACGCTGCGGCGAAAGCCTATGACGACGGAGATTGGTCACCGGAAGAAGGAGTTGATGTTCTTCTGGAAGGCGTCAACGCACACGTTTTCTATGACCTCCCCAGGGCAGTCCGCGACGCGGTTAAAGAGAACGATGCCCCTAAAGATGAACTCTTCGCGGATTTCACGGCTTTGGACGCCATTTATCCAATTGCGGAAGAAAGACTTAAGAAAGACGTCCTGATGTTTTTCGAAGATGATTCAGAGGTCGAGGCGGTTCAAAAGCTGTATGGGAACGGTGCAGAGTATGTGCGGTTCTCGAGGGGCAAGGCATGGGAAATGGGAACTGGCAGCGGACCCCTCGGAATCGTTGAGGAGCAGCCTCACCTTGACCACGATGCAGATTCGCGAAAATATTTTCCTGAGGAATTACTAAAACGCGGGATCTGCAGGAATTGAGCTAACCCTTGATAGTACCCACGAGCATTCGAAATAACGATGGCTGCTGATACCCTTCCGTGTAGCCTACGAGTTCCACGAAAGCGTTTCCCTTAACATCCTTGTTCTCAAATGTGCCCGTGACCTCGGATACGCCTTCCCAATAGATAACCATCGTTGTGTCTTCGGTATTCAACTCCTGGTCTTTGAGCAAGGGTGTTACCTCGATTTCTATTTCGGGATCGTTAAGGTAAACCTTCCATCCTGAGGGATATACGGTACCCGTCCTCGGGCTCTTCCATTTACCGGTCGCCGTAACCTCAAAATCTTCGAACGTGAAGAACCGGGGTTTCCCCGCAGCATCAACAAACGTCCCGTGCGAACGATCGCTCGTTCCAGATTCGTCCCAGATTCGATAGATCATAAGCTCGCAGTCGTTGTCCAGTTGGATGCTGAACCAGTCCCATTTACGTTGGAACCAGGTCCCGAACTCACGGTCCATCCAGCCCGTACCTGTGAAAGATTCCCGTAACCCGCCATCCCGAATCTCACCGTTGATCTCCATGCGTGTGCATGAAAAATGGGTCGAAGACTCCGAATCCGGGTATTGGTGGCCATTTTTTACATATGGTTTGATCGGCCGGAGTTCAGCACTAAATTCGAGTTCACGATCAAGACCGGCTTCAAGGCTGTGAATCTCTGCGTCACCCGAAATTCTCCAATCTCCCAGCTGTAATTCAAACTTATCAAGCGCGGCTCCCGATTCCTGAAAAAACGGGGGCGTATGACTTCGTTTGTCGAGATACCTAAAGGATTTTCTGTCGATATCGGCAATTGCGAAATGCGCCGCGTACATTGGATTCGCTAACAAGCGTATCGGGATAACCCATGCCAGATCGTTGTCTGTTCGCCTTTGAAAGAACACGAACTCGAATGCAAAGCGCCTGCCCGCCGCGGTTTCACAATGGCCCGTGTAGTACCACCATTCAGTTTGCGCATCGGTTTGCGCAAACAGATCTTCCGGCAGTCTCAAAGAATCGTGAGCCCTCGATCTACTAAGCTTGTTGGGTTTGCCCACAAGGACATCCGCCACCAGCTCGAGAGAGGTCGAGATCGTGTCTGAGATCGGATTCTGCAGAAGCCAGTTAAGACCTCGTGCGGGTTTATTCGTAGACGATTCCATCAGCAATATTCAGTGAGGCCGCCCTATTGGCCGGCACAATTGATGCCAGTGCTGAGATCAGCAAAACGACAGGAAATGAAATTAGCACAAGCATGTAAGGGAACTCGAAAGGAAGCCGGTAGCCGGCTACAACAACGACGGAAATATAGAGAGTACAGTAAGCGCTAAGAATTCCGGCGACAAGCCCGGTGGCAATTCCGATCAATGAAACAGCCATCGCTTCATACACGATCATACGTCGGATCTGCCCCCTAAACCCGCCAACTGCCCGTAAGATACTTATCTCACGCTTTCTTTCCGAAATAGAAATAATCATTGTGTTTACGAGGCTCAGTGCTCCAATTAGAACAGCGATTACCATCTGAGCATAGCCAAGGGTAAAAAAACGGTCGATCAGGCCGAGCACCCACTGCCGATATTCGGCATGAGAATAAACGAACACCTGCTGGTTTCCCGCGACAGCCTTTTCGATCCCTTCCTTGATTGAGCTCGGATCCGCATTTCGATCGGCCGTTACAAATATGTAATCGACTCCGCTGTCTTTCCAATAAGTCTTGAACAACGATCGTTCGATAAAAACTGTACCGATCTCGGACTGATAATACTCGAGTATGCCCAGTACCTTTCTCTTGAGAGGGCCGTTGGGGCTTTCGAGCGTGAGTTCATCACCCAAGCGGATCCCAAATCGAAATGCAAAGTTCTGTGAGACAAAAAAGCCTTCACCCGCGCTCATTTTCGATTTAACTCTCGAGGTGTCTCCTTCGTCCAACGCGTTCGGAGATCTTGTCAGCCAGCCTTCCATGTCGTGAGCCAACAACGCCACATTCTCTCGATTGTGTTCCAGTGACGTAACCCTCAGGTATTCGGCGCGCTTGACGCCGGGGACTTTGCCGACCCGGTCCGCGACATCCTCTGTAAAGTGATAGGTTTGCGATCTGATCTGGGTCGAATTTGTTACAAGGAAATCGGCATTGACCGACCGGTCCAGGGTTCCGCTTAGTGCTGATTTTTGACTTTGTATTACGGCGCCGTTCGCAATAACGAAAGCAAGCCCTATCATCAACGCTCCCACCGTCGCAGATGTCCTGCGTGGAGTCCTGGCCATCGAGTCGATTGCGATAACTGCCTCGATCCCAAGGAAACGGTTCGCAAACGGCCTCATGATCATCGAGCCAAGTTTGATAAAACCGGGCAAGAGAATCACCATTCCCAACATGATCAGGAACCAGTAGCTAAGTTGGATAGAGGTACCAACTGAAGCGTCTGCGAACCACGTCAATACAAGGCCGAGAGCAATCATCCCGATCCCGACGAGTGTTCTCGTCCAACCCATTCGGACTTCCTTTGTACGATTCTCGATATCCCGAAGGGCGATTGCAGGGTCAACCGCCGAGGCCGTGCGGGCGGGAAGCCAGGCTCCGATAATCGAAGCGATGATTCCCAGCAGGACAGCAGTGGCCAGGCTCCGGGCTTCGATTACCGGAAGACCGGTCGAACTAACCGCACCGTAACCGACAGCAGCGGCAGTGCTCATTATCCATGCTGCTCCGATCGCAAGCAGATAGCCGGCGGCAATACCAAGAACCGATCCCAGTGTCCCCAGCACGATCGCTTCACCAAGAATCAAGAGCTGGATCTTATACGATTCCACTCCAAGCGCCCGCAAGATGCCGATCTCTTTCCAGCGCTGGCTGACACTGATATAGAACGAGTTAAATATAATAAATACACTAATTACGAGTGCGAGAAAACTCATAAGCCCGAGAGCGACCCGCACGCCTGAAACTGATTTTTCGAGTTGCTCGCCCCGCTGCTCCGGGCGCTGTACGTTAATGCCTTCAGGGAGTACTTTTCTAAGTGCGGCGATAACAGTGTCCGTGTCGGAGTTTTCTGCCGACAGCACATCTATACGATCAACGCTGTTTTCTCTATCGAAAATCTGCTGCAGTGAAACGATATCCATGACGGCAACGCTGCCGCCAAATACCGCTCCGAAACCGGTGGGTTTGAAGAAACCCCGGACCGTGAAACTCTTTTTTCCGGCCTGGGTCATAAGGACTAGGCTGTCACCTTCGGAAAGCCCGTTGGATTCCGCAAAAGTCCTTGAGACCGCAATCGAGTCCGGTTTGTTTATGAAAGCAAGTGGGTTTTCTATCGAGACATTCGTGTCGGGCACAAGTCCCTTGTGGATCTCGAGATCGCTGGTCGTATCGAGACCGACTATCAAGAGGCGGGCGTCATCACCCGTCGTGCCGACGATCTCGAGAGCCGGTTCCGCAACCCTCACGCCTTCGGTCCTACGTACGGAGTTCAAGAGTTCTTCAGGGAACCCCGACTCTCCGGAAGTGATTTGGATGTCGGCCTTTCCCGCGATCTGCTCGACGGTCGATCGTAATGAATCGTTGAGAGTGACGTTGGCAGCAGCCACCGCAAAATACGCGGCCACGCCGATCACGATGCCGCCGAGAGTTAGGATGGTACGGGTCTTATTCCGTCGCCATTGCTTCCGTGAGACTAGCGCCAGCCCGCCGATCATTACTTTCCTCCGAAATGATTCCGTCAACTATCTCAAATACCCGATTGCAGTTTTCCGCCGCCGATCGATCATGTGTTACGAGTATTACTGTGGTACCGAACTCCGAGTTCAGGTCTTTTAGTATTCGCAACACTTTTTCACCCGCTTCCGAGTCCAGGTTTCCGGTTGGTTCGTCTGCCAACAGAAGAACCGGTTCGGCGACCATGGCCCTCGCTATTGCAACCCTCTGCCGTTCGCCTCCTGAGATCTCATCCGGCAAATGGTCGGATCTGTCATTAAGGCCGACGAGGTCCAACAAACTTTTCGCCCTTTCTTCAGCCTCTGTCTTTGCAATGCCGCGAAGCCTCAATGGCAACGATACGTTTTCAAGAGCTGTCAGTGTGTTCAGAAGATTAAAGGACTGAAAAATAAGCCCTATTTTATCCCTTCGAAGTCTAGTCAGTTGATTGTCGCTGAGTTCGGAAAGGTCGCGTCCCTGTACATAGACTGAGCCCGAAGTAGGGTTGTCAAGGCCTGCTGCCAGATTCAATATCGTTGACTTCCCGGAACCGGAAGGTCCCATGATCGCAACGGTTTGCCCTTCTCTGATCTCGAACGTTGCGTCCCTCACCGCGGTCACGCCGTGAGCGCCCTCGAAATTCTTGGAAACAGATTCGAATTCAACTATGCTTTGCTTGTTCATCGGGGTATGTGAAGGTCGCCCATAATCTATGAGAATCACTATTGAAAGTCAAAAAAAGGGGATTCGGACAACGATGCTCATGGTTATCGTTCTAGTTGCAGCAGGATTTTTGTTGCCTGGCTGTGCCTCGGGCAACGCCGATACGCAGTTGGACCAGGACGCGTTCAATGAATGCTCGCGAGTCATGAGACGTGTGATTAGGGCGTTTGAAAAGAAAGATGTTAAGCAGCTCAGACAATATTATTCGAGCGACACAAGATTCCTGCTTCCCAATGGCCGGATTCTGGGACGAGATGAGGTACTGACTCTTCTTGAAGAAGGCAAATACGAGATCATAGACCAGGAAATCCGAAACCTGGAGTTCCGGCGTTTCGGTGACACAGTTTTTAGTACTGCTTTGGTGAGGCTCGATGCAACCGTCGACGGTGCGAAGATTAAGGGTGAATTCTGGGGAGGTGCGAGCTTCTCGCGCATTGAGGGCAAGTGGGTTATCGTCGACGAATACTTGGGAGTCCCGGCCAGTAAGGATT
>JABDKD010000166.1 GCA_013003215.1 Pyrinomonadaceae bacterium
CCTTTTCCTGCTGCTCCTTCTCAATGTAGGACTGAACCATCTCCTTGACGGCTCGCAATACTCCGCCAAGATTCTTGTCGCTCGCGAGGTAAACAGCGCCCATTCCGCCGCCCCCGATCTTGCGAACGATCTCATAACGCCCGTTAAGAATTGTTCCCTCGTCAAGCGGTCTCAGTTTCGGAGTTTTACTGCCGTCGGTATCGCCATGACCAATATTTGGAGTCGTGTACTGTTTTTCTTCGCCGGTATCCGCCGCATCCCCTGTCTCCAGAGCTTGATCCGCTCCCCCTGCCGCAGTGACGCCTTCGTCAGCTTCCGCCACATCGGCCGCCATGAACTCAACAGGTTTGTCCTCCGTTTCCTGAGTCGCGCCGGGAGGAGGAACGACAACCGGGACGGGTTCCAATTGATCCTCTGCGACCTCGGATTCTCCGGTAACTTCTACTTCGAGCGCTGGAATTTCCGCAGACTCAGCGTCCGTGCCCTCATCAGACGGGGTCGAATCCTCTGCCGGTGCCGCGTCGAAGGATTGATCCGGCGAACTGCCTGCTTCGGCCTCAAGGGGCACCCCGATCAGAGTGTCCTGCAATTCGGGATCCAATTCTTCCTTTACGCCGGGGTCTTCGGCGATTTGCGCAGGCTCCTCGACCTCTTGAGATTCCTGCGGAGCCGCCTCTGCGACATCACCGACAACGACCTCCAAATCAGTGCTCGCTTGCGGCGGTGCCTCGGCGGGTTCGGGAATCGAGAGTTCGGACTCATCGTCTTGCTCCGCATCGAATTCAGAGCTCTCTTCTTTTTCTTCTTGCTCTTCTTTTTCTTGTATTTCGGTTTTTTCTTCTTCTTCTTCTAGTACTTCTTCTTCAAGGTCAGCACGATCCTCTTCTTCATCAACATCCGAGGAATCCTCAGAAGCCGTGTCACCCTCAGAAGCTGACTCGTCGGAGGCAACAACATCAGAAAAATCCCCCTCTTCGTCCGCCTCTGATGGTTCTTCAACTACTGACTCTGGCGTTTCGTCATCGTCGTCCCATGCCTTTACCTTCTCATCAATCACAGAAACTGCTTTTTCGATTTCAAGGTCATCAGGGTCCAACTCCTCATCCGCCGGCGGTTCTGAATAGCTTGCTTCCGAAGGTTCGTCGAGAGATTCATCCGAAGGTTCATCCGTAGTTGTATCCGAAGATTTATGCGAAGAATCATCATCGGACCCTTCTTCAGCTTCGTCCTTAAGAGCACTTACATCGACAAAACCTGAATCGGACAAATCATCTGCATCAACCGATTCTGCCTTGGCCTTTAATTCTTCCGGACCCGCAACGATGGTTTCAGCCATATCCAAATCGCCCGAATCCCCGGCTTCAGCTGAAGCGTCTTCGCCGGACCCGACCTTCGTTCGTTCCAAAGAAATACCGCAGTACGGGCAAAACGCTTCCGCCTCAGCTATCTCAGAATTACATTCTCGACAATGAGTCATCTTTATAAATTGTGAACCGATTTATCTAATTGCTGCGGAACTATTTAACTACCTGGAACCGCAAGAACGTCTTCCCGACGATTATCTCGTCACCATCACTCAGAATATGTGGATTTCCTGGAATCAACCGCCGTCCGCGGTTAACAAATGTTCCATTCGTGCTTCCTAGGTCCTCAACCATATACTGGCCATTCTTAAATAGGATTCTCGCATGCTTGCGCGATACCTTCGCCTCCGCATCATGAGCGTCAAGATCGATATCAGGAAACACGCCGTTGTCAGCATCCCATCGTCCGATATTCGATTCTTCGGATGTGATCGGAAATTCGGTTCCGATTGCCTGGCCACGCTCGATCACCAGATTCGCATGCACACCATGCGGCTTGAACCTATCAATATCGTTGGCCTCGTCGTCCCCCGCATCGTCCTCGGCCTCCGCCTCTTCGTCTTTGCCCTGCACCGGAGGCACCCCGACCGAAGTAACGCTGGCAGCCTGAAAAACCGGATTTTCAGGGGGCGGTGTCTCGATTACAGTTTCTGAAGTACCGGTATCGGATTTTGGCGGATTCGGGGCTTCATACTTGATAAGCGCGTCTCCACATTCATCGCAGAATTGCGAGGTATCGAGGTTTTGCGTTCCACAAGCCTGACATTTAATCATTTTTACTTTCCTTGCGTAGAATGATTTTGTAAAACAAGGCTATTCTAGCGTGTAAAGAGTTGTTCGTAAACGTTACAATACAGTTCTGTTTCCAACTAAGTAAAGTCTTAGAAAACCCATTATTTAGAGCTTGGCAGATAATGCGTTGCTTGACGATTCTTTTTTGAAACAACTGGAAGTTCATTGTCGTAACATTTGCGAGACCAAAGATAGCAATAGTGTTCGCTGTCTGAGAGTCCTATTCTGAATAAACATTGAGGGGAATCAGAAATGGCACTTAGCCGTAAAAAGAAAATTATTATTGGAGCAGCCGTGGGTGTTGTGCTGCTCTTGCTGCTAACAGTTGGCGTCCTGTCTACCAGGTCGGATGCACCCGAAGTAACTGTTGTAAAAGTTGAAAAACAAACGGAATTACGTTCTACGGTAACAGCTCCGGGTGAGATTCGACCTATCCAGTTTATCAACCTCACGAGTGAGGTTCAGGGCCGGATTGAAGAGATCTACGTTAAAGAAGGCGATGTCGTTGATAAAGGCCAACAACTCGTACGGCTCGATCCGAATCAACTTCAGTCCAGTACGGACGCCCAGGTCGCTGCACTTCAAGCTGCACAAAGCGATCTGCAAAGCAGCAGGTCGCAAGTTACCGCCGCACAGAACCAGTATTCTCAAGCTCAGCAAGGCCTTATTGCTCAGGACGCAGCAGTTACAACTGCGCTGCAACAGGTCGCTTCGGCTCAGGAAAGTGTGAATCAGGCCCGTCAGCAGGCGGTAACTGCACAAACCGAGGTCGACCGAAACAGGGTTGAACTTAACGCCTCTATCCGTGAAAGAAAACGTACGGAAGAACTCCTTGAAAGTGGGGTTGCTTCGCGCCTCGAGTTTGACACCGCGAAAGACCGTGTTGAAACGGCTCAGGCGAATCTGAAGAACGCAGAGGCAAGACTCAAGAGCCAAAATATTTCCGTCAAGGAAGCTCAGAATCGCGTGAAAGAGGCGCAAGCCAGAGTTCGCGAAACGCGTGCACGCACGAATCAACAGAAAGTTGCGGTACAAGACGCGAAACGTGCCGTATCGACTGCGACCTATGGGGCACGCGCAAGCAGCAACCGCGCAAACCAACAAGCCGCGGTTCTTCGCGGTCAAAGGAACCAAAGGGACAAGACTCTGCAGGTTGCCCCAATCGCAGGTGTTATTGCGGATATCCCCTCTAAGGTTGGTACATTCGCGACTGCGAACCTGTCATCGACCCCGCTTTTGACTATTGCCGACATGTCCACTGTAAACGTCGAGGTCAAGGTGGATGAGACCGAGATTGACAAAGTTGCAGTTGGACAACCTGCGATCGTTAAAGTCGATGCGTTCGGCGATGAAGAGATTATCGGAGAAGTAACACAAAAGACTCCCTTAGCGGTTGGTAAATCGCAGACGACCGGCGGGCTGTCAACGAACATCAACGTGCAGGAAGCGAAAGAGTTTCGGGTTGTAATCGAGCTGAAGGATGTACCCGACGGTATACGCAAGGGTCTGCGGCCCGGCATGAGCGCAACGGCGGTAGTAACAACGGATGTTAAGAAAGACGTTGTTACGGTACCGATTCAGGCTGTAATCGAGAAGAAGCCCGAAAAGAAAGAAGGCGAAAACAGTGAGGGTGAAGAAAATAAATCTCCAAAGAAGGGAAAAGATGAAGAACTCATCAAGGGAGTATTCGTAATGGAGAACCGCCGAGCGAAGTTTGTCGAGGTTACAACCGGGATTACCGGCGAATCCGACATTCAGATCACCAGCGGGCTTGAAGAAGGACAAGAGGTAATTACCGGTCCCAGCAGAGTCCTAAACAAGCTAAAAGAAGGAGACGTCGTCAAGAAACAGGAGAAAAAAGACGGCGAAGGCGACCAGCGGTAAAACCTAACGAAGCATGAGGGCCGTGAGCCCTCATTTTTTAAGATGACAACACCACACGTACAAACTGATACTCAGGAGATTTCGCATCCTTTTTCTTCGTTGATCAAGATGCGGGATATTTGGAAGACATATCAAATGGGTACCGAAGAGCTGCACGCTCTCAAAAAGGTCTCGTTTGATGTGACGAAAGGCGAATATGTTGCGATTATCGGGCCTTCGGGATCCGGGAAATCAACACTTATGAACCTGATCGGCTGCCTGGATACGCCGACAAAGGGCGAATACTGGATCAACGGCGAACAAGTCGCCGATATGACAGATGATGAGCTCGCCCGGATAAGAAATAAGGAAATCGGATTTGTTTTTCAAACCTTTAACCTTCTTTCAAGGGCAACCGCACTTCATAATGTTGAGCTTCCTCTTATTTACGCGGGGATATCGTCCACCGACCGGCATGAAAAGGCGATTGCAGCTCTTGAATCAGTTGAACTGGGCGACCGCGTCACCCATAAACCCAACGAATTATCCGGTGGTCAAAGGCAACGCGTTGCTATTGCGAGAGCGCTCGTAAACCAGCCTTCAATCCTTCTGGCGGATGAGCCTACAGGTGCTTTGGATACAACGACCAGTTCTGAAATTATGAACCTTTTTGAGCGCCTGCATGCCGCGAACAACACGATAATCGTGGTAACTCACGAAATGGAAGTTGCAGAACGCGCCGAACGAATAATCATGATTCGAGACGGCGAAATCGAATCTGACAAAAAAACCAGGTAGGATCAGTTTCATTACACTTTCAAAGCCGGCTCTTTGGGCCGGCTTTTTCTGTTCCAACAGGATCATTCGAAAAAATAATATAACTCCGGATTAATGATATCCGTATTAATACTTAGATGTCGTTAACCTCAACATATTCCTTGTTTAAGGAGTCCTTACGGCTGGCGCTGAGGAGTCTCCAAAGCAGCAAGCTGAGGACGTTTCTAACTCTACTTGGAATCATTGTGGGAGTTACCGCCGTAATTGCCGTCGTTACCATCATCAATGGCCTTGACAGCACCGTTGCCTCGGCATTTTCAGCGCAGGGGTCAACTGTCTTCTCCGTTTCCAAACAGCCGCTGGTGATTACCTCCAGGGAAGATTTCATAAAGTTCAACAAGCGGAAAGACGTGACAAAGCGCGACGCAGAGGCTATCCAGCGCCTGTGCCGCTCTTGCTGGCGTACCGGAATGTCGATCAACGGCACCGGACTCGTGAAATTCGGTGAGAACCGGTCAGAGAATGTGAGTGTCCGCGGACTATCCGTTTCGATGTTTGATATCGAGAACGTGGTGCTCCAGGCTGGTAGAGTCTGGACCGAGCAAGAAGGCAAATCAGGGCGGAACACCTGTGTAATCGGCACCGACATAATCGAAAATCTGTTCCCCGGCTCATCGGCTGAGAGAGTCATTGGAAAGTCGATCAAGGTCGACGGTCTTCCATTCGTGATTCAAGGGGTTTCGGAGCCTTTTGGCAAGGTACTTGGCTTTTCGCGTGACAATTTCGTTTACATACCGTTTGAAACCGGCCAACGACTGTTTGGAGCTCGAGATTCAATTGTGATCCACGTTCAGGTCGAAGATTCAAATAGTTTTGAAACAGCAAAAGATGAGTCCCGCTCAATCATGCGGAACCGACGAAAAAAGCGCGCTGGGGATGACGACGATGGATTCTCAATTGATTCTCAGGACGCATTCATAGGGATATACCAGAACGCTACTTCTGGAATTTATTTTGCGACCATCGGTGTTGCTGCGATTTCACTCGTCGTGGGAGGGATCGTGGTTATGAACATCATGCTTGTTTCGGTTACTGAGCGTACGAAGGAGATCGGGCTTCGTAAAGCGGTTGGCGCCAGACGACGAGACATCTTGATGCAGTTTTTGATCGAAGCTGTCGCCGTGACAATGGTCGGCGGTGCCCTTGGAGTTTTTACAGGCTATGGCCTGGCGTATTTTTTGTCTTTGGCTCTCGGCTTCCCGCTTTTGATCAGTGCCCAATCCGGATTTATGGGAGTAACCACATCCTTTGTCGTAGGCCTCATTAGCGGTATCTACCCGGCATTCACCGCGTCGAAACTGAGCCCTATAGACGCGATGCGAAGTGATTAATGACGTTTGACGATATAAGAGAATCAGCTGTCATGGCCTTTTCTACGTTGAGAGCGAATAAGCTTCGCTCCGCTCTCACGATTCTCGGTGTCACGGTGGGCGTATTGACGGTGTTGTCGATGGTTTCGATCATACAGGGCCTTAACCGTTCTTTCGCGGACCAGATTGAATCACTCGGATCCAATACGATCTTTGTTAATAAGTTTGAACCAAGCTTCTCACCCCAGAAAACCCAGGAAGAGCTGCAGCGAAAAGAGTTGACTATTGCCGACGCGGAAGCAATTGCTCGTGAATCCGAAGCGATTGCTGCTGTGGCTCCTTTCGAAAGGAAGCTATCCGAGACGGTAAGATTCAAGGACAAGCAGACAGAGACTCCGATCATCCTTGGGGTGGTGCCGGAACACAGTTACACGATGTCCCAGTTCGTTGCGGAAGGGCGGTTTCTGATCGACGTTGATATTCGCGAAAGACGCAATGTCGCTGTAATTGGGCGGGACGTTGTAAATGCTCTTTTCCTCGAATATGAGCAGCCAATCGGCAAGGACATCAAGATCGCCGGCAATGTATTTCGCGTTATAGGAATCATGGAAGACCAAGGCTCCTTTTTTGGTCAGTCGAGAGACAACTCGATCTACATTCCGTTAACCACGTTTCAGAAGTATTATCCCGAAGTGGTTTTTCCCGATTTTGTATTTGTGATCATCGTAAGACCCAAGACCAGAGCGGATGTTGCGAACGCGATGGCGGATATCACTGATACCTTGCGACGCAGGCGTGGAGACAGGGTCGGAGAGCCCAACAGTTTTGGGATCTCTTCCCAGGACGCCCTGCTCGATGTCTATAACCAATTGACGGGAGCTACTTATCTGGTTTTGACCGCAATTTCAGCGGTTGCACTGATGATTGGTGGAATCGGGGTAATGAACATCATGCTCGTGTCCGTCACGGAAAGGACAAAGGAGATCGGAATCAGGAAAGCGGTCGGGGCGACAAGATTATCGATAATGTCTCAGTTTCTAATTGAGGCAGTTGTTCTAACAGGCATCGGGGGCCTCTTCGGACTGATAATCGGAGAAATCGTAAGTGTACTTATCAACACCTACTCGCCTTTGCCTGCATTCATCCCGATCTGGGCGATACTCGTCGCAATCGTCGTATCAGGTGGTGTAGGCGTAGTGTTTGGCCTGTACCCGGCCTGGAAGGCGGCACGACTAGATCCTATCGAGGCACTCAGGTTCGAATAGTCATTTCATTTTGTAAAGAATTGTAAGCGGGCCCGGTTACGCACACTGCCTTTGATATAGTTTTTAAGATGAATCTTTCGGAAACATTGAAACTGGCGCTCTCTGCGATAACCGCGCATAAGCTGCGGTCTTTTCTGACGCTCCTGGGGATGATTATCGCGGTAACGGCGTTCATGCTTGTGCTTTCCGTGCTTCAAGGTTTTAACACTTATATCGATGACAAGATTGCCGGAGTAGGCTCCAACACCTTTACCATCAGGCGCTTTGACTTCAAGGATTTCAAGGACACCGACACATTGGCAGCGGCACAACGCCGAAATAAAGACCTCACCATGGAGGAGTTATCCTTCATCAGGGACAGGGCCGATCTAATCGATGAAATTGGCGGCCTTGCAAGAAGATCGAGGG
>JABDKD010000221.1 GCA_013003215.1 Pyrinomonadaceae bacterium
TTCCAACGCCGCGATGCGGCTAGAAATCGTTTTTGCGCCCATTACCGTGGCGTAAACGCCACGGCTAGATGCCTATTGTCGCTACGCGACGCCGGCGTATCTTAAACTCAGTCAACTCAGTCAACTCAGTCAACTCAGTAAACTAAAACTCGATCCAGTCAGTAGGTTTTGCTTTGTCTGAAATGTGTATCTGGGTGTCGCACTTGTTTTCGCGTGCGAAAAGGGAGGATTCTGCGGTTATTCGGGCGACATGAGGGTCGTTGGCTTTTTGAGACAGGTGCGACAGCACTATATCCCTCGCTGAGCCATCGTAATCGCCGGAAAGCCAGTAACCGAGGTCTTCGTTTGAAAGGTGGCCGGTCATCGAGGAGATCCGTTGCTTGAGCTCCCAACTATAGACCGGGCAAGCCTTTAACATGTCTATACTGTGATTCGACTCGACGACTATCGCGTCGCAGCTCTTGAGCTTTTCATTGATCAGCGGTGTGAAATGACCGAAATCCATCAGCGTTGCGAGACGAAAACCGCGGTTCTTTGCGACAAATCCGAAGTTGTCAGCGGCGTCATGCGGAACGCTGAACGGTTCGAAATCGATATCACCGATCCGGAACTCGGCGTCAGATTCAATGTCAATGGCACTGCCGTTCAATGCATCGTTCCTTAGCTTTGCTTCCTTCTGGCTGCGTTTTGAACCGTTAGGCCTAAGATAGGCATCTCTTGTCTTCTCAGAAATGAAAACGGGGCAATCAACGGTCCTTTTCAAAACTCTGAGCCCGCCGGCATGATCGGAGTGTTCGTGAGTGATCAGAATTCCGTCCAAATCTTCATAGCTCACACCTGTATCTGCAAGCCGCAAAAGGATTTGCTTCGCACTCAAACCCGCATCCACCAAAACCTTTGTTTTTTCTGTGGATATGAGAACTGAATTGCCGGTGGAACCGCTGCCGAGAACAGAAATTTTCATCGGAGTAATTGAGGACAACAAAGAGTAACACGAAACCCCATTTGAACCGAAACGAACCCCCTGAAAATGGGGACTTCCACACTCTTCTGGCGACTGTCTAAAAGGGCCAAAATAGTGTAATATTGATCCCTAACTATCGAACAAAAACTCATTTCTTTCATTCTTAATATTTCGGGGAAAAAAATTGGCTGAAGCAAAAGGTAAAAAAGGGAAAGGTTCGCAATACGGAGCCGATTCGATAACTGTTTTGGAAGGCCGCGACGCGGTTAGAAAAAGGCCCGCTATGTACATCGGTTCTACCGGTGATATTGGGCTGCACCATCTTGTCTACGAGGTGGTGGATAACTCCGTTGATGAGGCGCTTGCCGGGTACTGCGACACGATCGAAGTGGCGATCCATATGGACAACTCGATCACCGTTGTAGACAACGGCCGGGGCATTCCGGTCGACATGCACAAGAAGGAGAAACGTTCAGCTGCAGAGGTTGTGATGACGGTCCTTCACGCCGGCGGAAAATTTGACTCGAATTCGTACAAGGTTTCGGGCGGACTTCATGGTGTTGGCGTGTCCTGTGTGAACTTTCTAAGCGAATGGCTGAAGCTGGAGATCTGGCGTAACGGAAAGACATATTACCAGGAATACGATACCGGAATCCCGGTTGCGCCTTTAAAAGAAACCGGCACAGCGAAAAGGCGCGGAACAAAGATCACCTTCAGGCCTGACCCGGAGATTTTTGAGACCAGTGTGTATAGCTTCGATAAACTATCAGAGCGGCTTCGCGAAAAAGCCTTTCTCAACAAAGGTATTCGTATAAACATAAGAGACGAAAGGGAAGAAGAAGAGAGATCTCACGAGTTTTACTACAAAGGCGGAATCGCCGAGTTTGTAAAGCATCTTTCGAAAAACCGAAGCCCGCTTCACGATAAACCTCTCTATTTTGAACAGGTTGGAGATGAATTTTCGATTGAAATCGCGATGCAGTACAGCGATACCTACGACGAGAAGGTCTACACGTTTGCGAACAACATCAACACGATCGACGGCGGTACTCACCTCTCGGGCTTCAGAAGCGCGCTGACCCGTACGGTCAACAATTACGCCAAAACGAGCGGAATTCTCAAGAATTTCAAAGGTACACTTACTGGCGATGATATCCGCGAAGGAATGATCGCAGTCGTTTCAGTGAAGATCCCGCAGCCGCAGTTTGAGGGTCAGACAAAGGGTAAGTTGAACTCGCCTGTTGATGGTGAGGTCAGTTCGTTCCTTTACGAGCATTTGACCGACTACTTTGAGCAGAAGCCAAAAGTGGCAAAAGCGATCGTCGGAAAAGCCGTGGACGCGGCGAGGGCCCGCGAGGCTGCACGCAAGGCTAGAGAGATCGTTCGAAAGAGTGCTCTCGGAAGTTCTACGCTTCCCGGAAAGCTTGCAGATTGTCAGGAAAAAGATCCCGCATTGTCGGAAGTTTACCTGGTCGAGGGTGATTCCGCGGGAGGGTCTGCAAAACAGGGACGTGACCGGCGCAACCAGGCGGTACTGCCCTTGAAGGGTAAGATTTTGAACGTCGAGAAGGCTCGCTTTGACAAGATGCTCGGTCACGGAGAGATCAAGGCTCTGATCACTGCCCTGGGCACCGGGATCGGTAAAGAAGATTTTGATATTGAGAAGCTCCGGTATCACAAGATCGTCATCATGACTGATGCTGATGTCGATGGAAGTCACATCCGTACGCTCCTACTTACGTTCTTTTACAGGCAGATGCCGGAATTGGTTGAACAGGGATTCGTCTATATTGCCCAGCCTCCTCTCTACAAGGTGAAGAAAGGCAAGTCGGAAAAATACATCAAAGACGAAGCGGAAATGTTTGCGTACCTTATGGGAATGGCCGCGAATACAATAGAGATATCCGCTGCGGGAAAAACTGTTGCCGGTGTGGGGTTAACGAAAGCTCTGGAACAAACTGTTGACTACAGGAAGTTTTCAGAAAGGCTGGCTCGTCGGCTTGGGAACGACACAAAACTTAGAGATGCGATTCTGGATGGATTTGCGGGTAGGGATGGGGTCATCCACGAGAAGGGAGTCGGAATTCGAAAAGTCTTTGAAAACCAGGACCTTTTGGCGAAAGTCGAAGGTAAGATTGCAGACGCAGGATATACTACAGAGCTTTCCACCGATGAGGAACACAACCTCGGTTCGATCGAAATCGGCATGGAGAATGGCGGTAACCTGATCTTTGACTGGGATATTGCGAGTTTTGTTGAGTTCCAAAAGTCCGTTGATTTGAAGCTTACGCTGGAAGAGAAGTTTCCGGCGCCGTATACGCTAACGCGCAAGAAAAGCGAACCGTACGAAACCGATGACCGTATCGACCTTCTCGACGAGGTCATTGGCGGCGTTAAAAAGGAGCTTTCGATCCAGCGTTACAAGGGGCTCGGCGAGATGAACCCCGAACAGCTTTGGGAAACGACGATGAACCCGGAAGGGCGTACGCTGCTTCAGGTGAGAATCGAGGACGCGATTGAGACCGACGAAATCTTTACGATTCTTATGGGAGACCAGGTCGAACCTCGACGTGAATTCATCGAAACGAACGCGCTTGAGGTTAAGAACTTGGACGTCTAGGTTGTGTTCCAAGTTCCAAGTTCCAAGTTCCAAGTTCGAAGGAAGAAGACCTCGTTTGTTGAATCTGAAACAGGTCTAAATGAATCTGAAGAGCGTCGGAGACGCTAAATATATTAGCCCCGGGTGGAGCGAAGCGCACCCGGGGTTTTTTATTTAGAAGTATTGTGAGCCCTGAAAGGGCGGCACACGGATGGACCCAACGACCTTTGTGACGCCCCTCCGGGGCTAAACGTTATTTTGATCCATAACCCCGGTTTACGCTCTTCGCGCTGCACCCGGGGCTAATCTATTGCGCATCTTCGATGCTTTGAACTTCAAACTTGGAACCTGGAACTTGGAACTTGAAACTTCACCTGACCTCAGGCCTGAACGGATATTTGAGTTGCCCAAAGTACCCCTTCGGAACCTTTTCGTTGACCCCGTAAATGTACGGGGTTATTTCTTTTGGAAAGTAGTAGGTTCCAAACAAGATATCCAATACCGGAAACTGTCCTGCGTAGTTCTTGTTAACCGCCTCGGGATGGTTGCTGTGATGCCAATGGTGATAGTGCGGTGTCGCCAGAATACCGCGTAAGAAATTTAGTTTGAACCTGACATTTGAGTGGAGGAATATGCCGTGAAAAAGTGAGATCACGAGATAGGCTCCGAAGACTTCTGCTGTGAATCCCATTATGAAGAGAGGGATAAAAACAAAAGCCCTTGAAAATACTTGGTCAAGCGGATGATTTCTTGCCGAAGCCAGCCAGTCGAGCTGTTCCGAACTGTGGTGGATCGCATGAAATCTCCATAAAAAGGGCACAGTATGGACGATCCTGTGAGCGAAATAGCCGAACACGTTCGCCACCACAATCGCCTGTAAACCTTGTAGCCAAAGAGGTTGGGAGGCAATCAGTTCTCGCAGTACGGGGTTCGTATAGAGAGAAATTGAGATTGCGATCGTGACGATCACGACAAAACCGAGCACGTCGGAAATGAACCGGTTAAAGAGGATGTGGAGGATGTCGGTTGTGAAGCCTCTTCGAAAAACCTTCTTGTCTTTGTGTAATGCGAAAAGCCTTTCGATCGGTGTGAAGATAACAAATAGTAAAAAAAGTGCGAAAATCTGGCCGGCAAATGCGTTCATAATACTACCTCGTCTTGTGCGGCACTCTCGTAACTAAGACGACCAAGAAGTGTGCAAAGTTCACAAAGTTGTCTTAGTTGGCTAAGTTGAAGAAGCGGTCTCCGGGCAATTAGGCGTCCAAGAAAGTTGCCAACTTGGCGAACTTAGTCAACTTTGAAAACTTTCCACCGTCTTCCTGATTATGAGATAATTCCGGTTTCGGAGGAGGGAGTAATGAGCACAGTAATAGAAGCCGTTAGGCCTATCGAAGACTACCTGGTGATGTCTGATGAAGAGATAGCGGAACGCATCGAGGCGGCGCGTGAGGCCATGGGTTCGAGGGTTGTCATACTTGGCCATCATTACCAGCGGGATGATGTTATAAAACACGCTGATCTCAACGGCGATTCTTACCAGCTGTCAGTGCTTGCATCTCAAACTGATGCTGAATTTATCGTTTTCTGCGGAGTTCACTTTATGGCTGAATCCGCAGACATTCTCGGTAAGCCAAGTCAAAGGGTTATTTTGCCTGACATGGGTGCGGGATGTTCGATGGCGGACATGGCGTCGATCGATCAGGTCGAAGATGCGTGGGACCAGCTCACTGAGATCGGCGTGATAGGTGGAGAAAAAAGTGTCGCCCCCATCACGTATATGAATTCTTCCGCGGAGATCAAGGCGTTTTGCGGGCGTAACGATGGTGTCGTTTGCACGTCGTCGAATGCGACAAAGCTTTTTGACCTTTATCTGAAGAAATACGACAAGATGTTCTTTTTCCCCGACCAGCATCTTGGTCGCAACACTGGCGCGAAGTTCGGAATCGGCCTCGACGAAATGGTCGTATGGAATCCGAAAGAAAATTTGGGTGGAAATACAGAACAGGCACTGCATGACGCAAAACTTATTCTATGGCGCGGTCACTGTTCGGTGCATGGCAGGTTTAAGGACTGGCACGTGGATAAGATTCGTGAAGATGTGCCGGGCGTGAAAGTTCTTGTTCATCCGGAATGTCTCTACGAGGTTGTACAGAAAAGTGACTTAAACGGATCGACATCCTTCATAATCAAGACGGTCGAAGAAGCTGAGCCCGGAACCAAATGGGCGATTGGAACGGAAGTCAATTTGGTCAACCGTCTCGCTAAACGTTTCCCGGACAAAGAGGTGTACCTTCTCGCTCCGGATCTGTGCATGTGTGCGACGATGTACAGGATCTCACCGCAAAGTCTCTGCTGGTCAATGGAAAATCTGGTGAACGGAAATGTCGTCAATGAGATCGCTGTGCACGGAGAAACGAAAGAACAGTCACTAATCGCGCTTGAGAGAATGATCTCAATGACGAATAAATAGCCTGTTTTGGCGTCGAAAAAATCTGGACAAGTCGAGTATCGGGGTGTTTATAATATATATGACGTCAGATTCGGCTGATCATTGCTGAATCGAAAAGTGCCCCAAACACGACTTAGAAGGTTGCCCACGCCGAATTGTGAATTAAATGGCTGATATTCAAGACAAACTGCCGGAAAATGTTCCGGGCCGATATTATGTTGACGATCAATGCATCGACTGCGATGTTTGTCGCGACACTTCTCCTTCAAACTTTACACGTTATGACGAGAATGGTTATTCGTACGTAAAGAAACAACCGGAGACACCGGAAGAAGAGGCCCTATGCGAAGAGGCGTTGATGGCTTGCCCGGTTGAGGCAATTGGCGATGATGGCCAGAATGCCAAGAAGGAAACCGGGGGACTTATGGAGCTGATAGGCGTAGGTTAAAGAGATTTAGATTTAGTGATTTGGGCCTCGTGCAAAAGCACGGGGCTTTTCGTTTATGGGTGCAACTTTGCTTTAGTGGGAGCCTTGGGGTTCGTTACGGAAGTTTTAGTTGCCAGAGGATGTCTCAGAATTTGGGTAAGAGCGGTTCCTTATCGCTTCTTGCTTCCACCGCTACTCTGCGTTTGAAAAGGATTAAACAAGAAATTACAAAATGGGTCCGTGAACCGCCAAGGAGGCCAGACATGCTTTGAACTAGAAAAAGTCACGGCTACGATCAGTTCGCCGTATACGCGGCTTGAATTATCTGACCTGCACGTTGTGGGGTACCCGCTATCCCACGAATAATCTTGTCCTTAATCTCTTAATACAGCCTCTGGTGCAGTGTCGGATATCATTTAGCGCCCCATCGAATCCTGCGGAATTCGATGGAGCGCCACATTTTTTCCAACTATGCTCCACGAGCTAAAGCTCGTGGCAATACAAAAGCAAGTCGCCATTCAAAGCAAGCGGCCACTCAAGACTTCTTGCTACTCAAAAGCGCGTGACAGCTTAAAGCACGTGGCAAACTACAATGGCCAAAGCACTAGTCCAAAAAAGGCTAAAGCTAACAACAAATTGTCTCTAAAGGATCTTGATGCAGCCGTTCTTTATCTCAATCTTCGCGCCATCCTTAACCTCTATCTCACCGCATTTGGTCATGATCTTCGCAGTTTTGTCGCTTCCCTGAATTGTTGTTGTTGCCGTTCTGGATTTTCCGAACTCAACAGATTTAGTCGAACCGTTCATTTTTACCGAAAACTTGTGGTCGACCGAGTCCTTGTTGTAATAGCGAATGGTAACCGCCGCGAAGGTGTTGGCACACAGTAAGAGTGCAACCGTCATCGAAAATATGAGCTTTCTCATTGTCGTTCTCCTGAGTTTGATTTGCTCTCTTGTACAGGGGAACGGAATTGGCAGGTGTGGCTTGCAGATTTAGGTAACGATGTAGATCCAACCGTCCTCAACGACTACATCGTAGGCGTCTATCGAACAGCTGGATTTTGTCACACAAGCCCCGGTCGAAACATCGAAACGGTAACCATGGAGGTCACACTCGACCATTCCGCCGTAGATCCTTGAATCGGCCAGCGGAAATCCCTTGTGGGGGCAGAAGTTTTCGATCGCATGAAGCTTTCCACCGATGTTATAGAGGGCGACCTCGCTGCCGTCTTTCAACTGGACGGTCGCACCGCGGCCTTCAGGGACAGCGCCCTCCGGCCCTATTTTATGCCGGCTGCCGTCGCGTTTGGGTTTTCTGGGGTTCTTTTTAGGCATTCCTCTTAAAAGTCCTTGTCCGAATTGAAGATTCTCCACACAATCGAGTTGTCCCGCAACCTCATATCTGAATTTGTTTATCAATCGCAATCAAAAAGACTATAATGGTGCAATACCGCATTACAGGGACCGACGAATGAACGAATCATCAGTATTGTCAAAAAAGCGAATCAAATGCAGTGAGATTATGTCCGAAAAAGTGACCTCGGCTTCAGCTGACGCGAGTCTCCGCGCGATTGCGCAAATGTTGAAAGCAGGCGACATAGGAATTCTTCCAATCGTTGATGATGGCGGAAAACTGTTGGGACTTGTTACAGACCGAGACATTGTGGTTCGTGCGGTTGCAGAAGGATCTGACGTAAAGACGACGACAGTTGGTGACATCATGACGACCGAGCTTTATACGGCCGGTCCCGATGACTTTGCGTTTGAGGCGGTACGAACAATGGGCGACCGAAAAGTCCGCCGCGTTCCGATCGTCGATGATGACGGAGTATTGGTCGGTATCGTCTCTATCGCCGATATCGCTTTGGAAATGGAAGACGAAAAAGAAGTTGCCGAGACACTCGAAGAAATCTCAAGCGGAAAGGGATTTTGGAACAAACGGTAAACCCGAGCTAGTTCAAATCGCAAATTAAAAGCATGGCGAAATCGATTAACAGATATTTTCAGTTCCTTGCGAACTCGAATGACGCAAAACCGTCAGGGAAACTCTGGTATCCGGCGGCGGATGTCTATGAAACGCAGGATGGCTGGCTTGTAAAGGTTGAGCTAGCCGGCGTCTCGGCGGAGGATGTTCATTTGGAGATCCAGGGAAACCAGCTCTATATCGCCGGGTGCCGGCGTGACAGGAGTTGCGCGGCCGGGGTGACCTATCAGCAGATGGAGATCACGTACTCACATTTTGAAAAAACACTTGAGTTTCCCGCATCCATTGAGGGGGCTCGCGTCGAACACAATTTTGATAACGGACTTCTGATAATCCACCTGAAAAAAGCATAACGCATGGCAGAAGAAAAAAAGATTGACAAAGAAGCTGACACAGCGGCACTTCCAGAGCGCATGGAGATGACGATTCTCCCGCTTCACAACACGACGCTTTTTCCGCAAACGGTCGTTCCGCTGGCGGTTGGCAGAGAGCGCTCGGTCAAGGCGGTCGAGCATTCGCTCACATCTGAAGAGAAAACGATCGGATGCCTCACAGTTAGGACCAAGGACGTGAAGGGTAGCGATGCAAGTCCCAAGGACATGTATGAGATCGGTACGATTGTGAACATCAAGCGAATGATGCGTGCAGAGGATGTTGTTCAACTCGTTGTGCAGGGCATCGACCGGTTTAAGGTTCTGGAATGGTCACAGGAAGAGCCGTTTCTCAAGGCCCAGGTTGAGATTCTGCCTGAGCTGGCGATCGTAAACGATGAGGAAGTCGAAGCTTTGAAACGTGCGATAAAGGGACTTATCCAGGAAGCGCTGGCGATGCTTCCGCAGGTTCCACCCGAAGTCAGAATGGCGGTTACGAGTCAGGAGGACCCCGTTCAGCTGACATATTTCCTTGGTTCCGTTTTGGATCTCGGCGAGGAGAACGAGCAGCAGATGCTAGAGTCTTCATCGATCGATGAGCTACTGACACTTGCCCATGCTTCTCTCGCAAGGGAAGTAGAGATCATGGAGCTGCGTACGAAGATCGCTACGGATGCGCAGTCCGAGATGGATAAGGCGCAGCGCGATTATGTGCTCCGTCAACAGCTCAAGGCAATTAAGAAAGAGCTCGGCGATGACGAAACAGGTGAAGAGGCTGAAGCTGAGCAACTCCGCGAAAGGCTCGAAACTGCCGATCTCCCGGAACACGTTGCGAAGGAAGCGGAACGCGAGCTCAAACGCATGGAGCAGCTTCCCCAATCGGCGCCTGATTTCCACGTTATCAGAACCTATCTCGAATACATTCTGGAATTGCCGTGGAAGAAGTCGAGTGAGGAAAAGCTCGACCTGAAAGAAGCGCGAAAGATCCTCGACGAAGATCATTACGGTCTTGAGGACGTGAAAGAACGGATTCTTGAGTTTCTCGCGGTTGTTAAACTCAGGCCCGATTCTAAGAGTCCGATCATGCTGCTTGTCGGACCTCCGGGAGTTGGTAAGACATCTTTGGGCCGCTCAATTGCGCGCTCGCTTGGAAGAAAGTTCGAAAGATTCTCGCTCGGCGGAATGAGAGACGAGGCGGAGCTGCGCGGACACCGTCGCACGTACATTGGAGCAATGCCCGGCCGAATAATCCAGGGGCTGCGAAGGGTCGCAGTAAATAACCCGGTTTTGATGCTCGATGAGATCGACAAACTTGGCGCGAGCTTCCGTGGGGACCCGGCATCGGCTCTCCTGGAAATACTCGATCCCCAGCAAAACGATTCTTTTAGAGACCATTATCTGGATCTTCCTTTTGATCTATCGAAAGTGTTCTTTATCGCCACCGCAAACCAGCTTCAGCCGATACCGGCACCGCTTCGCGACCGTATGGAGATCATTTCTCTTGCCGGGTACAGCGATATCGAAAAGCTGAATATCGCGAAGCAGTACCTCGTGCCGCGGCAGATCAAAGAGAACGGGCTTTCGGAGGAACAGCTTGAGATCAAAGACGACGCGATCAACCTGATTACTTCGCGTTATACACGTGAAGCGGGTGTCCGGCAGCTTGAAAGAACGGTGGGGAACATTGCCCGAAAAGTAGCTTTAAAAGTTGCGCAGGGTGATACCGAGAATGTCGAGGTTTCGGCTGAAAACGTAAAAGATTACCTTGGTGGGCCAAAGTTCTATCCTGAAAGCGCGAGGGATGAGCTTCCGTGCGGAGTCGCGACGGGTATGGCTTGGACCGAAATGGGCGGCCAGGTTTTGTTTATCGAAGCTACCTTGCTCCCCGGTTCGAGCGGTCTGACGATGACCGGGCAGCTTGGTGACGTGATGAAGGAGTCCGCTATGGC
>JABDKD010000224.1 GCA_013003215.1 Pyrinomonadaceae bacterium
CTCACCACAGACCACAGACCACAGACCACAGACCACAGACCACAGACCACAGACCACAGACCACAGACCACAGGCCTCAGCACTCGTTTCCGTTTTTAGTTTTCAGTTCCCGGAATCTTGTGCTATATTCGCAAGTCTTATGAAAATGACCCTTGTATAAATCCGCGCGACACCTCTAGTCGGACGCTTCGACCCTATGAACAGGGCCGAGGTTTTTCAGCACATCCTGTGCGCTTTTTTCATAAGGATTCTTAACAATGTCTACCCAAGAGGTACCTGAGGAAGAGGTACACGACAATTCATATTGGTCGATTTTGCGCGAAGCAATCGTCGGCTCCAATCGTGATTTTACAAAGGGATCCATCGGCCTGGCGGTATTTCTACTTGCGGTTCCCATGATCCTCGAGATGATCATGGAGAGCATATTTGCGGTAGTCGATGTCTTCTTCGTTGGAAGACTTGGACCAAACGCCGTGGCTATCGTCGGCCTCACGGAATCGATGATGTTTATCATCTACGCCGTTGCGATGGGAATCGGAGTCGGCGGAATGGCGATGGTGTCTCGTCGAATCGGTGAGAAAGACCGCGATGGCGCCGCCCGATCGGCCACCCATGCGATCTATTTGGGTCTGATTGCCGCAGCGGCTATGGGCGTGATCGCGGCGGTATTTGCTCCTACTTTCCTGGGACTGTTAGGAGCAGAGCCGGAGGTAATTGAAGAAGGAAGTCTGTTTGCCCGGTTGATGCTGGGCGGAAACATTGTCGTCGTGTTTCTCTTTCTTTTGAACTCGATCTTTCGAGGAGCGGGGGACGCGGCCGTTGCGATGCGTGTACTTTGGACCGCAAACATACTCAATTGCATTCTCGATCCTCTGCTCATCTTTGGTGTTGGCCCGTTTCCTGAGTTGGGAGTTACCGGTGCCGCTGTCGCGACTCTTACCGGTCGCGGGGTAGGGGTGCTTTTGGCCTTCTACTATCTGTTTTATGGAGCCAAACACTTCACGATTAGGAAGGTTCACTGGAAGTTCGAAACAGACCGGTTTGGCCGGCTTATCAAGCTTTCCCGGGTCGCCGTCCTACAGTTTTTGATTGGAACGACAAGCTGGCTGGGACTCATGCGAGTAGTCTCGAGTTTTGGAAGTGAGGCTGTCGCGGGGTACACGATCGCGATTCGTATCATAATTTTCGGATTGCTTCCGGCTATTGGTCTCGCAAACGCCGCGGCGACGCTGGTCGGACAGAATCTGGGTGCCGGACAACCTGAACGCGCTGAGAAGTCGGTCTGGAAGTCCGCACTCTATAACGCGATTTTCCAAACCTCGATCGGGGCACTCTTTGTGATTTTCGCCGCACCGATCTGCGGAATCTTTACGAGCGATCCGGAAGTGCTCTTGCATGCTACCGACGGTCTCAGGATCATCTCCTACGGTTTCCTCTTCTACGCCGTTGGAATGGTGCTGGAAACTTCGTTCAATGGCGCCGGTGACGCATGGACGCCTACGTATCTGAACATGTTTATCTTTTGGCTTTTCGAAGTGCCGCTGGCGTATGTGCTGGCTCATTGGGCGGGCATGGGGCCGCACGGTGTCTACTGGTCTATAACTATTGCGTTTTCAGCACTTGCTGTCGCATCAGCGATCCTGTTCAGGCGAGGGAAATGGAAAAAAGTTGAGGTCTAGGGACGGTGAGCGGTGAGCAGTGGGAACTAAGAACTAAAAACTGAAAACTGAAAGTGGAAAACGGGATGATTTCGGATCAAGCCGCAAACTCCACTAGAAGAGGTTTAGGCCGGAGTTCCCAGCATTTGCCTTGTCATCCATTTCCCAATGAATCGAGTAGACCGAAAATGCGGCAAACAAAAAAACATAGAAATTCAAATAGCCAAATAGAAGAAGGTAAGTACGGTTGAACCTTTCCAGTGACATACGCGGATTTGCTTTGACATTGATATCCATGATCATTTGTGTCACTGCTCTTGAAGGAAATGTCGAGACGATAATGAAGGATTCACCCACGCCGCCGATAACATCAAGGCTGTTCGGTCCTGAACAGTGGTAGCAGAAGCTGAACGCTATTTCTTGCTCCTCAGCCCAATAGGCTTCTCCTTCGGCTTGTAAGTATTCAAACGGTGGTTCAGGCGATACGGAAAGCGCCGCCAAAGCAACAAAGATTCCAAGCACTCCGGCCAGGTATGGCGCGGGTGTGAACAGAAACAGGCGAAGTTTTTTGAGTTCTCTGGAAATACTCATAATGGCTTATCCGGTAAAAACCGATCTCTGACCCGCTTTTCTGGCAACAAATCTGTCAAATGACTCGTAGCCTTTGAATATCAGGAAAGGCAAGACGAATCCGTACATCAAAGAGCCCGAAAGAAACACAACGTAAACAAAGGTGGCGTTGACAGGTTCGATTCGACGAGCGGCCGCAGCGATCGCGTGAGACGCTGCGGTTACCGGAAACAGAACGAAGTTTGCGACCGTGAATCCGATATCCGAAAGAGCGTCATGAGCTCCCGGTCCGGAGCATATTAGACAGAGTTCGTATCGCTCACCGGATTCAATTCCCTGCAACGCATTTACAAATCCGTTATTGCTCAGCAAGGTAGATGCAAGAAAGATGCAAAGCGCTAGAAAAAGATATGGAAACGGCGTCCTCAGGAATTCTGCAAATCTTTGAAGTTGATATTTCATAGTGTCCTCCGATATAAGTTAGACACCGACCGCGTTTCTTTGTTCCGTCTATGTCATCAATACCGGATCCTCAAAATCATGTCTTTGCCGAGTGGGTACTCTTTGGAAACTTTTATTACCAGGCCCGGGACATTATTGGTTTTGGTTGGGAACTAAACGTGGAAAACGTACGAGACGCTTACAAAAAGGGTGTCTTTCCATGGCATATCGATGGAATGCCTCTCCCCTGGTTTTGCCCCGAGGAGCGCGCCGTTCTCTTTTTTGACGACCTGCATGTCGCCAGGAGTCTTCAAAAAGAAAGACGTAGATCCAGGTTTTTATTTACTATCGACCGCGACTTTCAGGGAGTTGTAGAGAATTGCCGAACGGTGCCGCGTGCCGGCCAGCATGGAACGTGGATCACGGATGAATACATTGAGGTATATACCGAACTTCACAAACAAGGAGACGTCCACAGCGTTGAAGTTTGGTTGGATGAAGAACTCGTTGGCGGGCTGTACGGTGTTGACGCCGGTGGTTTGTTTTGCGGGGAAAGCATGTTCTTTAAAGAGCCAAACGCTTCAAAGCTCGCGCTTCTTCACCTAATCGATTATCTGAAAAAAAGAGGGTCAGACTGGATCGATATTCAAGTGCTTACGGAACATATGGAGAAGTTTGGTGCAATAGAAATACCAAGGGACGAATTTCTTCAGCGGCTTGAGTCTACACAAAGAAAGCAGCCGAATCTTTTCGGATAGACCGAGGAGCTAGCTGGCTCCCAGGTCGGGACGAAATCGCTTGATGTTTCTTATCATGCCGCGAAAAACGAATATGTGCAGCGGCAGAACCGAATACCAGTAGAGTCTTCCCCAAATACCTCTCGGTCGAAAGGTCGCCGTTTGAAAAAGTACTGCCTTACCGTTCCGTTCTTCGATATTGAATTCAAGCCACGCTTCTCCGGGCAGCCTCATCTCGGCGAACAACAAGAGCCTTTTGTTCTCTCGATCAGCCAAAAGAACTCTCCAGAAGTCCAGAGCGTCGCCGGCGTAAATCCGATCCGGACTTGTTCTTCCCCGCCTTAGCCCGATTCCACCGACAGCCTTATCCATGTAACCTCGTATCTTCCAAAGAAAGTCGGCATAGTACCAACCTCTCGGACCGCCAATAGACCATATATTTTCAAGGACTTGCGGGACTTCTTCCTTTTCCAGTTCCAACGACTTCTTATCTTGAAGACAGCCATGTGACGGGACGTCGATCTGGTTTTGAAGCGACCCGATGTTCAGGCTGGAGCGATAGCTGTCTTTCCAACTCGAGATGACAGCGTTTTGTTTGATAATCGAAAACGCGGTCTCAACTGATTCCTTAAAAGGGATAAGTTTGATTCCCAGATCTTTCGCCAAGGAGTTCGTCTGGCAAATCAGATCCCCTTTCATACTATCGACAAGGTTTACTGCGAGTTTGTAAGAAGTCGAGGTAATAAAGTAGAGCCAGTAGGAAGAGAGTCTTGGGGTCATTATCGGCAGAGTTATGATAAGCCGTTTCAGACCGCGGACCTCCGCGAATCCCAAGAGCATCTCTTTATAGCTCACAGTTTCGCCGCACCCGATATCGTAGGATTCTCCGTAGTGTTTCTCCGAGTGAAGGACGCCGGTAAGGAAGTCCAGTACGTTGGCGATCGAGATCGGCTGGCAACGCGAGTTCAACCACTTCGGCGCGATCATTACAGGCAGTTTTTCAACCAGGTCCCGTATGATCTCAAAAGACGCGCTTCCGGAGCCTATGACAATGCCTGCTCGGAGAGCGGTCAAGGGGGCACTTCCTCTGGCGAGAATATTTTCAACCCGGAAACGGCTTTCCAGGTGTTTAGAGAGCTTTTCCTCCTCGTTAACTATACCGGTAAGGTAAATGACCTGTTGGGCGTTAGAACCACCGATAAGTTCGTTAAAGTTCTCGGCTGCGGCCGCTTCCTTTTCCGCAAAATCACCGATCGAGCCGGCCATCGAGTGGATCAAATAATATGCGGCATCAAAGTCCTTCGGCGCGTCTTCGTTTTCGATCGGTTCTAGGAAATCGACCTCAAATACCTCAACCCGGCCTTTCCATTCCGGTTTTACTTTGAATCTCGACCTGTCCCGGACACAAGCGATTACTTCATGGCCCTGCTCGAGCAGTAGTGGTAGGAGGCGTTTGCCAATGTATCCGGTGGCACCGGTCAAAAGAATCTTCATTTCCAATAATTTACCCGCATCAAGTGTATTCGACGAAAACTTTAATTCGTATTCAAATTAAGTTGGTCTGAGCAACCGGGAAATGTATTATTGCAGACTACTTCAAAAGCTACGAGAGAAATGGACGAGAGGAGCTCAAGAATATGACCTTCATGATTTATGGTGCGAACGGCTATACAGGCGAATTGATTGCACGCGAAGCTGTTAAACGTGGAATGAAACCGATTCTGGCCGGGCGAAGCCAGAACAAAGTTAAGCCCCTCGCCGACGAACTGGATCTTGTTTGCCGAACTTTCTCGCTCGCGGACAAGAAGTCAATGGACTACACGCTCAAAGAAGTCGATTTCGTGATCCACTGCGCCGGTCCGTTTTCCTTGACCTCTACGCAAATGGTAAATGGTTGCCTTAGAACCGGCACTCACTACCTGGATATTACCGGTGAGATCCAGGTCTTTGAAGAAATGGCGGCAAGGGATCAGAAAGCGAAAGACGCGGGTATCATGGTCATGCCGGGGGTTGGATTTGATGTTGTCCCGACAGATTGCCTGGGGCGACATCTCAAGGACCGTTTACCCGAAGCGGACAGCCTGACCCTGGCGTTTTATGGCCTCGGAAGGATTTCCCACGGCACCCAGTCAACGATGACTATGAACGTGGGTAATGGCGGAGCGATCAGGGAGGACGGCATAATCAAGAGTGTTCCCGCAGCGTACGAAACAAAAGAGATTGATTTCGGCGAGGTTACGAAGAAGGCGGTTACGATTCCCTGGGGCGATGTTTCCACTTCGTTCTACACAACCGGCATCCCGAATATAAAGGTTTTCACAGTGCTGCCTGAAAAACAGTTGAAGCTTCTAAAAATGAGTCGATATCTCGGTTGGCTTCTGGCTACAGGACCGATCCAGAGCTATTTGCAGGGACAGATTCCTGAAGGCGGGCCCTCGGAAGAGGAACGAGAGCAGGGAAAGACCTATCTCTGGGGAAGAGTCGAAGATAAGAACGGAAATGCTGTCGAATCGAGACTGCAGGGGCCGGAGGGCTATAAATTTACGATGTTAACGGCTCTGCGAATTACCGAAAGACTGCTCGAAGGAGAGTTCAAAACGGGATTCCAGACTCCCGCCGGGTGTTACGGTGCAGAACTTGTTATGGAAATCGAGGGAGTGAAAAAAGCGGATGATTGAAGGTTGATAATTGATGATTAGAGAATCAAAAAACAATTCTCAATCATCATTATCAATCTACTGGTAAATCTTGAAAGAGTTGGTCAGATAGATTGACTCCCATTTGCCTTTGGTCTCAATTCCGCCGACAACCATCAAATAGAGTGTAATCAAATCGCCATCTGCCATGTCTTTCGGGAAATCATTAGCCGCGGGAGTCTGAACAGTCAGCCAGTATTCTTTTTCGCATTCCCTGAACAGGTATTCTTTTTTGATGATATCGAGAACGCCGGACTTGGTGTTTGTGCTTTGTACATTCAGGCTTTCTGCCCAAATCTTAAAAAGACCTGCTTTTTCTTTTGAAAGACTTCTAGACTTCCCGGCGTATTGCAGTCTGATTGCCGAATAGAAAGGTTTGGCGCTGATCGCCAAATTCTTGGATCCCTCCACCTCTGATTCCTTCATGACCTTTGTATTAAGATCATTTAATTCAGAAAGGGTTCTCGGAGCGTACAAATGATAGGGAAAACCTTGTGAATACGCAGTTTCGCAAACCGCTGAGAAGACTAGAACAAAAAACAGTGTGAGTATTGTTCTCTTCATAAGCGGGTTGCCGATTCCTACGCGGAGGCTTCTTCAGTAGTTGCGGAGCCTTCCGCCTTGGTCGACATTGCGGGGCTGTCGGTTTCGTGAATTTCGCTTGTGAACAGGCTAAGAATCTTTTGTCCTTCACCTGACCGCGCACTGATGGTCCGGATGTGTTTACGCCCCTGCATCTCCCAGATAGCGGTTATTTCACCTTCTTTCTCCACCGCGTGATACGAAATCTCTTCCGGTTCTGCGGGAGTTTCAGGTTCCGCAGGTGTTTCCGTTGTTGCTTCAGCGGTGGCTTCCGGAGCGGTTTCGGCTGCAGCTTCAGGTGCCGCCTCGGCAGTTGCCTCCGGAGTCTCCTCGGTCGCTGCTTCCGGAGCAGGCGTTTCAGCAGTAGCTTCCGGAGTCGCTGCTGCTTCGGTTGTCGCCGCTGTATCTGCGGTTGCTTCAGTTGTTTCTGTGTTCTCAGCCGGTGTTTCGGCGGTGGGCTCTTTTACTTCGTTTTCTGACATCTAGCTTACAAAAATCTCCTTAAAAATTTACCTTTCTACTCGTCTTGTTTGGAGTAATTGGCAATTCTGTCACAAATAGAAAATCTTGTCGAGTTAAATCAAAGCCCTTTCTATGGGCGTTTGCGTTTGAACTCGAGCTCATAAAACCAGAAATCGTTGTTTGGCTGATCAATCACAAGTTCTTCGGATTCTCCATTCCCGCCGATCTTGAAAACAACGAACCCGGGAGGGAAGTTATAAGCTACACTTGGGCGCCACTTAATGCGGAAAGTATTGTAGTGCCAGTGCTCCAAATCCGCCACGAAATTTGGTGCGGGTACGAGCCTCAAAACCAGTTTGCCGTTTTCGTTTGAGACTGTCGCGTCACCGTAGAGCTCTCCGGAATATGTGCCGGCGAATGACTCGACGGGAATCGTAGTCTTCGTATCAGCCTTTCGCGCATCTACGATCTTTTTCCATGCTTCGTCAGCCCTTTTCTTCCTCGCGTCAGCGAAACCCTTGAATTGAGCGGACCAGTCACGCTTATCCGCGTCCATAAACACATCATAGATCTTGAACTGCAATGCAGTCGGTACCGAGTTCTCACTGTTTGTCAGAACCACGAGACCCAGATTCTCCTCAGGCATCATCGAGGTTCTCGATATCATCCCGTCGAGACCGCCTCCGTGTGAGACTACTTTTCGACCGCGGTAATCCCATACGGCCCAACCAAGACCATAGGTATCGAAGTGCTTTGAGCCATAGAAACGGGCGGCACCGGGACTCACCTGTAGCAAAACCGCTGGCTGGTGCATCTCCCACATGTTCTTTTCGCTGATCATCTGCTTGTCACCGGATTTCCCACTTGCCAATTGCATTCGAAGCCATTTAGCGACATCGTTCACGGAAGAATTCAGGGCCGCCGCAGGTGCTGCTCCATCGACATTGCCCCTGTGGGTGAGCGCTCGGAGGCCATTTCCGCCCGATTCGTTGTGCGGCCACGCAGCGTTTCCTTTCACATCCTTCACTGAAGTCGTCGTGTTCTTCATGTCCAGTGGTTTAAGGATTCGCTCCTTCACAAACTCGCCCCATGATTTTCCTGAGACCTTTTCAACGATCTTTCCGGCTGCGGTGAACATCAGGTTCTGATAACCGAAGCCCGATCTGAAGCCGCGCGTCGGTTTTAAGTGGCGCAGTCTCTTAAGAACCTCATCGGTCGAATAGGTTGTTTCGTACCAAAGCAGGTCGCCGCTAAAGGTGTCGAGACCCACACGATGCGAAACGAGGTCACGAATTGTGAGGGATTTGGTCACGTAGGGGTCATACAGCTCGAAATCCGGCAGGTACTTTGAAACCTTGTCGTCCCAGCCTCCGATCTTACCTTCATCGATCAGCATCGCGATTGAAGCGGTTGTAAAAGCCTTGGAGTTTGAAGCGATCGCAAATACCGTGTCCGCATCAACTTTGTCATTTCCACCCAGTTTCTTAATTCCGTAACCCTTTGCAAACACGACCTTCCCATCTTTTACGATGGCGACAGCCATGCCGGGAACGTTCCAATCAACGTGGGCCTTTTGAGCGTATGCGTCGATCTCGGCAAGTTTTGCATCGAGCGAGGTTTGGGCGAAGACCGCCGCAGAAAAGACAAGGAGGGCAAGAAGCGTCGCGATAGTCCTTTTTTGCATGTATCCAATATGACACATGCGTCAAGGGGGTGTTGTAAGAGGGATGAAGGGATGGAGGACAATAGGACAAGAGGACAAGAGGACAATAGGACAATAGGACGAGAGGACGAAAGGACGAGAGGACAAGAGGACAATAGGACGAGAGGACGAAAGGAC
>JABDKD010000227.1 GCA_013003215.1 Pyrinomonadaceae bacterium
GATCCTGAGAGATTGCGAGATAGCGGGAGAGCGAGGAAGCGAGCAATGAGAACCGCCGGCGGTAGCCGGTGGGTTTCCATTTTTCGTGCCTATCTTGGCTACATCAGATCCGTTTGAATCCGCGTCAATCCGCTGCAAAATCATCTGTCACCCTCTACGAACGCTTATTCTCTCATGGTGATGAATACCCATAGCTCGCGGTATGGGCTACACGCTGCCGCCATCTTCGATGGATTTCTTCTTTCAGATCTGTTTGAATCCGAGTTGATCCGCGGCTGAAATCTGCCCTTGCGAGCGTGTGCCCGCCTGCTACCGCAGGGGGCCTGAATGCCATCTGCTACCGCAGACGGTTCCGATGGGTTTTTGATTTTCGTGTTTTTCGTGAATTTCGTGGGCCGTTGCTCCGCGGCGAAACCGCTACGACCGCTCCGGTTGCTTCCCGACGAACCGGGAGACGATATAGACAACAAAAAGGAGGGTCGATGTGGCCGCGGAAACGAGGCAATACTGGCAAAAGGCCTGTATCACAAACGCCTGGATGTATATAAAACCCAGTGAGGCAATAAACATGATCGAGGAAAGCGCGCCGAACAGGTTCCAAAGTGTCGAGTTTCCATTAAAGACCAGAAACGCGATTGAAAAAGCAGCGAAGTACGCAACTGCACCATATAGCGCCGTCGGAATTCCGACGATCTCCGACCATTCGCTGGTGAGTACTGTTTCGCAGCCGGCAACAAGGCTGCAGGGAACTGCCGTTCCCGAATAGTGTTTTGCAGTAAGGTAACCCGCGTCGACAAGGCCGACGAGTGCGATAATAAACCCCGCAGCGGAAATTACACGCGGCGGGGCTGTATTTGTTGAAAAATCAGTCATTTACACTACTTCTCTTCAGCATCGCCATCCTTTTGATCCGATTCACTGCCTGCCGAATCTTCTTCTTTGCCTGCGTTATTGACCAAGGCGATCTCCGCATCGATCAGTTTTTTCATCGGCTCTATATCCATCTGCTGGAACGGAACCGCTTTACCATTGATAAGTATTGTAGGAGTTGATGAAATACGGAGAGCACGAGCCCGCATGATATCCGCGTCCACCCGTGACTTGGCACTTAGCCCGAGACTGTCGTTCTCGAACCTGTCTGCGTCGAGTCCAATCTTCTCGGCATATTCCTTAAATGTCGGCCTGGCGTTTGGCATGTTTGACCACGTCGGCTGGTTCTTGAAAATCAAATCCTGCATCTGCCAGAATTTACCCTGCAGGCCCGCCGCCTCGGACGCTACAGCAGCATCGTACGCGTTCTTATGGATCTGAGAGATTGGGAAATGCCTGAAAACAAATTTGATCTTGGAACCATATTGCGAGACTACTTCCTTCACTTTCGGGTGCACCGTAGCGCACGTCGGACACTGAAAATCAGCAAATTCCTCAACGACAATCGCGGATTCAGGTGATCCAAGAACATTGGGAGGAGTCGCGCCTGCCGGGGCATTGGCGTAATTGTTCCGTGCCGTGTCCTGTGCTGTTGAAGAATTTGAATTGGTTGCCCCGGGGTCGTTATTACCTGATTGCGACACGAAATAAATGCCCGCGATCGTTGCGACCGCGATGATGCCGATTATCAATATCGGCGTAGCGCTGCTCTTGCTTTCGTTCCCTTTCTTTTCAAGTGCCATTAAATATCTCCAGTACTAACCGATAACTTTTCTTCGTTTCTTTCCTACCCGTTTCTCATCCAGAACTTCGATGGTTTCTTTGACCTTTGTGTAAATCCCGTCAGCGTCCAGTCCATACTTGGCTTTCAAAAGATTCGGGTCACCGTGAGTAATGACACGATCCGGAACGCCCATCCTTACGACTCGAACGCTGTCCAGCATTGAGTTCTCTTCGAGTAATTCCATCACTGCGGAACCAAATCCCGCCGCCACGTAAGCTTCCTCGACGGTTATGATCAATCTGCATGTTTGTGCCAGCGTCAAGATCAATTCATTATCAAGCGGCTTTACAAACCTTGCATTTACAACAGTTGCATCAATGCCTGATTTTTCAAGCTCCTCAGCGGCTTCAACTGCCGGAGCAACCATGGACCCGTAAGCAAGTATTGCAACCTCACCGCCCTCTCTCAAGAGTTCAGCCTTCCCGATTTCGAGCAGTTCTGGCTCCCGGTCAATTGTCGCGCCAACTCCTGCACCTCTCGGATAACGCAGCGCGGTCGGACCGGGATTTTCGATCGCCGTTAGCATCATGTCACGAAGTTCCGCCTCGTCTTTCGGAGCCATCAGCGTCATATTCGGGTAAGCCCTGAAATACGCGATATCCAGCAGCCCATGGTGAGTC
The DNA here is from genome assembly GCA_013003215.1 of Pyrinomonadaceae bacterium. Classification (GTDB taxonomy): domain Bacteria; phylum Acidobacteriota; class Blastocatellia; order Pyrinomonadales; family Pyrinomonadaceae; genus Aridibacter. The sequence continues at coordinate 2,335 of JABDKD010000227.1, forward strand.
GGCCCATCAGCGCCAACGATGCCCGCCCGATCCATTGCGAAGGTAACGTTGAGATCCTGAAGACAAACATCATGAATAACCTGGTCAAAGCCCCTTTGAAGAAACGTTGAATAGATGGCGGCGACGGGTTTCAGGCCCTCAGTTGCCATACCGGCACAAAATGTAACCGCATGCTGTTCGCATATCCCGACATCAAACGAGCGTTCAGGATGCCTTTCGAGAACCTGATCAATACCGGTCCCGTCCGGCATTGCAGCTGTGAGTGCAACGATGCGCTCATCGTTATCCATAAGGTCGCACATAGTTTGACCAAATACTTTTGTATAGGTCGGTGGGGACGGTTTTGACGATTTCTTGATCGCTTCGCCCGTTTCTATATCAAAAGGGCCCGTTGCATGCCATGCGTAGTAGTTATCCTCGGGAGACGGATACCCCATCCCTTTCTTCGTCAGTGCGTGGACAATTACGGGACCGTCTTCAACTTGTTTGGCTTCCTCGAGTGCTTTTACAAGCATCGGAACATTGTGTCCGTCTACATACCCTATGTATTTGAATCCAAGCTCGTTGACCAGCGCACCGGGGAGGACAGCCGCCGCGATCGCATCTTTAAATGACTTCGCCGCTTTTCTAAGGCTGTGACCAACTCCCGGAAGGCTTTCCAATGTATCTCCGATTTCCTCCTTCAGGTGATGGTAGCTTTGGGCTTCCTTAATCCTGTTCAGATAACCGGTGAGCGCACCTACAGCCGGTGCAATGGACATGTCGTTATCGTTTAGGATGACGATCAGCTTGGATTTGATATGTCCCGCCTGATTAAGAGCTTCAAGTGCCATTCCGCCTTGTAGGGAAGAATCGCCGATCAAAGCACAGACGTTAAAGTCTTCACCCTTTCTGTCGCGGGCGGCAGCCATTCCAAGCGCAGCGGATATAGATGTGGAAGCGTGGCCGGCTCCAAAAGTGTCATACTCGGACTCGTCCCGTTTGAGGAAAGGACTAAGACCGCCATACTGCTTGATGGTTTTCATCTCGTCCCTTCGACCTGTAAGGATTTTGTGCGCATAGGCCTGATGGCCGACATCCCAGACCAGACGGTCGCGAGGTGTGTCGAAGGCATAATGCATAGCCACGGCTAGTTCAACAGCACCAAGGGAGGCTCCCGTGTGTCCACCGATTCGTGAGCAGGTTTCCAGTATAAACTGGCGTACCTCATCGGCGACTTCCTGAAGGTCCTCGATTCGCAGCTGTCGTAAATCTTCGGGAGAATCAATCTCTGAAATAAATCTCATACGTCTTCTAACTCTGAAACACGCATTTTAACGTCCTGAATATCAAATGTTAAATGACATTTAGGGGTTTTCGGGCAAAAAAATCTCGACTATACTGTCAGCAAGCGCGTCAAAGTTCCCAGTTAAGGTAATAAGCACTCATTTTTTGGAGGTAATTTGCATGTCATTTGGACGTAAAGTCTTCTCGTTTGTCACCCTTTTAGTTGCGATTGCGGCACTTGGGATAGTGACATTTGCGCAGGAAACACCCGCGGAAGACAAAGAGAAGGTTGAAAAGCAGAGAATTGAAGGCCGTAAAGGCCGAATGGGTCGCCAGGGCCAAAAAGGCTTTCGCGGCGGTAGGGGTATGCGTCACGGCAGGCGCGGCGGAATGATCAGGGGATTACGACGGCTGAATCTAAGTGAGACACAGCGGTCACAGGTTAGAACCCTTGCCGAAACACACAAGAATACACAGCAGCCTACCATCGAGGAGATGCGCGCGCTCCGTGGAAAGTTCCGCGATGGGACTGCTACCGAAGACGACAAAGCCCGCATGGGAGAGCTTCGTGCTCAAATGAAGGCTTCGTCTGAGGAGTTAAGGACTTCTATTCTCGGGGTTCTTACGCCCGAACAGCTCGAGCAACTCGAGACGATGAAGGCGGAACGAAGGCAGAGGATGGAACAAAGACGGCAGCGAATGTTGGAGCGTCGGCAGCAGCGCGAACAACAGAAGCAGCCGGAGAAGACGGACAACTAGTTTCGGCAACTGGTTAGTTCTCCTTTAATGTAACGGACCGGGCGCGGCATTTGCCGTGCTTTGTCCGTTTTTACTATTGGCTGATTTCCTTCAGAAACTCCGAAATATAGTTGCGGATCAGGTCCCTAACTTCACGAAACGCTGAGTCGCGGGTATCATCATCGCCCGTAGCACCGGCGGGATCCGGAAACGCGTGATGAATGAGTTTTGATTCAGCAGGGAAGTACGGGCAGTTTTCGCGGGCGTTGTCACAAACAGTGAGGACAAAATCGATTTTCTTGTCCCGAAATTCATCGACTGATTTCGAGCGGTGATTCGATAGATCGATCCCAAGTTCAGCCATTACCCGAATTGCCTCCGGCCTGACCAGGCTCGGTTCTGTCCCGGCACTAATAACCTCGTACTCGTCACCGACTGAATGGCGCAGGAGGCCTTCCGCCATTTGGCTTCGCGCCGAATTTCCCGTGCAAAGCACTAGTATCGACTTCTTATCCTTCATGCATTCTCCATAAGGGTCGCTTCCGGATCTGGGGCAAAGAACTTTCCGCGCAGCCAGATTGCAACGCTAACCAATCCGATCAAAACGGGCACTTCAACAAGTGGCCCTATAACCGCGGCAAAAGCAACCCCGGAATTTATACCGAAAACTGCTACTGCAACAGCGATTGCGAGTTCAAAGTTATTGCTGGCAGCGGTAAAGGATAACGTCGCGGTTTTTGAATAATCGGCTCCGACAGCCCTGCCCATCATGAAACTGATAAGAAACATAACGACAAAATAGATAAAAAGGGGAACTGCTATACGGAGCACGTCGAGCGGTAGTTGGACGATCAAACCGCCTTTCAGACTAAACATAACGACGATCGTAAAGAGAAGAGCGATAAGTGTAAGTGGTGAGATCCTTGGGATGAATTCGTTTGTAAACCAATCTACGCCCTTTGCTTTGATCAACACAAACCGGGTTAGCATGCCTGCGAAAAACGGTATGCCGAGGTAAATCAAGACGCTTTCAGCAATCTGCCAGGTGCTAATCTCTACAATGCTTCCAGCAAAACCAAATACGGGAAGCAAAATACTTAAGAAAAACCATGCATAAACGCTGTAGAACAACACCTGGAATACCGAGTTAAACGCGACGAGTCCCGCTGCGTATTCGGTATCACCCTCGGCGAGCTCGTTCCAGACAATCACCATTGCGATACAACGGGCTAGCCCAATCATTATCAAACCGACCATGTACTCTGGATAACCGCTAAGGAACGAAATCGCCAGAAAAAACATTAGGGCGGGCCCAATGATCCAATTCTGGACCAGAGATAGTCCAAGTATTCTTGTGTTTCGAAAGACCTCTCCCAATTCCTCATAGCGAACCTTTGCAAGTGGCGGGTACATCATGACAATGAGTCCGATTGCGATTGGGATGTTGGTCGTTCCGACTTGAAAACTATTTATAAACGCTTCAGTACTGTCAAAGAAATACCCAATCCCTACGCCTACCAGCATAGCTACAAATATCCAAATCGTTAGAAATCGGTCTAAGAACGACAGACGTTTACGGGACCCGCATTCAATACTCCCCATTTCTTCTCCTATGAATTTTCCAAGGCAGAGATCAGATCTTTCTGTATGTCTTCCCCGGCTTCAATTCCCACGGACAGCCGGATGAGCCCTTCCGATATACCTGCCTTAGCCCGTTCTTTCTCGCTCAATGTGGCGTGAGTCATTGCTGCCGAATGTTGGGCAATCGACTCAACACCGCCGAGTGAAGTCGCCAACGAGATCAATTCGAGGCGGTTTACAAAGTTCCTTGCCTGATCGAATCCACCCAGATCGAATGAAACCATTCCGCCAAAACCGCGCATCTGTTCCGCAGCAATATTGTGATTCGTGTGCGTTTCCAGACCGGGATAAAAGACCTCTTTCACCTTCGGGTGCGACTTTAACATATTCGCCGCGGCATATGCATTCGAGTTATGGCGTTCCATCCGAAGGGCAAGGGTCTTTATCCCACGTATCACCAGCCAGGCGACCTGCGGACTTATATTACCGCCAAGGTATTTGTTGGTACTGTGCCGGATTCGATCAATTGATTCGTTCGTGCCCGCGACAACACCCGCGCTGAGGTCACTATGGCCGCCAAGGTATTTGGTGGCTGAATGGATCGACATGTCCACGCCTAAAACGCACGGGTTCTGATTAAAGGGCGTAGCAAAAGTGTTGTCAGCGGCGGTTATGATATTTCGTTGTCGTGCGATCGAGGCAACCGCCTTCAAATCTGTGATGTTGAGCCGAGGATTGGATGGAGATTCGAGCCAAATCAGTTTCGTGTTTTCCTTAATCGCAGCTTCGTAGTTGGCACTGTCCTCAGCGTTTACAAAAGTGACCTCAACCCCAAAATTGTCGGCAAGGTAATTAAAGAGGGAATTCGAAGTCGAGTACATCGACGTCAACGCGATCAGGTGCCCGCCTGATCCAACGTGGGCCATGACCGCTGACGATATCGCTGCCATACCTGAGGCAAACGCAATGGCATCGTCCGTATATTCAAGTTCTGTAACGGATTTTTCCAATGCCCTCTGGGTGGGGTTTCCAAGGCGGCTGTAGAAATACCCCGGCTTCTCGTAGTTGTGGATAGCCGCGCCTTCATCAGCATCTTCAAATACGAACAAGGATGAATTGTACACGGGTACCGAAACCGAACCGTGGTGTTCAGACTTCTCGATACCCGAGTGGACGCAGCGAGTAAAAACCGAATCAGATCTTTTCATGCGGTAAACGTATAAAAACCGTGAGCCGTTAGCAACAGCCGGCGGTGGTCGTAGAACCGGCCTCCTCCGTCACCTTCTTCTCTCCGATACCAACGAAATCACCGTCGCAGCACGCCGCCTCGGCCTCATTCATGGATTCGACGTTTTCCAGCACGACAAATGCTTCCCACTCATTGCCATCCGGATCACGCACCCATGTCTTGTCCTGCTTCGAATAACAACAAGTGACATCCATTTCGTCAGCGGTAGTTAGTCCGGCCTCTTCCCAGCGTTTCTTGTATTCATGCACTTTTTCAGAGGTTTCGACCTGGAGGCCCAGGTGTGAAAGGGACCCGCCGGCACGTTTACCGGTTTCATTCAGTGCAAGGTTCAACGGAGGGTCGGCGATATCAAATTTTGCGTACCCGGTCTTTGCGACCCCGTTTGTCGTGGGCGAATCCGTCCCGGCGGCACTATCTGCCTCAGCTTTTGAAGGAAAGAACTTCATCGGTTCCTGACCGAACATACGGGAGTAGAAATCCGCACTCTTGTGCAAGTCACTAACATTTAACGAGATATGAACTTTCATATTATTTCTCCTGTCTTAATTTCATATACGCTTAAACATATATGCTAAAACGAATATATTGTTTTAAACGGGTAGTTGTCAAGTGGAAATTTCACTGCCTGTTGCGATTGAGCCTCATTTGGTAGAATACATATATGGCTAGCAAGAATAAACAACTAGATCGAATGGAGATACTTTTTCAAGCGCTTGCCGATAAAACAAGGCTTCGGTTACTGAATCTAATGCGCGAAGATGAGGTCTGCGTGTGTTTCTTTACTGAGGTTCTTAACGAAAGCCAGCCAAAGATCTCCCGGCACCTGGCTTATTTGCGTAAATCAGGTCTCGTCAAAACCCGTCGGGACGGGAAGTGGGTTCATTACAGCATTGAGTGGCCTAAAGAGGAGTCGGCGCGTGCCGTGATCGAAGACACATTGGAATGGCTTGGGGAACAGAAGACGATGTCGGCGGAGCATGAGGAGCTAATATCTGTGTGTTGCGCTGTTGATGTTCCGGTTACAATCGCAAAGGCTCCCAAACCGGAAAACCTTGTCGAAGAGAGCAAACCAGCGCCGGCAGCGCCGGAACCAGAGATTGAAACTTATTTGCTCTGAATCGGCCGGCCTTCGTCATCGTAAGGGCAATGACGGCAGCCATTGCTACAGCAATAACCTCGATTCAACAGAAAATGGGCGGTAAGCACCATCAATCCGTTCTCGAAATAGAAATCAACATCCTCGACCAGCCGGGTCGGGGTTTTTTCTTTTTTTTCTGCTACTGCCTTTCCTTCCATCAATCCAAAACAAAATAGACCAGGAACTCCCGGTTCCCTTCGGCGCCGAGTATTGGGGACTCTGTTCTCCCTGCGTTTCTCAGTCCTGCTTCGCAACCATACGCAATTATTTTTTCGACGACTTCTTCGTGTTTCAGTTCATCCCGAACAATCCCTCCCTTCCCGACTTCACCTTTTCCAACCTCGAATTGGGGTTTTACAAGCGTAACGATCGCACCGTCCGGTTTCAAAAGTGGAACAAGATTATCGAGTATAAGGGTTACGGATATGAACGAGACATCCATCGTGATCAGGTCGAATTGTTCTTCAAAGTCATCGGGCCGGATATAACGTGCGTTGACATTTTCTCGTGATTCCACACGTTCGTCGCTACGTAATTTCCAGTCGAGCTGATTCGTTCCGACATCTATCGCGACTACCCTTTTCGCACCGTTTTGCAGCATGCAATCCGTAAAACCGCCGGTGGAGGAGCCGATATCAAGACAAACGGATCCTCCCGGATCGATTGAAAACTCGCGGAGTGCCTTCTCGAGTTTCAGGCCGCCCCGTCCGACAAACTTCGTATCCGCACCGGAACCTTTAAGCCTGATAGTGTCGTGTTCGGAAACCCGCTCTGAGGGCTTTTCGACCCGCTGGTCATTGACCAGCACGATTCCGGCCATAACGAGCGCCTGGGCCTTACTTCGCGAAGGGGCAAACCCGAGTTCCAAAAGCCGTTTGTCTATTCGGGTGCCTTTCACAGCGTGTATATATTTCCGGTCTTAGCCGCTCCAAAACCCTTGTTTCGAAGTTCTCTCAGCTTTTTCTTGCTGCCCTGAATGAGCGGATTCGAATGGTTAAAATGAATAAAATTGACTTTTGACCGTTCCGCTGAGGGCAATCCGGACAGGAGATCTATCGACTCAGATACAAACGGATGCGGGACCTCGCTGATCGGACGCGGGATTTCTCCGTCCTCATAAAAAGTACCGTCAACAAGCAGATGGTCATTTTCCTTAACAACGTCCGAAAGGGCCCGTTCCCACTTTGACCACTTATCGATGTCAGGGATAAAGATCAACGACTTTTCACCGCTCGCGATTCGATAGCCAACCGTTTCAGAGAATTCATCGCGATGGGGTACCAGGAATGGCGTGACCGTTAGTCCTTCTCCGAGATCGACTCCTTTGTCTTTCTCAAGAGGTCTGAGGGAGATGTTTTTGAGCGAAACGAGCTGTGACCAGGGAGCGTTTTTCTCGACCATTGATTTCATTCGAGGCATAGCAAACACCGGAACGCTGTCGGCATTAATAGACTCCCTTCCTAAATACATGAGTCCTGTGTAATGCCCGATGTGTGCGTGTGTAAGGAAGATTCCGTCAATGGAGTTCGAGAAGTCGCCTGTGTTTTTCTTGACCAGTTGGAACTGAGCCGGAAGATCCGGAGTAGCATCAAAAATCCACCGTTTTTTTGATGCCGGATCGATCAGTGCGATAGAGGAAACCATTTTTCGCTTCCTGACATCTTTCCATGATCTCTCACAGAATTCGCTCATACAGCCCATTTGAGGCGCCCCCGCATCTTGCGCGGTACCAAGTACAAGGACATACGGCCGGTTCGCGACGGCAATCGAAGCGAATATCACTACAAAACACATTGTTACAAGGATTTTCATTGCTCAACCGCCGTGATTTCCAGACTTACGTTATCGCTGCCCCCGGTCTCATATGAAATTTCTAATGGCCTGCAGCAAACTTCGCAGTCTTCGATATATGACTGTGGTCCCGCTGAAAGATCGAGGACCATCGAAATCTGTGCGCCACAAAAAGGGCAGATAAAAAACTTTTCGATTTCCATTAGTGCTTCTTATCCAAAAACGGATGCATCAATACCAGTGCCTCTGATATTCTCAAATTCTTGGAATTGAGACAATTATGAGACCAATGGCGAAATTCGCGTGGGGAGTCTTGATCTACAACGTAATAGTTGTAGTCTGGGGTGTTTTTCTGCGCGCCTCGAAATCGGGTGACGGGTGCGGGAGGTATTGGTTGACCTGTCATGGAGAGGTCATTCCATCTGCGCCTGAGCTTAAAACTGTAATCGAGTTTTCTCACCGGGTGATGAGCGGGATCGACTTTTTTATAGTCCTCGGGCTTTTTGTCGCGGTTTATTTCTTCGCCAAGGGACACCGTCAATTGAGAGTTTTTGCGGGACTTTCATTCTTTTTCATCGTAACCGAGGCGTTGATAGGTGCCGGGCTTGTCCTAACCGGAAATGTCGCCGCCGCCTATACTGAATCAAGGCCGTTTTGGGCTATCGGCCATCTTGTTAACACGTTTCTGCTCCTAGGTTTTCTCGCTCTAACCGCGCTCCTGCTCACAAAGGGTGAAGAGTTTCGGTTGCGATTTGACCGTAAATTGCTTTTGCTGGCAGGAATCGGAACTGCAGCGATCGTATTCATAGGAATAACCGGAGCCATTGCATCGCTTACAAACATGCTGTTTCCTTCCAGTTCTCTGGTGGAAGGGATCACAAAAGACTTCGCTGCAGACTCTCACATTTTGCTCCGGCTAAGGATCCTCCACCCGTTCGGGTCGGTATTGATTGGTGTGTTTCTGGCATTCGTGGCGGGTTGGATTGGGAGTACCTACAAAAAAAGGGCGGGGCGAATGCCCGGCCTTCTTGCTCTACTGATACTAATTCAGGTGATTTTTGGGGGTATGACTATTCTTACTGGAGCGCCGATCGTAATGCAGCTTATTCACCTGCTGCTTGCCGATGCCATCTGGATCGTTTGGGTGCTCCTTATAGCGAAATGTCTCATGACAGACGAAGAGCCCTCTAGCGTGTAGCCTTGCCGGTAATTAGCGAAAGGTTATACCTGCCGCGGTTTCCCTCATCGTCATAGATATCTACACCCACAAATTTGCTGGAGCTTGAAATCTGAAGCAGGAATGAACCGTCTGATCTCGCAAACGTCTCCCGATTGGCGATCTTGACCGTAGCGCCGGGGTTCGTGGAACCGCTCACCCTGTACAGTTTTCCGCCAAGGTGTTCGATGGACCACTCAGCCGCCTCGATGCGGGTAGACCTCTTTGATTTGATCAACGTAAACCTCGAGGGTTCGCTCCATTCTGTGGTTTGACCGCTTCCTGATGTAGCACTGACACGCCAGAAATACGTTCCGGGCCTAAGCCCTTCGGCTGTGAAAGAGCCGCTACCGATAAGGTTTTCGTTGATTGCAATCTTGTCTTCGACAAAGAACGGAGATCTGGATACCTGTAAGTGATATTTGAAGTCACCACCTTTGGGCGGTCTTTCCCAGGTAAAGCCTACGGACTGGCTGCTGCCTTCCGAAATCACCTGTTTGGATGGAGCCGGTGCTTTAAGGATCGGGGGAGGCAATAACTCTTCCTTGCCCGATACCCGACCGTTCTTGATTTGTGCGTATTCGTTTTCCTTAATCGTGGTGCTAACACCGTCAACAGACGACTTTACGAGACCCCTGCTTATTCGGATCTCACCGCGATCAGTCTTCTTATCCAGGTTAAAGCTGGCATCCGTCTGACCATAAATCCGGTTTTCGGATTCTTTCACTTCGACAACGTTGTTCGCTGTTTCAGGTTGATCTTCGGTTTTCACACGGATCTGACCGTCATCAAGTTTTACCCTGACAGTCGTGCCGCCAAGCAGAGATTTACTGTCACGGATCACGACCGTACTGTTCGGCCGGATCGAAAGTGTTGAACCATCGATCATTCTAACCTGGGCGCGCCCGTCGGTCTGGGTTTGAATCGTGTCGCCCGCCTGAACCCATGTTTCTTTGATCACTCGTTCCGTTTTTCGGGTTTTAACTCTAACAATTCTAACGTCACCCTGAAATGAAGTGATGCGTGCAGAGTTTGCCGGTGCGTCTTCGCTGGTAGGCGGTTGAATAACCCAATTGTTTTTCCATAGCCAGTAGCCCCCGCCCCCGATCGTTGCAGTTAGAAACACTAGTGCCAGAGCACCGTAAATCGTGCTTTTCTTGATACGCCAAAAATCGACGTAAAATTTTCGGTACTTAGGTTCCATTACCGATTAGTGAGAGGTGAGGGCTTTCTTAACGCGGTCCTGTAAGTCGGGTTTTATTCATGACCGTTGTTGGGATCGTTTGTACGGAGGAGTTTTTCTTCATCTGTTTCTCTGGAAGCGGGGAACACCATCGATAAAACGATCGATAGAAGTATTGCACCCGCCACAACACCTAAAGAAATGTTTATCACTTCCTGTGCATATTTGCCTTCTACAAACTCGTATAGAAATCCGGGGAATCCGGTATCCTGTTTACCCGTTAACATCAGTCCGCCTTTAGCCGCTAAAGGCAGAAGCATCTTCACACCAATGAAACTCAGAACAAATGCGAGTCCGTATTTCAAGTAATGAAATCGGTCGGCCATGTCCGCGAGAAGAAAAAAGAAGGTTCTGAGGCCGAGAATGGCGAATATATTCGAGGTGTAAACGATAAAACGATCGGTTGTAATACCAAAGATCGCGGGAATGGAATCCACTGCGAAAATAAGGTCTGACAACTCGACTACGATCAGAACTAGCAAAAGAAGAGTTCCGACCCGTTTACCGTCTTCTATTATAACAAATTTGTCTTCTACGTAGTCCTTTTTTATTCGTATGTACCGCGTCACCAGGGAAACGAGCTTACTTTCCTCCGGATTAAAGGCCTCCTCATCGTCGGCAACCATTTTTATGCCTGTATAGATCAGGAACGCACCAAAAACATAAATGATCCAATGAAATCTTTCGACCAGTTCCGCTCCCGCGAAAATCATTATCATTCGGAGGATCAAGGCTCCCATAATGCCCCAAAACAGGACACGATGTTGGAACTTCTTCGGAACACTGAAATAGCTGAATATAAGGAGAAAAACGAAAAGGTTATCTACAGAGAGCGATAATTCTATGAGGTAGCCCGTAAAGAATTCTTTCGCTTTGAAACTACCGAACTGCCACAAAACAAAGAAGTTAAAGCTGATTGCAAGCGATACCCAAACTGCCGCCCAGATAAACGTTTGACGTCGACTTGGTACGTGAGACCTGCGGTTCACGATTCCTATATCAACGAAAAGTGCTACGAGTACGACCGCGAAGAACGAGATCCAGACCCACATTGGATATTCAATGGTTTCCATAGAAAACAAAAGACACAAGGTTTCTATTTCACTTGTAATAAGTGAAACCTTGGATGCTCGAGCGAATAATATATCCCGCCGATTTCTTTTACAAATACAAGGGACGTTGGTAAAATCTCGGTTTGTCCTCGAACTAATGTTTCTCGGTAAGAATTTCCGAAAAAGGTGTATTTGTAATGTTAAAGTTTTTAGGCCGAATGGAGAAAACAAGGAATTTTCTTCTCATAGCGTTCTCTGTACTTCTTGTACTCAGTCTTATTGTCTTTGGTGCCCTGTCGGGTAATCAGTCGCTCCTTAATCTGGCGACAAGCACCGAAGCTGCCGCTTCTGTTGACGGCGAGGTCATCACCGTGGGCGAGGTCGTGAGATCACAGGAACTGGCTCAGCGGTTAACCGGGAGGCAAACGACGATGCCTGCTGAGTCGACCGTAAAACAACTCATAAGGCAGAAAGTTGTAAAGCTTGAGGCCGAGAGGCTGGGATTGACAGCTTCCGATACTGAGGTGGCGGAGTACGTGCGGCAGCAATTCAAGCCGGCCGACGGGGGCCCTTTTGACCAGACAAGGTATGAACAGAATGCTGTTCGCCAGGCCGGGAGCGTTTCGGAGTTCGAAGAATCAATTCGCGACAGCATAAGCGAGCAGAAGCTCATCGCCTATGTGACCTCCGGAGTTTCGGTGTCAGAGTCAGCGGTTTTAGATAGGTTTAAGCGTCAGAACACAAAGTTCAATCTGAGCTATGTAAACGTGAATGCCGCGGCGATCGCGCAGAATCTGAAGCCCGACGAAGAGGAACTGAAAGAGTTCTTTGAAAAGAATAAGAAAGACTATTACATCAGCCTACCGCAAAAGAAGGTCAAATATATTTTCTTGAGTACCGCGAAAGTAGGCGAAGTCCTGGATATCCCAGAAAAGGATCTCAAAGCGGAATATGACAAACTTCCTGAAGAACGGAAGCGCGCGGGTGTAAATGTCCAGGAGATCGTGCTCCGCGTTGCGAAACCGGAATTTGACGCGGATGTTCTCAAAAAGGCCAACGAAATTATTACCGGTCTAAAAAAAGGCCAGGAGACGGTCAGCGAAGAAGATTTTGCGACAGCCGCTCAGGGTCAGTCGGAACGTCCTAACACGGCAGCAAACGGCGGCCGCGTTCCGGGCCTCGTCAGGCCGGCTACGGATCCGACAAAACAAGACGATCCTTACCAGCGCGTCCTGAACATGAAGGAAGGTGAGGTTACTGAGCCTCTCAAGTATGGTTCCAATTATTATGTTTTAAGGAGAGGCGCTGCGAAGGAAAAGTCGTTTGAAGACGCTAAGAAAGAGCTCGAAGTTAGTCTTCGAAATCGTAAAGCTTACGCGGCGAACGCAACTTTGGCGGGCAAAGTCGCCGACGAACTTAAGAAGTCCAAGGATATTGATGCGACTGCCGCGAAGTTTGCTTCTGACGCTAATTCCTCTGCGTCAGACATGATTCGTGAGACCGGTTATGTAAAACCCGGAGATGAGATCAAGGATCTCGGGATCTCTCAGGACTTTGAAACCGGAATCCAGTCGCTGGAAAAAGCAAACGATGTTGGGGACAAGATTCCGGTGCCGGGCGGATTTGCGATTCCTTTGATCGTGGACGTTAAGAAACCCCGCGACGCGGAGTTTTCTGAAGTTAAGGATAAGGTCACTGAGGCTTTCAAGGTCTCCAAGGCCCGTGAGCAACTGGAAGGAGTAGCCAAAAAGATCGCTGAAAACGCAGATTCCGCTGCAGGCCTCAGCGCTGCAGCGTCCGGAGAAGGCTTCAAAGCTGGAGATGTAAAGGACTTCACACTTGGAACCCCGCTTGGAGAGGGTCCCAGCGCAACCACATCTGAAGCGCTTGAAGACGCCGTTTATGGCCTTAAGGAAGGGGGAGTTACCGGTGACCCCATCAAGATCGGTGATAATTACCTTGTCGTCGGAGTTCTCGGCCGTGAGGATGCGGACGAAGATGAGTTTGAGAAGCAAAAAGACCAACTGGCCGAACAGATGATCGGCAGGGAACGCGGTACTGTTTACTCTGAGTATCTTGCGGCGGTAAATAAGAGGCTGGAAAGCGAGAAGAAGATTACGATCTATTCGGACGCGCTCGCCAGAATCGATGCCTTTAACCAAGAGAATGCTCCGGCGCCGGCACCACAAGGCTTGCCTGGGCAGCCCGGAGGGGCTCCTGGGGGTCAGCAGATCTCACCGGAAGTTCTGGAGCAGTTGCAGAAACAGGTAGAACAACAGCAGCAGAATTAGAGTTGACTGAGTTAGCAAAGTTGACTGAGTTAGCAAAGTTGACAGAGTTAGCAAAGTTGACAGCGTTTGGAGGGTTCATCGAGTTCTCCGTAGAATCTTGATGGAATATTTGGGGATACATCGCACGAAAGGATCCATCCCATCTGAATGCAGGTCGCTACCGCTCCCTGTACTGAATTCCGTTTCTCGCTTAGCCGCTGTACTATGACCTCGCGCGGCGCGATCTAGAAGAAACGCGCCGAACTCAGCCAACTTTGCAAACTCTGCCAACTCCGCAAAATCACCGAACGCAGTCAATTCAATAGAAACGAATACAAAAAAAGACGGCCTTAACGGCCGTCTTCTTTTTTATAGATTAGCTGTCGTTATTCGCTTTCTGCAGCTTCCTCATTATTCTTAATCGCACCTAGATATTTATTTAGTTCCTCCCTAACTTTCGGGAACAGGAATATCAGACCGATCATATTCGGGAACACAAGCGCCAGGATCATGGCGTCCGAGAACTTAATCACGGCATCCAGTGTCGCAGCGGCTCCGATGACAACACAGATCAGGAAGAGAAACTTGAAAGTCAGGTCAGATGCCTTGGACCTTCCAAACAGGTATTTCCATCCCTGTAGGCCGTAATACGACCAGGAGATCATCGTTGAGAACGCAAACAGGATGATCGCTACTGTGAGTATGTACCTAAATCCAGGAAGCACTGAATCAAAAGCCGTCGAGGTCAAATCAACACCGCCAACCCGAACGCCGTCGATCAGAACTTTACTCGATTCGACATCCCCGTAAGGGAACGCTCCGGAACTGTTGAACATGATGATCACTAGCGCGGTCATCGTACAGATCACTACCGTATCGATAAACGGTTCCAGCAGTGCAACGATCCCTTCACTTGCGGGAAAACGAGTGTTTACGGCAGAGTGAGCGATCGAAGCTGAACCCGCACCCGCCTCGTTTGAGAAGGCAGCACGTTGGAAGCCGACGATCAAAACACCTAACAAACCGCCAAATCCTGCTTCAGGTGTAAACGCACCGGAGATAATCAATCCAATCGCATCGTCAACGAAAGTGATGTTCGAAATGATGATAATCAAAGCGGCGACGATATAGATAACCGCCATAAACGGGACTACCTTCTCCGTTACGCTCGCAATCCTCTTAATGCCACCGATAATTACGATTCCTACTAGTACTGCGATGATTATTCCGATAATCGTCTTGATCGCACCGCCCTGCAGGCCCGTCATCGATGTAATTTGAACCGTGGCCTGATTGGACTGGAACATATTACCGCCGCCAAACGATGCTCCAATTAAGAGGAGCGCCATTACAACCGCAAATACCTTGCCCACGACTCCGAGGCCTTTTTCAGCAAAACCCTTGGACAGGTAATACATCGGGCCGCCATAAACCGTACCGTCGGAACCGATATCCCTGTACTTGACGCCGAGCGTACATTCCACAAACTTCGTGGACATGCCGAGCAGTCCGCAAACGATCATCCAGAACGTCGCGCCGGGACCACCCGCGGCAATTGCTACTGCGACACCCGCGATGTTTCCCAGACCCACGGTCCCCGACACTGCGGTAGCAAGTGCCTGGAAATGGCTGACTTCGCCTTCCACACCTTCCTGGCGGATCGTATCGGGAATATCGCCTTCAACTGTTGGAACTGACTTAGAAGTTACCGGGGCACCGCCTTCCTCGATATCGTCGTATTTTCCTCGAACAACATTGAGTGCCAGTGGAAACTTTCGGATATTGATAAATCCGAAAACGAGAGTGAAGAAGCCCGCTCCCGCAACGAGTATGATTACTACGATCGGAATTCCTGCGACAGGAGTAAGAACCAAACCCTCCCACCAGTCCGCAATTGGCTGGAATGCATCGTTGATCTGCTGATCAAGACCTTTAGCACTGGTTGAAGCCTGTTCTTGGGCAAAGGCCAAAACCGGGAATACAAAAACGGAAAATACCGTTAGTGCAAAGTTCGTTAGTTTCTTGCGCATATTCATCCTCAAATTGTCGAATTTCGTACAGGGAAAGCTTTTATAGATCACCACAAGCGATATACTGATAACCACAGCATTCTCAATCGATCAGCAACTATTGGTGAAAAGAAGTACTTAGACAGGGATTATACGTATTTCGAATGTTATGTCGAGGAGTTTCTTCCCCTGACTCTTCGCATTCGCAACGAAATTGGGGCTTTGAATCGAGTATTTACTGACGAATTTATGGACAAGACCAGTGCAATCGGCGATATGCCGGACAAAGAGTTTAGGGAATACGGTTACCGTATTGTGGACAAGATCGCAGACTACTTTAAGGAGATGGAAAATCTGCCGGTTCTCTCACAAAACGAGCCAAACGACTTAAAATCCAAGTTGCCGCCATCCGCCCCGGATCAAGGCGAAGAGTTCGCGGAGGTTCTGAAGGACATGGATGATTTGATAATTCCTGCCCTGTCTCATTGGAATCATCCGAATTTTCACGGTCTTTTTTCAACCTCAACGTCATCCGTCGGTGTATTTGGAGAGATGTTTATCGCAGCCTTTGATCAAAAGGCAATGCTTTGGCGTACTTCACCGGCTTCAACCGAGCTTGAGGAAGTTACCCTTAACTGGCTAAGAGAGCTGATGGGTCTACCCGAACAGTTTTCCGGCCTGATCTATGACACTGCGTCCGTTTCGACCATGCACGCTATCGCAGCAGCAAGGGAACGCAAGGGGCTGAGAATAAGAGAAGACGGAATGAGCGGTCGGGATGATCTGCCCCTTCTGAGGGTCTACGGATCCGACCAAACACATTCGTCGATCGAGAAGTCGCTGATAACGTTGGGCTTGGGGCAAAGGTCGATGTGCGCAGTCAAGACTAATGATCGGTATTCGATCGACGTAGATGAGCTGCGTGCGTCGATTGAGCGTGATATTTCTAACGGTTTCGAGCCTCTATGCGTTGTGGCTACGATCGGGACCACGTCAACGGCATCTTCCGACGATCTGCAAGCCATCGCTGAAATCTGTGAAGCCAACGACATTTGGCTTCATGTCGATATGGCCTACGCAGGTTCGGCAATGATCCTTCCGGAACTGCAGCATTTCATGGACGGAATCGAGTCGGCGGATTCGGTTGTTACAAACCCGCACAAGTGGCTATTTACTCCGTTTGATCTTTCGGTCCTTTATATGAAAGACATGGAAATCCTGAGGAAAGCGTTTTCCCTGGTTCCTGAATATCTGAAGGTTGCTGAGGATGTAACGAACCAAATGGATTACGGGATTCAGCTTGGTCGCAGGTTTCGATCACTTAAGTTGTGGTTTGTAATTCGTTATTTCGGAGCGGATGGGTTGAGGTCGCGTATCCGCGAACACATCAGGCTTGCAAAACTATTCGCGTCTTGGGTTGAGGAGTCGGAGAGATTTCAGCTTTCAGCTGATGTAGATTTTGCTCTCGTGTGCTTCAGGGCCGTTCCTGAACGGGTAGAAGATCTCAATAGCTTCAACGAAACGCTTATGAACGAGATAAACCGGGAAGGCGGAGCATATCTATCGCATACGAAACTCGATGACCAGATCGTTCTGCGGCTATCCGTAGGGAGTATACGTGCCGAAGAAAGGCACCTCATTAAGACCTGGAAGTTGCTGAACGCGAAGTTGGAAGAGCTTTGTGACAAATAGTCTCAGGGAAAGGTTTGACAGATTGAACTCTGCAAGTTGCTTTCTTCGTTCTAAAATCTTTAACGAAACCAATCTCGCACTGGCATCGAATTTATATCTGTGAGCAAACAAATCTACATCAAAGAAACCGAAATCGCCGCGACAGTTGATAAAGTGTTCGCATTTCACGAGCTGCCTGATGCGTTCGAGCGTCTCATACCGCCGTGGGAAGACGCGGAAATTATTGAGAAAGCCGACATTTCTGTAATCGGGTCCAGGGCCGTAATACAACAGAAGATCTTCGGGCTGATACCGCAAACCTGGGTCGCGGAACACACTGCTTACGACCCACCCCATCTATTCGAAGATGTCCAAATTTCGGGGCCGTTTAAGTCGTGGGTTCACCGCCACATAATTGAACCCAAAGGTGAGCATGCGGTCCTCAGGGACGAGATCACGTTTGATCCCGGCTTTTCATTTCTAGGATCATTAATGTCGCCCGTCTTGATACGTCCGAAGATTGAGAAGATGTTTGAATACAGGCACATGGTTACAAAAACCTGGTGCGAGGATTCGTAAGTCCAGAATCTTTGGTAAACTGCGCAGGAAACCTTCAGGAGAAGCAGTTTATGCTAGTGCACATTGTGGCTTGGAAATACAAAAAAGAAACAGATTCGAAAACCCGCGCTGATCACATTTCAAAACTTCATGCATTGCCGGGCGTGATCCGATGTATCGAGTCCTTTAAGGTCGGGAGCGACATCCTGAATCTCGACAGGTCTTACGATACGGGTCTCGTAGCAGAATTTGCCGACGCCACCGCATTGGAAGAATACACCGTACACCCGGCGCACCAGGAGGTGGCTTCGATGGGCAAAGAGATCGCGGAGCATGTGGTGTCAGTGGATTTTTTGACGAAATGAAGCGGGCCTGAATGAAGCTCTGGAAAAAAATTCTGATTACTCTCCTGATCCTGCTTGGAATTTCGCAGATTCCGGGCATCTATCACCTGTATCAAACCTACAGTCAAAACAGCGCAATCGCGGCTTCCGCGGCAAGCCGCAGAAAGCAGCCGGATACCGGGTATAAAGAATTCAAAGGAGTGATTCACCTTCATACAAGAATCGGGGGACACAGTTACGGGACATTTCAGGAAGTCGTGAAGGCCTCCAAAAAGCGTAACCTCGATTTTGTCGTAATGACGGAGCATATCGCACCCGACAAGGATACCTTTGGAAAGTCATTCGACGGAAAAAAGGAGGGCGTGCTCTTCGTAAACGGGAACGAGCTATCCGTAAAGGAAAACAGGTTTCTCGTTATCGAGAGCTTCAAAGACATTCTCAAGGCTGCAAAAAAGGAACCCCGCGAATTTCTCCTGGAGGCCCGGACGGAAAATAGGCTCGCGTTGATCACGCACCCTGAGCGCGGGGATATGAATATAAGTGCCGATGGCCTGGAAGTTTTTAGTCTCCACACGGCTGCAGACGAAATAAACAAGCCACTAGCATTAATGGATGCGATTTGGGGGTATTTGCCCTATCCGCAGCTTTCAATAGTCAGGCATTTCAAGAGGCCCGACCGCAGTCTCAAATTGTATGACCGGTTATCTGCAAAGGAAAGGCTTACTCTTTTTGCGAGTACAGACGTTCATCAGGGAGTTGGCATTCGTTGGGGAGGCACCGATTCGAACCCCTGGTTTGACCTGATAATTGATAGGTACGACGGAATGTTCAGAATCGTACGAAATCACGTACTACTTGGAAAGGATGAAGAATTGACGAAAGGATCCCTTATTTCGGCGGTCAGGTCCGGGAATTGCTTTGTGGGATTGGATGTTCTTGGGGATAGTGACGGATTCAGATTCTCGGCACGTTCAGGAGGCAAATCTGGAATCATGGGTGAAGAGCTGGAATTTGAGCCGGGAGCACGCTTGGAATCGCAAGCGCCATTAGAGTCCAGATTCGTCATCATTCGGAATGGCGAGAGGTATTTCGAACAACAAGCAACGTCACGAATCGAATTGAAAATTGAGAAAAAGGGCAATTACCGCGTCGAAGTTTATCGGGATGAGCTGGGATCCCCGTTTGACACATTGCCCTGGATTATCTCTAATCCCATTTATTTGAGGTAGAGCAACGATTTACATTGGGTGGTTTAGCCAACCGCCGACAGAGTTTGTTCATCATAGCGTAGCAACAAGAATTGAGTTTAGAGGACACTGAAAATTGAAAGTGATTTGGCAAAAAGTATCGAAAGTTGTGGCCTTGGGGTTCGCATTGAGCGTCTGTGCGGGAATCGGAATCGGGCAGCAGGGTCAATATGCTCCGTTCGACATTGAACATTACAAGATCGATGCGAAACTCAGTCCCGATGAGAATCGTCTGGACGCGGTTACGGCAGTTAAGTTCGCTCCGTTGAGGGACACTCGTTCGATAGTATTTGAGTTAAACGGTTCGCTTGAAGTTAAGGAAGTGAAAATGACCGCGATATCCACAGCAGTCGCTACTTCCGTCGATGGACCGCCTCCGCTTAAAGGTGAAATCTCGAACGTAACGTTCGTTCAGGATCGGGTAGGAGTCAGTGAGATTGGCCCCAATGTCCGTGTTGACCTGGGGGCGACCGTACCCAAAGGTTCGAAGGTGACACTCGAGTTCAAATACGGCGGTGTCATGTCCTCCGCCCAGGGCGGACCCTTGATCACAAAGAGACTTGCGTATGTAGGGCCGGATGAAGGTTACCTGATGTATGCGGCTCGCTGGTTCCCGTTCCACGAATATGCAGCTGACAGGGCCACCTCAGAAATACTGGTATCTGTTCCGTCTACATACCAGGTTGTAGGAGCAAGCGACGAACCGGTGACCACCGTCAACGGAAAGCAACGCTTTGTAATGAAGAATCCGGGGCTCGTGGGAAACCTCAGCTATGGACGGTACGTCGTGAAGACGCTTCAGTACGGTGGCTATGAGCTCGTATTTCACACGAAGGCAGGGGTCGATGACCTTGTCAATGAGTATGCCGAGACACTCGGGTCGGCATTGGAGTATTACACAACGCGTTTTGGTACTCCTGCATTCGGTAAGAAGCTTGTCGTTGCTCAAATTGACGATGACAGCCTTGAATACTATTCACAGGAAGGAATGCTTTTTCTTGCTAACCGGATTTTCAACGGTTCGAAACCGATCATACTTGAGCGACTCCAACGCGAAGCGGCAATGCAATGGTGGGGGCTCACCGTAGGATTGAAGTCATTTGACGATGCCTGGCTCTCGCAGGGACTCGCTGAATACAGCGCGTTTTCATTTCGTGAAAGCAAACTGACCGGTGCAAAGCTGGATAGTCTTCGGCGTGAATTGCTTGAGAAGTCATTGACATTCGAACAGACCGCATCACTAGTCAGGACACCTGCATCGCTGGACGACCAGTCTATTGCCTACCGATACATCATGTACTCGAAGGGTGCATTTGTTTACAAATTGTTGAGAGACACAATGGGCGAGCTCCAGTTTGATTCGCTTCTGAGGAGGTTTCTGAACAAGTACCGTGAACAAAATGCATCGATCGTCGATTTTGAGAATCTTGCAAATGAGGTTTCCGGAAAGAACCTAAGATATTTCTTCGCGCGCTGGGTCGAAGGCACCGGCGTTCCGGAATTTCAGGCAGACTATCTAATTCTGAGAACACGTTCAGGAAAGTTTGTGACCCGCGGAACTGTTAAGCAGAATTATGACAACCTGCGGCTCCCCGTTGAGATCCAGCTCCGCGCTGAAGGACAGGGGCGTGTCGCAACCGAGACGATATTTATCGAGGATACAAGCGCTGACTTCAACATAGAATCCGACGGAAAACCGATCGGACTAGATATTGATCCCAGGTTCAAGATTCTACGGATCTCGGACGATTTGCGGGTGTCGTCAATTGCCCGTCGCGGTATCGAGCAGTACAAAGAGGGAAACTATGTAGAAGCGCAGCAACAGTTCGAAGCGGCCCTGCGATTAGACCGTTCGAACGCATGGATCTACTACCATTTGGGTCTTCTGTTCCTTGACCAGCTAAATTACGACTTGGCGATTGATAACTTCAAATCGACGCGTGAATTGGCGAGAAGAGGTCAGGCGAGTCCGACTTGGCTGTATGTTTGGTCCGAAATAAAGATGGGCAATGCATACGATGCGAAGGGTGACCGAGATAGAGCAGTCGCGGCCTACAAGAGAGCACAACAGGTCGGGGATACTTATGACAATGCCCAGGATGCAGCGAAGAAGTATCTGGCAAAGCCATTTGATCCTCGAGCAACTGACGAAGACGCAACGGCCGTCCGTTAGTCCTTCGTTCATGTTTTACGGGCGCTTTTGAGAGCGCCCTTTTTCTTTTGGAGGCAATATGAAAAAGAAGCTAACCTTATCCCTTTGTGCGTTACTGCTGTTCCTGGTTTGTTCGAACTCCGTCTCGGCAATCACCTGGATTCCCAAGGAATTCACTTGTCCGATAGACAACGAAAAGAATACGTTTCTCGTGGTTGGTAGCTACGGTAGCTACATTTACAACTATCCCTCTAAATATCAATGGCTTTTTTTTCCGGATACCTCGGGGAATAACTTCTATATGTGTAAGAAGTGTCATTTGACCACTTACATGTGGGATTTTGACAGATTTCCCAAACAGAAAATCGAAGCCGTTAAGAAAGTCCTGGCCACGATTGAGCAAGAGAAATTCACGAAATACAACAAAGTCGCTGTTACTAAAAGACTCGAAGTGATGGAGAAGGTGTATGGCGAATTGGATAAGGATGAGATTTGGTGGGAACGGTTCAATCGCATCAAGGGGTTTCACTATGGAAAAGCGGGTGAGGCAGACAAGGCACGTGCTGCGAGGCTGAAATCCCTTGAGACGATCAAATCAGAATTGAATAAAGGGAATAGCAAGACTCCGAAGAAAATTCTTTACTACGTCTCAGGTGCATTGAAGCACTTCTTGAACGATGACGCCGGTGCAAGGGCCGATTTTGATAAGGCTCTACAAACAAGGTACGCGAAAGACGGGGCGAAATCCGGCGAACTTAAGAACGCGGAGGCGAACCTGAATCAGAGGTTGAACGACTACATCAAAGTGATGTACGAAGAGAAAAATCCTCGGTCAGCCGACCGGGATCCAGGCCACTCTCATTGAGCTTTTTTCCAGTTGTTTGTGGGCGGGTCGAGGAATCGGCCCGCAGTCTTTTCGCTTTTGAATGGCCGACAAAGATATTATTTCGTCTAATCAAAGCCTCACTCAAGTCTAACTAAAAACTAATTGCCTGAGTGATAATCTAATGATATATTCAACTCTTTTGGGACCTCAAAAAAGGTCGTAGGGTTGTGTTTATTTGAGTGTGTATATGTTGAGAATAAAGGTCTTAGTCGTGGTGGCGTTTTGTCTTCTGGCGGTGGTGTTTTATGGGCACAGTTCTGTTACACCTGCTGTTCAGGGTTTAACCGGAGGCGAACCGCTTGACGCTCCCTCGGGCGTTTCAGCTTCTAATGGAGACTACGCAAACAAGGTTGGGATAAATTGGGATACGATCCGCGGGGCTACGACTTA
>JABDKD010000238.1 GCA_013003215.1 Pyrinomonadaceae bacterium
TTTTGATCCCATGCGGCCTGTAAAGCGGCCCCAGGTCCACCCGCTTGGTTTCCTTCATTGCCTTGATGTCTATTACAGAAAGACTGTTTCCGGCGCCCCCACGGCCGCCATAGTTAGTAACATAGGCAGTTGAGCCGTCGTCCGTCACCACGATCTCGTGTGGCCCGTCTCCAACCTTTATCGTACCTAATACCTTATAATCTGCCGGGTTTAGGATTGTTAGGTCGTTTCCGGCCTTATTTAGAACCAGCAAATACTCACCGGAACTTGAAGCGGGTTGAGCACAAGCCAAAACCGATAAGCCCAACATCAGAACGAACGCGCCAAAAACTCTGCGATCTATTAACTTCATAAATAATCCTCCAGCTGATAGTAGATTCTTACGGATACTTTTCAAATTGGGTTTCGACGTTTCAGGTTTCAATCATCAGGCCGCCACAAAAAAAGCTGCGTCCGATTAACGAACGCAGCCTCTGATTGTTTAATTACCGATAAACGGCATGTCCCGATCAGTCATCAGTTCGGGGCACCCCAACAAAGTTCACTCCGGTAATGTTTCCATTCACCTCAACTTGTTGAGCCGTGAAGGTATACAGTTTTGACGAAGGTACGACGTCATAAGTGAAACCCGGAGTAACGTCTGTGAAATTGAAGAATCCGAAAGGATTCGTCAACGTCCAGGTTATCTCTCCACCAGGAGCTATCATCGCAACCGCCGTCCTGCCGGCCGGAGTCCCTGCCTGAGTGGTAACACGACCCGCAACGGAAACGCCTGCGACGGATCCGGAATTAGGCCTCATAACCTGAACAGTTATCGGACTACCTGTTTTGAAGAATCCGATAGTCGCATCCCCAAGCACCGGTGGCTGGTTTGATTCAAACCTGAAGTTATACAGCGTTCCCCACCTGATCGCATTTGCGTTTGCATTCGTTGCAAACAACTCAGTCGACCAGGAGACCTCAGTATCCGAAGTACTGGCCGTCCAAGGTGATTCGCTAAATCCGCTACCTCCTGTACCGTCATTCGCGGTACCAGGATGCTGCGGAGGCGAGTGGAATCCGATACTGGTGGCCGACGCGTCCACCTCTTTAGAGACAGCGAATGACCCGATGGCACGGTCGAGATTTTCGTTATAAACCGCATACTCATAGTGCCATGTAGTTGAATTTATCTGAGTTACCTTGTAGGCAACGATACCGGTTCCGTCAACGCCCGGTACCGGCTCAAACGGAACGAAAGTCGCGCCCGTCCATGCCTCAATTGCGGCGGCTTCCCGCACAGTGCTACCAATCGGTGAAAAACTAAATGAAGTCGTTCCGCTTACACCGTACTGACGATACGATACATTGTTGTACATATTGCATTCGCCGGGATTCGATTGGCAGTGATCGTACTCATGCGGCGTGATGTACTGGCCTTCGGCGTAATAAGTAGCTCCCGAGTTCAACGAAACATTCAAATCATCCTTGTGCGTCAAAATCCGGTGGGTTGTACTGTCATGCGAATGGCCCGAGTGGTTGTTCGGAGGAGTAGCTGAGTTTCCGTCCGGATAAAAACCGTCAAACGGATTGATCCAAGCTCGGTGACCAAGATTTGGACCCGCATTCAAACCCGCACTGTAAGGATCAGAACATCCTGAGCCAAGTCTCGAACCGCCCGTTCCGTTACATCCCAATTGGCAAAGATTCTGGGTAAGCGCGGTAAAAGCATGCTTCACACTCGACTGACCGATTTGCTCAAATCTGTCCCCATTAGCGCTCATGCGATACATGTTCTGCGGAATCACAGGGTGATCGTTGTTAGGCAATCTGAACCAGTTAAGATCTACCGTTCCGTAATTACAGGAGGTCGTTCCCAATGCCAAACCCACATAATCGCCGCTCGACCCAAACTGCGTAAGTCCGAATACGTCCCCGACAACTACGTCGGGACCAGGTCGCGTTCCGGCGTTGTCCGGATCGGGTGGAAGCGTTTGCTTTTCAACCCCGCCATCTGCGATCTCAGCAACTTCAATCACTTTAAGAGTCGCATCAACAGAAATGGTTCCGACTTGTTTGCCCGCGTCATCCGGTCGACCCAAAGTTGCTGCGAAATCGTTGGACATCAATACTCGCCCGCCTTTGACCTGGAATGTCCTGCCGTTTGGCTCATATGCCATCAAATGACCTTCGATGTTGAAGAACTTGAATCCAAGTTTCGCGTCACGAATAACCATTTCGTGGTGTTCACCGAATGGAGCTCTTTCAAGGACAAGGTTTTTATACGATTCGCTGAGTTTCGCAGGAAGCTCAGGGAAATTTTCGGGATTCAAAGCCATGGACCCCGGTAAAGCGCCTCTCAGCTCGTTCTCAAAAGCAACAACTTTGAAGTACGAATCCTTCTCAATCTGAAATTGAGCGGGTCCTTTCTCCATCTTCCCCCGGCTTCGGAAACCGTTAACAGCTTCCAAATCAAGGTCCAGTGAGACGTTGCCTTTTGAGACAATCATCATTTCAAGGGTGCCGGTATTCGCATTCGGGTTAGCTTTCTTCGAGCCCGACAAAAATCCAAACAAGCCGTTAAACGGCAAGTAGAATGCGAGCGCAAACACAATCAATGGCTTAAACATATTTCTTTAGTCCTTTTTCTCTAGAGTCAAAAGTGGGTTTTTACAAAAAGTCGGAATGACCTTTTTACCTTATTCTAGTACATTTTAGCAAGCTGACTTTTCTGTTCAGGTCCACGCAAATGCAATGAAGAAAGGCTGTAAACCAAAGGAAACGCAGAATAAACGCTCGATTCCGCTTCCTGTTCTGGGGAATAAAGAGAAAGACAAAGGAATCGCTGACTCCAAAACCAGTCGTTGGCGTGCCGCTGCACTCATTACGCTTAACCTGTTGATGATCGCGCATATCATTCAATGGCGGATTACCGGATCAACCGTTTCTCCAATAGAACCATCTGAGGCGATGTTTACGATCCAAAACGGAGCCGTAAACGCCGGATTCATCTTTTTTGCGCTGGCTATTCTCGCAACCCTTATATTCGGCCGATTTGTTTGCGGTTGGGGTTGCCACATCGTCGCACTTCAGGATTTCTGTGCGTGGCTTTTAAAGAAAATCGGGATGAAACCCCGACCGTTTCGTTCACGTGTGCTGGTATATGTCCCGGTACTTGTCGCCTTTTACATGTTTGTCTGGCCAACAATCCTTAAATTCTTTGTAAAAGCCGAGAACGAGCCTCTGTTTCCCGGGTTTACGAATCACATCATCACGACAGACTTTTGGGCTACCTTTCCACCGGTCGCGGTCGCCATTCCATTCCTTTTTATTTGCGGCTTTGTAACGGTCTATTTTCTGGGCTCGAAAGGGTTCTGCACATACGGCTGCCCGTACGGAGGTGTATTCGTGTTTGCGGACAAGGTGGCGCCGGGCCGAATCAGGGTAACTGAAGACTGCAACGAATGCGGTCATTGTACCGCCACCTGTACCTCCAACGTTCTCGTGCATGCCGAAGTCAAAGAACATGGAATGGTTGTCGATCCGGGCTGTATGAAATGCATGGACTGCGTTAGTGTTTGCCCGAACGACGCGCTCTACTTCGGATTCGGAAAACCATCGGTTGGGACTGAAAACAAAGTCGCCAGAAGATACTCGCTCACCTGGCCAGAAGAAATCGCCGCCGCTTTGGTGTTTTTTGTCAGTTTTATGGCAGCCTGGGACGCTTACCAGATGGTCGCGATGCTTATGGCATTGGGAATTGCGATCGTAACGACGTTCCTTGCCGTAAAGTCATGGCAGTTGATTCTCTCGAAACAATCTTCATTTTATAAGTTCTCTCTAAAAACCGGCGGCAAGGTCACCGTGTACGGAATTGCTTTTCTTGCGTTTTCAGGAGCCTGGATTGGGCTAAACGCTCATACCGGCTGGATTAACTATAACGAATCCCGGGGCAGGGCCGCGTTTGAAAGTGTCGCGATTCCGGATGAGCTGGCGCTCGCACAGGTGAACCCCGGCCAGTGGTTAAAAGGAAATGAGGTCGAAACCGTGAAGTCCGGAGTTGAACATTTCCGAACCGCGGCCTCCCAAGGGTTATTTGTAAACAAGGTGGCACTTCCAAAACTCGCCTGGCTTGAATTCCTATCGGGTGATCCCGAGTCAGCTACAAAGACCCTCTCGAGATCTGCTGAATACCAGGATGGGGCCGAAAAGGCGCTAAACCTTTATTATCGGGGCGCGATTCTTAACCGCCAGGGCAAACACCGTGAAGCGCTTGAAAGCCTTGAGAAAGCGCTGAACGTGCGTCCCGATCTGATCGTGGCACGCGAGGAACGAGGGGTAGCGCTTTGGCATCTCGGGAAGAAGAACGAGGCTGTCGATAGTTGGAAAGCCGCGGTTGAGCGAAATCCCCGCCTGGTAATAAGCGCAAACATGATTTCCGGAGCGGCTGAACTGAGAGGAGATAATGGTGAAGCCGTGAACTTTGAGAAACAGGCCGATGCCAACACCCCGAATGACCCTTATTTCCATTGGATGCTTGGGCTACGGCTCAAAGACACTGGAATGAAAAATCTTTCGGAAAAGCACTTTGAATTGGCGGCTCGCTTAAACCCCGCCTTCCGCGCGAGGCAGCGCTAGCCCGTATTTCTCACGAGGGAAAGGAATTATCGGGAAATACCGCAAAGGAGTCTAGTCCAAAACTCGTAAAGCATAGCTATTCTATGATTCTAGAGTTTTGGGCGGGAATCCGAAGCCGGATTTTCCGAGAATGCCTTTAGGAACAGGCAGTTATTCGCCCGTTTCACCTAAACTATGTCCCATGATCAGTTTTCAAGTGCCTGTTCCGCCCTTGTGAGAGATGCGGGCTAGATCAAACCTTTAGCTTATCGGCGAAGACCTTTCTGAACTTCGCGACTTTCGGACCGACAACCGCGGCGCAATATCCCTGATTCGGGTTATTGGCATAGTAGTCCTGGTGGTAATCCTCGGCGTCATAAAAGTTTGTAAACTCAGTGACTTCAGTCACAACCGGGTCCGAAAAGATCCCTTCTTCTTCGATTTCTTCGATTAGCTCCTCCGCAATCTTTTTCTGATTTTCAGAATGATAGAAAATCGCCGATCGGTATGACTCGCCAACGTCGTTACCCTGCCGGTTCAGCGTCGTGGGATCATGCGTCGCAAAGAATATCTGCAAAAGCTCCTTGTAAGTGATTTCAGAGGGGTCGAATTTCAATTGCACGGCTTCAGCGTGGCCGGTGGTCTCGGCACATACCTCTTGATAGGTCGGGTTTTCTGTATGCCCTCCCGAATACCCGGAGACAACGTCCTCAACCCCCCGAAGGGCATCAAAAACAGCTTCCGTACACCAAAAACAACCGCCGGCCAGCGTCGCAGTTTCTAAATTACTCAATTCTTTAACCTCTACTCCAATTCATCAAGAGTTTCTATCGAAACATGTCCCTTGTAATCCTGAACCTCTTCATTGCCCGGTCGGATTGACAGCCTTGTATCGAGACCTGCGGCCTTCGCGGCCTCGAGCTCGTTCATGGAATCAGATACAAACAACACGTTCTCCGCCTGACCTCCAAGCTTCGAACAAATATAACTATAGCTTTTCGGGGCGGTTTTATTTCCGAAATGAGTATCAAAATAGTCGGAAATATACTCAGTCAGATCACCCAGTTCAGTATGAGCGAATAGTAGCTTTTGTGCCAAAACGCTTCCCGAAGAATAGATGGCGACCGATTTCCCCTTTGAAGTCCAACGGCGAAAAGCATCAGGAACATCTTTGTACACGATGGCTTTCAGAGAGCCGTTTTCATAGCCTGTCCTCCAGATCAGGCCCTGAATAGTCTTCAATGGTGTCGACTTTCGGTCCTTATCGATCAAATACTCGAGATAATCAGCTGCCGATTCAGGTCCTGTTATTTCAGATGCGTATTCAGCATCATCGTCGCACTCACCACGAAGAAGACGCATTTCGGTCGCAAGCTGACTGTAATTGTCTGATACATAACCTCTTACGCGTTCCTTCGCGTACGGGAAGAGTATCTTATGAACAAAATCAATGGGTGTTGTTGTCCCCTCGATATCGAGAAGAATCGTTGAATACATCTTAGGTTCGCGTAACCGGAATATGGCTCACACCAAAACAGAGCGGCTGGTAACCATCTTCTTTTCGGCTGTCAGTGTAGTGCGGCGTCCAGCCTGACGGGTCCTCAAACAGACGTATTGCGCGAACCGTTTTGTCCTCGCAAAGGTTAAACCAGTGCCGCGTTCCCTTCGGGACCCGAATCAGATCTCCGGCCTCCATTTCGATCGAGACCACATCCGTGTTCTCCGGAGCGATATGAAAAAGGCCGTGACCCTTGATGATAAATCGCACCTCGTCTTCATCATGCCAGTGCTCTTTGTTGAACTTATCGAGCATGTCCTCGAGACCGGGCGTGTCAGGCACAATGTTTATGACATCGGCATGGACGTACCCGCCTTGCTCCTTAAGACTTTCGATCTCGGGAGCGTAGGCATCAAGAATCTCATCATCTGATGCGTGATCGCCGACCCTTGGCCCACCGGTGTCCCATCGCTCATAAGTGATTCCAAGCGATTTCAAATTGTTTCGAATCTCTTCAAAACCTGATAACCGTTCCCCGTGTTTCGGATTACTCAGTATTGCCATAGCCAACTATGCAGACTGTTCAAGCTGTAGTCTTCTTACAACGGCTTCGAACAAGAACTCCAGTATCTCAACGTGTCTTTGCGCTTCGGCGATATCGGTTCCCCAAGTATAAAGCCCGTGCCGGCGCAAATAGATACCGTGAATGTCTCTGTTTTGCTCCAAAACATTTTCGACTGCTTTGGAAAGCGATGTATAGTCCTGCGAATTCTCGATCACCGGAATGCGTTCAATGTGTTCGTGCGTATCGACGCCCGATAAACCTTTCAGCATTTCGTAGCCTTCGATTTCTATCGATCCCTTCTCCAAGAAGAGGTCCGAGAGCACGGTTCCCCATACGGAATGTGTGTGCATTACCGACACCACACCGGGTCGAAGCCAGTAGATGGTGAGATGCAGGCAAGTCTCGGCAGACGCTCGCCCAATGCCTGAAACCGCGTTTCCATCTCCATTGACCTCAAGAAAGCTATCAGAGTTCATCTCGCCCTTTGGGTTTCCACTTGCCGAGATCAATACACGGACCGGATCTTCGGAAACCAAAGCCGATATGTTTCCACTCGTACCGAGCATCCAGCCGCGACCATAAAAGCCCTTCGCGCATCTGCAGAGGGCGTTCAAAACCCTGCTTCTGTCCATGATTTCGAGTGTATTTCACAGATCGGATTCGGGCAAACTTCCGAGCTCTCCGTGCCGTCAATCTCGAACTCGATCCCGGGGCTATCACATCTTTTGCATTTGCTGTATTACGAAATCGCCCTGTCGTATCAATTAGAGCAATTACATAAAGATAGATAAGCGGACGATGCTTCGTGGATTGTAAAACTTATTTTCGGATGGCCGTGATCAGCTTTCTCTCTGATGAAGTGCGTAAGAAATCGTAAGCAGGATTAGGACTGGGCACGCATTTCGAAAACCGAGCAAAAAGATTGCGTCAAACAAGCCAAAAGGACGCAGCTAAATCATCTATGGTGTACGCGAGGCTAGTTCAGAGACTTTGAATCTGTACACTGTTTGATCTTCTGTCAGCACCATTAGCTCTTGTTCGCCCTCCAGGAACCTCATATACGAGATCCTCTTTGTGAACCGAAGGTTTTTGATGGACTCACCCGAGTTTAGATCGTAGGCCGTCAAACGACCGGGTTCGTTTTCAATTACAATCAGGTTGTTTACCGTGCTCAGCGCGTTGAGGTACCCAAAGAATCTGAAACGAACTCTTTCCGCCTGTTTGGAATAGAGCAAAATACGCCTGTTGGTGTCGTCGATCACAAGCCAGTCACCACTAACGTACACGTCTTGTACACGAAAAGACCCCTCGCCGGTCTCAAGAAAAACATTTCGTTTGACCGCGCCGGAACTCGGTTCGACGATCTGTAGAAGATAATCGCCGTCTTTGTCACCCAGTTTTTCCCGCTTCTTTTTGAGCACCGGATCGGAGTTAATAATATTCTTCGCAGTCTTGGATTTGATCAAATAGACAAAAACGAGGCTGTCATATTCCTTTGAGTATTCGATTCGGGGTCTTACGTCGTCGAAACGCTTCTGCCACAAAACGATGCCCGTAACCGCGTCAATGAATTCCAGAGTGCCCTTTCTCCATCCAACATCT
Source organism: Pyrinomonadaceae bacterium (assembly GCA_013003215.1). Lineage (GTDB taxonomy): Bacteria > Acidobacteriota > Blastocatellia > Pyrinomonadales > Pyrinomonadaceae > Aridibacter. The sequence continues at coordinate 8,262 of JABDKD010000238.1, forward strand.
TCGAGAACTCCATCTTCTTCACGCCGTCTTTGAACCTCGGTCTTGTCCTTATCCCTTACCTCTTTTTTCTTTTCATCGGTAACAAAATTTACGATATACCTACCGTAGAGCCGGGCGGAGTCGCTTTCGATCTTATAACCCTGTTGGATTGTGGCTTTAGCACCATCCATTATCCCGACCATGCGGGCCATGTTCTTCTGCTTTGGAAAATCGGTAAACATCCTACCGCCTTCCGCGAAGAAACCATTCCGAAAGCCTCGAATAAAAAACACCCTCGAACCAGAATCAGCATTCCAAAGGCTTCCCCGGCTTCGAACCGAGGCGGCAACCCATTTCCCATCAGGCGAAATAGTCGCAGACCTGAGGGTGCCGAATTTGATATCAGGCACGTCCACCCGGGACAGCACCTTTCCATTGGCGACATAATAGAGGCCGATCTCACCTGTCTTTCTCTCCGCTACGAATTTATCACCATAGATGTCCATCGCGGGTGTCTTATTGGCCAGGTGAAATCGCTTGTTTTTCAGGTCATAAACACCGACCGGTGCGTTGTTCACCGGCTTGACGATCAAGAAGTCACCTTTGTGCGGTCGTGAGAATTGCCTGCCGTTCAGATAAAAGGTGTCGAGCCGCTTGCCCGACGGAAACTCAAAAACCCCTGACTTTTCTTCCTTGTCACCGTATACGCCTACCACGCGGTCATTCGATTCAAATGTGAATGCGCCGTAAATAAGCTGTTTAAGATTCTTATGAAGCTTGATCTCCTTCTTGGCCTGCAAATCGAATCCGAACGTTTTGCTGACATCCCCTCCCCAGCCAAACCGCACCGTTCCTCCGTACCTTCCCCCAAGTATCAGAAAACGGGAGTTTGGTGAGTACTGCATATCAAACATCTTCAGAGGCTTGCCATCCGCGAGATTCCGCGCCCGAAGCCACAGGTAATACTCCGCAATACCGGGCACATAAAACTTCAGCCTTTCAAAAATCACCTTGTTTGACTGCACATCGTAAATTCGCAACGCCCATTTTCGGTTATAACAAGCCAAATACTTGCCGTCAGGCGAGAGTTTCGATTCCCAGCAGCCCACACGCACAAATACCTCATGGACCGACTCAGCGGCTTGCTTCAGGATGTCCCATTTTTGTACCCGGTGATTGGCGTTTGTAAATACAATCTTGTCTGACGACTCGGTGAATGCCGCGGGCAAAGCATCATCCGCCTCGATTCTGAATATGAACTCGAAGGGTTGCGCTTTTAGTACGTTTATACCGCTGTCGTCTTGTGCGAGAATGTATTTGCCGTTCGGGCTAAATTTAATCGTATGAACCTGCGGAAGAAGCCTTGGAATGAGATTCGAACTACTGACAAGCCCGTGAAATTCCTCTTTGCCGCCCAAACCGGTGTAGTTGACTACATCGGCCTGCCATTGCTCGAAACTTGCCACGTCACCTGATCGTTGCTGCTTACAGGTCACGGGCAGGCCTTCAAATGTCTTCATCATTTTTTCGAGCCTTTTTTCGGAAACCGATTGCCCTCCAAATATATCGGTGAACCAGTTTCCCTTGCCTTCTTCTGTTTCAGACAGCCTCTTCCAGAAATTCAGGAATTCTTTTCCTTCATACCCGGCAGCAATCGTTGCGTACAAACCAATTTCATCCGCCTCGTATTGTTGCCGTGACTGGTGCTTGCGTTTGAACGACACCCTCTTTGTCCGGAACGTATCGAGATACTTGTTGTATTTAATGAAAACGTCCTGCCGATCACCCAGCTTTTCAATTCCAAGTATCTTTTTGAATGACTTGGTGTAATCGACAGTGTGATGGCGCATTACTCCGTGACCCATTTCATGACCGATCACCCATGCCAGCTCGTCTTCCGATTTCGCCAACGCTATGAGCTTTCGCGTTACGTACACATAGCCCCCCGCATGGATGAATGCGTTCGCTTCCGGTTGGTCTACAACGTGATAACGAAAGGTTATTCCGGATTCGGGAAGATGCTTTTCTATTCTTTCGCCGATTCGGCGTATGTAGGCTGTAAGGGCGGGATCATCAATTACACGAAAATCACGTCTCGACCGCTCTTGCAGAATCTCTCCGAGATACTGCTCCTGCTCGAGCGTGAACAGGTTGTCAGCATTGGCATTAAAGACGACTTCCGGAGATCGGCATTCTTCTTGTGCTAATGCGGGAATGGCTGAACAAAAGAATAGAAACGAAACAAAGGTGAGAAGTCTTCCCATAACTACATCGGGTTTAATGTCTGAATTATGTTTTGGTTAGCCGCCTATAAAGCTCATCGAACGCGACGGCTGTTCAAAGGTTTCATCGTTGATATGATGTGATGCTTCTTTCGTCAGCGTCACATCCCTGACAAATTCGATTACCTCGTCCCTCGACGCACCGCTTCGCAATACGCCCCGAAGATCATGTTCAACTGTAGAAAAGAGACATGTCCGAATCTGCCCGTCGGCAGTCAATCTAATTCTTGAGCATGCCCCGCAGAACATTTCAGTGACCGGAGCGATGATCCCAATCTCTCCGGAATCCGAGCCGTCAATCGTGTAATTCCAGGCGGTACCAAATCCGCGGGATACCTCTTTGAGAGTAATGGGCATTTCGGCACTTATCCGTTTGACCATCTCCTTACCGGAAACAACGAGATCCCGCGACCATTCCTGTCCGGAATCGAGGGGCATAAATTCGATCAGACGCATCGAAATCCCCATATCGCTTGCAAACCGGGCAAAATCCACGAGTTCATGATCATTTCTCCCTCGCACAACACAGGCGTTTACCTTGAGCGGTTTAAGTCCCGCTTCCTTAGCCGCGTTGATTGCTGCAAAAACTTCTTTAAGTTTATCGACACCGGTTATGTCTTTGAAGTTTTCCCGGTCCAGGCTGTCCAACGAAATCGTTACTCTGTCGAGACCAAGCGATTTGAGCGTGGCAGCCATCTCGGGAATCTTGAAGCCATTCGTGGTCAGGGCCAAATCTTTTAGCCTGCCGGATTCGCGCAAGCGGCCCAGCGATTCGACCAGTGTCTCTATTCCGCGTCTGAGCATCGGTTCGCCGCCCGTAAGCCGAATTTTCTTGATACCAAGAGACACGAAGATGTCGGACACATACTCGATCTCCTCAAACGTCAAAAGCGTATCGCGCCTCGCCATCGGAGGCTCGCCGTCAGGCAGGCAGTAAAAGCACCTGAACTGGCACCTGTCCGTGATACTGATACGTAAATCACGGATACGTCTGCCATGAGAGTCGTAGAGATGTTCCTTCAGTTTGTCCACTTAGTTAGAACTTAGTCTCCGACGACTCGATTTTCAAGTTTTCAGAAACAAAGAATAAAATAATTTTTGCTGCGTGCCCGGGCCAAATAACAGCTGCTATAGAGAAAGGGCCACCAAATAAAGGCGGCCCGAGTCAAAAGTTAACGTTTATCGTTATCTGTATCCTTCGGCAATATCAGCGATTTGCTTTAAGACCAGCTGTTTTTCGACAAAAGGTGTGCTCGCAACAATTTTCCGGAGTTCCGACAGCATCTTATTGAACTCGGCGCGGTCGCTTACATCACTCGTAGTGTAGTAGACGGTTTTTGTTCGAACATCGGAAACGATCGGTTGAAGCATCGCTCTCATGTTCAAAAGTGCCTGTCTGCTATATTTCCCGCTGGGATAAAAATTCATGTACTCGCCCTGCGTAACACGGAGCAGGTACAGGTAGCAGTTGATATATCCTTCACATTCTCCCGGAATCGGGTTTGCCGCGGCTCGCCAGGCAATCTCCTCTCCAACCTTGTGCTTTTTGTACCGGCCGTGAAGTTCCCAAAACCTGTCGGCACGAACGTACCATTCACCGGCGGGTTCCGAATAAACAACATCCGTTTTATATTTTTCGAGGAATTCTTTGTAAGGCGAGGCCTTTTCTTTTCCGAAAGGTATCGTCTTCAGTGCGATCGAAAGTGCTTCGAGGGACTTCAACCTTAAATCACCGCCGATCTCAAACGTCTTCGCTTCGTCTGCTGCTCCGGGCAATGCTTCAAACAACTGCTTCGCAGTGCTGAATCTCATTTTCTTACGGGCAAAGTATTTACCAGCAATTGCCTGCATCTGAACACCCGGCTTCACGCGGTCGTAAGGTTGAGTGATCGACCGGGAAATCCAACCTGTCTTCTCGTCGTCCCCGGTCGATTCCAAGCGAACTTCGTCCCAGCCGTTCTTTTCTGCAATGGCTTTGAATCGGGTACCCAGTGTCGATTCCCTGAGAATCTTTCCCTGCAGACTCGGAGCGCTTCTAATCCTTCCGCTGGTTACTGCCATCAGAATTTCGCGCTCAACATTTGCTTCTCCGTCCGAATTTGAAGAATCCTGCGCACTGACAACGAAAACAGCTGCCGTAGCGATAAACGCAATGGCAAATGCGGCTGTATATCTCTTTCTCATCTTACTTCTCCGTATCTGAGTATTCCTCTTTCGAATCTACGAGCGCACGCGCGTTGCGCTGGAGCCCGCTCAGCTTGGTGCGTTTTACGGCACTCTTTCGAAATCTCTCTACGTACTCTTCATGTGTTAACGACAAAATCTCTTCATTATTGGGGGATAAGTTATGAGGACGCGGCTCAAATCGAGTCTCGCCGGTTGGGATTTGGAACCGGTTCCACGGGCAAACATCCTGACAAATGTCGCAACCGTAAAGCCAACCATCGAGGTTGCCGGTAAACTGATCTGGGAGTTCTGCGGAACGCAGCTCAATGGTAGCGTAAGATATACATAGATTTGAGTCAACCAGATATGGCTCCGTAATAGCCTTGGTTGGACAAGCGTCCAGACAAGCTGTGCAGCTGCCGCAATGGTCTTCAACCGGAGTGTCATTGTACTCAAGCTCAACATTTAGCAGCATTTCTGCCAAAAATACCCAAGAGCCGAATTCCCTGGTAATGACGTTGGTATGCTTGCCGAGCCAACCGAGTCCCGCTCTTACCGCCCACGCTTTGTCCATTATCGGCGCTGTATCAACGCATACTTTTCCTTTGGCGTCAGGAATCGTCTCTTCTACCCAATTCAGCAATGACCAGAGCTTATCTTTAATTATTTCGTGATAATCGTCGCCCCATGCGTATCGGGAGATTTTCCCGGTTTCCGGATCTTCAGAATGTTGGGCAGGGGTGTAGTAGTTCACCGCAAGAGAGACCACTGATTTTGTACCCGGGAAAAGCAGCCTCGGATCTCCACGCTTGGCAGGATCGCGCGTAAGCCACGTCATTTCACCTTGGTGACCTCTCTCCAGCCATTCAACGAGTCTCTTACCCTCCGGCTCGAGGCTTTCAGCTTTTGCAACACCGGCCAGGTCGAACCCCAGGCTCTTGGCTTTTTCAAGAATCCGCTCTGTAAGCAATCGTTTATCCAATGCTATTCCTGTGTTGCTTCAAACAGCTCGGCCACCATACAGCGAACCGAACCGCCCCCGGATTCTTCGATCGTTGGAATCGAAAACGAACTGATTTCGGTCAATAAGCCGAGCGTTTCGAGCTGACCGCCGGTTAACGATCTGTAGGCCGATTCAGACATAAGGAGAATAGGCGACCCACTCTTCGATTTGACCTGAATCATATTTCCGGCGAACGAGTTCATCTGTTCGAAATCGATCTCAACCAGCTTCCGCCCGGTTTCCCTGATCTTGTTTCGAAACGCCTCCTGCGTTTCCACTCCTTCGATGCAATCGACGCAGGCTACCGCAAAGTCCAGTCCTAAACACATCATCACGTTTGTGTGATAGATCCGCTTACCGGCCTGGTCACGTGCCACAAAAACGAATCGTTCGTAGCCTAACTGCTCACACCAGACATCTAGAACCCTTTCGTCTGTCCTGGACGACAAGCACGCAAAGGCCAGCTTTCTATCGTGATCTAGGACCAGGCTGCCGGTGCCCTCAAGAAACCGGCCCTCTTCTTCGAAGCTGGTGAAGTCGACAGTTCGGGTTACAGAAATGAGTTCGCAAATGTTCGGGATTATCGCCCGTTCGAGGCGCCTCGCCCGGGATTCCATGGGGTACACGCAAAGCGTGCCATCCGGATGGGTCGAGAAAACGTTATTCGGAAAAACTGAATCCGGCGTATCGTGTTCGCCTGTTTCCTCGACGACGAGAACGTCAACGCCCGACTCCAAAAGCTGACCGACCATCCTGTCAAACTCTTCTCTGGCCTTCGCCGCAACCTCACTGGAATCGATTTCAGGTTTTGATTGAAACGCGTTGCTCGCAGCCGTTTCGGGATTAAATCCAAAACGGAACGGCCTGACCATTAATACTTTTGAGGCGAGTATCGTCATGAACGCAGTCTAACACGGCGTATGCAAGGCAAAAAAAAGCCGGGCACAATGGCCCGGCAAATCCCTATTTAAATGATGCTTAGAACGAGAACTTAGCGCCAAATTGGAACTGTCTCGGGTCAAAGGAAGCTGTCGGACGGCTAAAGAAGCGTCCGCCGCTATCGCGCTGACCAAATTCGTTTACATCGGTAAAGAACGGAGAAGCTGAAGCCTCGTTAAACCTGTTGAATAGGTTAAAGACCTCACCAATCAGATCAATTTTGAACCTCTCTCCAAACCTGATCGACCTTGTCAGCCTGAGATCAACACTCGCATAGGAGTGCGTGATTCCACGGTTCCTTCCAAGATTTCCTGATTGGAAAGGTGCAGGAAGTGTCAAGGTTCCACCGGTCACATTAGGCCGATCAGTTTGTGTCGACTGGTCGTTGTTCGTATCAACGTTCGTGATGATATTGAATGGACGACCCGATGAGACCTCGATGATCGGTGCTACTGTAAAATCAGAAAAGATCTTCTTGAGCACAGAGTCGGAAGAAGCCCACCCAACAGGCGATGAAACCAATCCGCTAAGCACGAATCTATGGCGCTGATCAAACAGTGAATCAGAACGTTCGGCCCTGAAGTTGTTCACGTCCTGCGGAAGCAAAAGCGTCTGCAGGTCAGAACTGTCATCAATCGAATGCGCCCATGTGTACGAAGCGAGGAATGCGAAGTTATTCGAGAAACGCCGGTTAAGCTCTACGTTCAAAGCGTTATAGCTCGACTTTCCATCAGATATCTGAGCATTCACTGCACCAAACGGAGATACGATGCCAGGTGTACGCAATGTATTCGAAGCGGCGAGCGCGGCATTAAGTACAGCTGGTGTTACTGCGCCATTTGAAAGGGCTTGAGCCAGGAAGTAATTAGGAGCGTTCGGCCTGAAGAAGTTAGCAACAGCGGGGGCGATAACACCCTCGCCTGTTGTCGTATTCAGAGAGATTATCCCCGGAATTACGGCCACCCAAACTCCCGGAGCATTACACGCCGCCGGATTTACCGTCGAAACCGACTGTGTAGTCGGAGGAGCGGTACCAAAACATCTGCGGTAGTTCTCAACCTGGCTCGCAACGTTCGGAGTGTTTAGATCCGTCGGGTGCGGCAAGTTTCTGGCGCCAACATATATGTAACCAACCTTAAGTGCCATGTCCTCGCCAATCTGCTGTTGGACAGCTAGATTAGCCTGCGTTGCATAGGCATATTCAAAATCCTGCGCAATCGGCAGCGAGAAAGGAAGCACGGCCCCAAATCCCGGGAATGTCTGGTCGTTAAAACGCTGACGCCCAAACTGATAATCCGTTCCCGGTGCAACACCCGGCGTGAATGTGCCAGGAGGCAATGCGCCGCAAACCGGAGTTGGGGCAGCACCCGGAACACAAACCGTTCCCTGGAAAACCTGGGATGCGTTCAGCAACGCGGTCGGCGACGGACTTCCCGCAGTCAGGACGCCCTGCTGCTGCTGGGCAGCATCACCGATATCCGAGTTCGTCGCGATCGCAAGAAGCGGGTGATCATAGAAAAGCCCAAGCGCGCCGCGAACCACCGTTCTTCCGTTCCCAAACATGTCAAACGCAAATCCGAAACGCGGTGCCCAGTTGTCCAGGTCTCTGGGGATTCCCTGCTGAACGCCTACCGCATCCTGCGCGGCCTCGATATCCGCCGCAGACAACGTGATTCCCGAAAGTGGATCGGTCAAGCCAACTGTTGGTATTTGACGTGTAAGTTCTGCGTCATAACGAATACCGTAGTTGATCGTCAACTTCGGGTGTACCCTCCAGGTGTCTTGCGCGAAGAACGCAAGCGGCTTATTGCTCATGTCTCCTGTCGGATCACCAAATCCCTGAATATATGTCGAAGGGAGTCCCAGTCCATAAGATTGAACCGGCGTGAAGTTCGGAAGTCCTGCAAATGCCGGGTTCAGATTCGCCGCGTCAAACGGACCAAAGTTAAACAAACCCGAGAAGTTCAACTCAAAAATAAAGCTCGGAATATCTACAAAGTTGTAGTCACCGCCAAACTTGAATATATGGTCGCCATATACCCAGCTGAGATTGTCGGCAAACTGATAACGATTCTCAGACCGAACTACCGGTGAGAACAATTCACGGCCGATAAACGCTGAACCCGAGATGTTGAAGGCGACAGCTTCTCCATTCTGTGAACGGAAAGTCGTCTCCCTTCGGCCAAAGCTAAACTTAAACTCGTTTGCCCAGTTCGATGAAAGGATCGAGGTCAGCTGCGAGGTGAACGAATAATCGGTTAGGTCCTGAACACCTGTTCTCGAGAAGTCGTTTTGTCCTAGCGACTGGTTTTGCGATTCAACCTGGATACCTGTCACATCGTTCGTGTTGTATCCAAATCGAAGTGTCAGTTGATGGTTGTTATTGATCGCGTGGTCACCGCGAACAGAGAAGAAGTTGGTGTCTTCCGTAACAGGGAATTCCCTGTCGAGAAGATTGAGCGGACGGAAGGCGATCGGCAGCCCATTCGCGCCCATCGTTGCGGAAGGTACCGGAGCGCCCGAGAGAATAAATCTGGGACCGATTCCGCCTGGGCCGATCGGGCTTATAGCGGGACACATACTTCCGTCGTTTGGACTGATAAGCGGATTAGAACCGGTCAGTGCCGTCGTACCGCCTGACGATGCAAAGAACGCATACGCGCGCCCGCCGCAGATTAGTGCCGGATTGCCTGAACCAATCAATCCGGTAATGGCTGCGGCCTGTGCCGGCGTCAGGTTGTTAAAGGTCTGAGCGATCGGGTTCAATCCCGGAATTACCGGAATCGTTACCGACGCGCCAATTCCTCTCGCCGGATCTGATGTAAAGAAGCCAGACTCTTCACGATCTCTTCGCTCGTACGACAAAAAGAAGTGAGTCTTGTCCTTGATGATCGGCCCGCCAAACGTTGCACCCCATTGCGTACGCCTGAAGTCAGGTTTGTCCGCCGGAGCAAATGGATTTCGAGCCTGGATGCTCTTGTCTCTTATAAAACCAAAAACGTTTCCACTGTAATCGTTGGTCCCGCGTTTCGTCACGACGTTTACGATTCCACCGGTGGCTCGTCCAAACTCCGGAGCGTATGAGTTGGTCGCTACCTGGTATTCCTGGACTGCTTCTTGTGAAACCGTTGTTCGTGCGGCGTTAACAGAATTATCTGTAAAGTCGGCGCCATCGACCTGAACCAGAGTGGAACGGCCCCTTTGGCCACCGACGTTGAGGCCGGATGTCGGTGCAGGCCCGATCGGGCGGCCGTTATCGCGGCCAACCGTTGAAAGCGTGAGAGCAAATCCCGTTGCGCTTCTTTCGTTAATCGGCAGGTTTTCGATCTTGCGTTGATCGATAGTATTAGAAACGGTGGAGCTTGCTGTCTCGACGAGTTCAACCTCACTTACATCGACATTGACCGTTACATCCTGTCCGCCCACCTCGAGCGGTATCTTCAACTCGGCCCGCTGACCAACAGTCAATACCACATCGTCAATGACGATGGTCTTGAAGGTTGCCGCTTCAGCAGTGACTTGATACCTGCCCGGTGGCAGGTTCAGAAACTGGTAAACACCTTCCGAATTGGAAATTGCACTTCGTCCAACTCCGGTTGATGAGTTCCGTACCGTGATCGTAGCACCCGGTATAACCGCGCCTGTTTGATCTACAACCGTACCCACGAGGTCCGCAGAACTCGCCTGAGCCTGGCCATAAACCAACGCGGTACTAAACAAACAAATTACTGCGAGCACTAGCGTTCGTGTCACAACAGCAGAAATTCGCCAAGGAAACGCTTTCATTAGAATTTACTCCTTATTGATGATTCTTTTATTAAATCTCAAGCAAAAAATACCTCGGATATTGGGGGGATCAAACCAATAACATCAAAAACGGCAATGCCATTTCTTTGCCTTCCGAACACTATGCTTCAAATTGATAAGTTAGCTTTGAGATTCTACTAGTTACAAACCTGTAAACGCAAGTAAAATCGAAGGCTATTGGCATTTCGCTAACGCCGCCTGTCCGCGCTTTTGGTCGGAAAACGCAAATAATTCACGCCGGTATTCGACTATTTGTTCAAACAAACAGCCGCAAAAAGGCTATTCAAAGGAAACTTTTCGAGAGAACAATTCAATGCGGCGGGTTTCGTTTTGAATACTATTCATGCTATTCGTTTTACTTTCTATGAAGATTCTTCCGCTTTCACTTCCAACACCTTTTTATGTTGGGGACGTCAATGTTTACTTGGTCAAATCGGATCCGGTGACGCTGATCGACGTTGGCCCGAAGACCACTGAGGCGTCTGAATTGCTTGTCAAAAAGCTGCGGCGGAACGGCATAGAATTGTCAGATATTCGGCGGATCGTTCTTACGCACGCGCACGAAGACCATTGCGGTCTCGCAAAAAAGGTAAGAGATTCGGCAAAGAATGCTGAGATTTTTATTCACGATTGGGAAACGGGACATTTATTTGGAAGACTCGAACATACTCAGCAGCACGAGTTGATGCGAAGGGCGGGTGTGCCGGAAACCGTAATCGAGCAATTGCGGCAAACCTATGAAAAAGTGAGTCTGCTGACTGATTCGCTTTCCGGGTATGAGTTTTCCAACCTGAAGGATGAGGATGAACTCGAATTTGAAAATGGGATTTTAAGTGTTGTTCATACCCCCGGCCACACTCCGGGATCTTGTTCGTTTTTCCGAAGATCAGATAGAACGTTGGTTTGCGGAGATTGCGTCTTAAAAAGAATCACCCCGAACCCGGTGATCTCACCTGACCCGGTCGACACCGCCAAGCGATTCAAATCTCTCCGGATGTATATAGAAAGTCTTAGGAAATTACGGGAACTCGCACCGACGAGGGTTTACGGTGGTCACGGAGAACCGATCTATGACTTTGAAGAAATCTATCACCGCTACGTTAGGGCAATCGATGCGCGACAGGCGAAAGTAACTGGATTCGTCCCAAGAGACGGGATTACCGGTTGGGAAGTCGCCAAGAGGGTTTTTCCGGACGCGATAGACGACGAGGTACACCGTTTTCTCGCTATTTCAGAATCAGTTGCTCATCTGGACTATGCCGCAAGCGAAGAAATTATCGGGGTTGAGATTGATAATGGAGTCGAAATCTACAGACGGTGAAGATTTCACGCTCCAAGGCCCGCAAGCGCATTAATTAGCAAATCTTGCTCGTCAGGCAACACGGTCCTAAGATCCAACGCAACCCGATCATCAAAAACTCTACAAATCACGGCGGGCTTTGAATGGCGGAGCTTGCTCGCGATCTCAGATGCAGAAAGCCGTGGATGTTTCAAAGCAAGCAAAGTCGTCCGTGGCTGGACAGCCGGGGCAGACCCGCCGCCGACCACGGAGTTTCCTTCGCCGATTTCGAAAATGAGCTGACTGTTCTCACCTATTCTCTTACGAAGCCTATGGGAAAATGCAACGGTTTTTTCTTTCAAATCTCTCTTCGAGATTGAAAGCATCTGCAAGACCGGCAATTCACTGTAGGCATTCCCGCGTCTGAATGACTCGAATGTTGACTCCAAAATCGCATAGACGAGTTTGCTCACTCTCAACGCCCGGTACAATGGGTTCTTCCTGATCCGGGCAATCACCTCACCCTTTCCAACGATCAAGCCTGCCTGGACTCCGCCGATCAGCTTGTCACCGCTGAAGGTAACAACATCCGCACCTGCCTTTATCGAGTTACCAATAATCGGTTCATCTGCGAGCCCGTATTCCGACATATCGGTTATCGCACCCGAGCCAGCATCCTCATACAGCAGTAACCCGTTCCTGTGGGCGACCTCGGCAAGATCCCGTACGGTTGGTTTCGCAGTAAACCCCACGATTCTGTAATTCGAAGGATGCACCCGCGTGATCAGTCTCGTTTCTTCAGTAATCGCCCTTTCATAATCAGAAGCCTTTGTCTTATTAGTAGTCCCGACTTCGACGAGCTTCGTACCGGACTGCTCCATTACATCAGGGACGCGAAAATCGCCCCCGATCTCCACAAGTTCCCCCCTGGAGATTATTGACTCGCCGCCTTTTGCTAATGCGGTCAAAACGAGAACGCAAGCAGCCGCGCAGTTGTTAACTATTAAGGCGCCTTCAGCTCCTGTGATTTCTGCAAGAAGGTGTTCAGCACGAGCGCCTCGTTTACCTCTTTTACCTGAGTCGATGTTGTATTCAAGATTGCAGTAACGTGAGGCCTTGTCGACTGCAGCATTCCGGGCTTCCTCTGAAAGGGGGGCTCGCCCGAGATTCGTATGAATTATCACCCCGCTTGCATTAATTACACGCTGAAGCGAGGTTCTTTCTTCCTGACGCCACGCCTCCTTAAGGCGGTACTCAGCTTCTCTCAGCAGATTCTCACTGGAGTATTCATCCAGTGATTCCCCGGATTTGATCGCTTCGGTCAACTCGTCACGAATCGAGTCGGTAACAAGGCGTGCGAGACCCGTCAGGTGTTGTTGCCCGGCAGGGCCGATCAGACGTGATGCCGTCTCGGTCTGCAAAAGGGTGTCAATACCGGGAAGTTTTCTAAGCGCTGAGGACATTTCTTTTCCGTTTTCCATTACTTTCTGTGTAAGTTCCTATTATTCCATAGGGTTCCGAAAGAAATAAAAGGAAAATCGGCGAATTCGAAATTTATTTAAATAGGGCCTTTTCTGAGGTCCGGGCATAAACTATGAGAAATTTCGGAAACACACTCACACGGCGTTCCCAGATGCTTACGGACAAAGTCCTTGAAGTTGACGACCAGATCGAGCGCCTTGAAGACGATATTCGTAAGCTAAAGATCGAATTCGATATATATTTCAATGGCGGCAAGAAGTCGCCTCCGCATCAGGCACGCGCGGCGTTGGAAGCGCGGTCGAATCGTTTAAACGGCAACCGTGACCTTTCATTTGCGCAGCGATATAAACTAAACAACTTGATTTCGCGTTATACGGCCTATAGGGAGTTATGGCGCAGACGTTTGAAGACTAAAGGCGAGGAAATCTACTAAGAAGCTACCAATTATCAATTACCAAAAACCAAAGACCGGATGCCATTAATCGGCCGGCAGATTGCACGATCTTCGATCTAATGCGAATCGCTGGTTGATTGTTACTGACAATCGTTATCTGGTAATTGATATTTGGTATTTAGTATTTGAAAGTTGGCATAAAGAAAGGGCCATCCATCCGGATGGCCCTTTCTTTAATCTTTTGAGATCGCAGGCGTTAAACTTTCATAACGTTTTCGGCCTGGGGACCCTTCGGTCCGTTGGTCACTTCGAATTCAACCTCTTGGCCTTGGATCAGCGTTTTGTAGCCTTCCCCGGTTATCGCGCTGTAGTGAACAAAAATGTCCTGCTCCCCACTTTGCTCAATAAAGCCATAACCCTTTGCATTGTTAAACCATTTAACCGTCCCCATCTCTTTCGACATAATCTTCCTAATTCCTCCTACAAACCTCAGTGAATTGACGCGGAGGCCCGCGATCCTTCATCAAAACACAATCCGGACTTTAAGCTATAGCCGGTTTGCTAAAACAAAACGAGCCGGGAAAACACAAAACCAAAGAAGTGTGTCTGAACTCATTTCAAATCAATTAACAAATCTTAAATTGCAAGATTTTTGGGGGTTAATTACCGCTGAGTAGTTTTTATTGACAGATTGTCGGGAAATTTAACTAATCGGCCATTGCTTGTCAAGGTTTTTCTGATTTTAGGCTTTTAAGAGGTCTAAATTGACACCCCGATTCAATCGAATATGATTGTTCACGCCACTCGGACAAACTGTTCGAATGAGACCTACTGAGCACACCGCACGTCAAAATGGAAGAATACGGAAAGAACCCTAAACTCTCTTACAACAAATACCTGAAAGTTCGTGAGCTTATAAATCTGCAGGAAACGCTTTCTGATCCGACCAGCCATGATGAATTGCTGTTTATCATCATCCACCAGACCTATGAACTCTGGTTCAAGCAAGTGCTGCACGAAATCGATGGCGCAATTGGCTGGCTGGCCGAAGGACGTAAGTTTCGTGTTAACCATGCGCTCAAAGCCGCAACTGCAATCGAGAAAGTAATGGTCTCTCAGATCCACGTTCTTGAAACAATGGCACAGATAGGCTTTCTGGAATTTCGAGATAAACTCAATCCGGCGAGTGGTTTTCAGTCAATGCAGTTTCGCGAGCTGGAGTTTGTTTCGGGGGCTAAAGACAAAAAGATTCTCGATTTCTTCGAATTTGATGAGTTTGCGCACGAAAGGCTCAAGAAAAGATTCGAAGCACCAACAGTTGGGGAAGCCTTTTGGGCATTGCTCGAACGAGAGGGTTTCGAAGTTGCCGAGAAACAGGGAAAAATCGACACCATCGTCAAGATATTGCGTCACCCTGAGGAATATCCCGAACTGTTCATAATGCAGGACCTGTTGGTCGAGCACGATGAACAGGTTTCCGCATGGCGATATCATCACGTCCTGATGGTCGAACGTATGCTTGGAATGAAACGAGGTACTGGCGGCTCAGAAGGTGTCGGCTATCTGCGGACTACGCTGTCGAAAAAGTTCTTCCCGGAGATTTGGGAAGCGAGGACGTATTTGGAACTCTAAAAGAGGTCTGAGGTCTGAGGTCTGAGGTCTGAGGTCTGATTATTGAGTTCAAAGTTCAAAGTCATATGATTTCGGAATTCCTTTAGCGACGGTTGAAACGAGGTTCGCGACTTTAGTCGCACAGGCGGACGGGCCGTCCGTGCAACGGTAAGGAAATGCCTTTACTGCTCCCGAAAATCTTCCAGGTTGAATTTGCCCGAACCGCCGTCCTCCGCTTCAGGCATCGCGATCCAAAGAACAAAATAGGCAAGCAGCGGCGTACCGCCAACAAGAAGAAGAAAGATAAAGATCGCACGTACCTGTCGCGGCTCCCAACCAAGATATTCGGCTATTCCGCCGTATACACCGGCGATCACCTTTTCTCTAGATTTCCTCAACACTTTTTCATTCATGTAACGATTTCCAAACCTGTCTCGTTCGTTCGGCTACCGAACCCGTAACTTCAATAGACGGTAATTCGAATTCAAACTCGTCATCCAGGATTAATGACCGGAGCTCCCCATCAACGTCACCCCTTAAACTTCTAAACTCGCCCTCCATTATCCGGTCTGGGGATTCAATCGGCAAAAAAACGACTAGTTCCAATTTACTCATCGCATCATGGAATCGCTTCTCGTTATTATCCGTCACCGAGTTCACCTTTTCGCCGCAGGCTCGAAGGTAAGCCAGAAAGTCATAAGGGCAACGATCAAAAATTAAATTCCCCTGAGCATCTGCCACGTTTTCGATGGAGCGTTCAAGTTGCTGGAAATAATCATCCGCAGTCGGGGGCTGTGAAAAATAATTTCCCTCCTCAATTAGCTGAATATAGGGCTCATCTACCACCCTATATCCATCGAGCTGATCAGAAAGAGCTTCGATCAATGTCGTTTTACCTGTATCGTGAGCACCTGAAATTGCGAATATCAACTATCTCTCTCCCGGGGAAAAAGTCGTATGAGACCGAATCTGATCATTCTCCTTTAAACGCAGCTTCGAGATCCGCGATGATGATCTTGTTCATCCCGAGCATCGCTTCCATTGCCCGCTCAGCAGCTGCCCGGTGAGGGGCGTTGATGTACTCGTTGAGCACTTCGGGAACTATCTGCCATGAAACACCAAACCGGTCTTTAAGCCAGGCGCATCTGCTTTCACTTCCGCCGTCAGCCGTCAACGCATCCCAAAGCCTGTCGGTTTCGCTCTGATCCTTGGTGCTCACAACGATTGAGGCCGCTTCCGAATGTTTGTACTTAGGACCGCCATTCAATGCCTGAAACGGTACGCCTCCCAGCAAGAACTCAACCACAAGTGCCGGCTGATCCTCACGCAACCGGGTAACCTGGACGATTTCTGAACCGGGCACCAGCGATGTGTAGAACTCGGCAGCCTCTTCAGCGTGACCATCAAACCATAAACAAACTGCAGTCTTAGGGGAATTTTTGTTGTTCATTTCATCTAGTTCGCCGAAATTTTGCGATCGATCAATAGAACTTCGTCGAGGCTCCTTCTCAACTTTCGCGACCCGCTTTTCGAAAGCACAAGGCCGATCCTATCCAAAGGGCCCCTAGAAGTACTGTCGCGACCACGATCCCGCGAGGCCACGTCGGAGATGACGAGCCAAGACCGAGAAACAATGCGAATGCCGCGATCATTATCAAGAGAACAGTCACGGCAGCCATTACAAAGGCCATTCCCGAGGGCTTGAACCGGACTACCAATGCGCCGATAAAACCCAACAAAAGCAACCCGAAATAGAGGACGTTCGCTTCGTTGTTTTCGTTTCCGATAATGCCAACCGCAAGATTAGCCCAAGTGAGCAAAAATGCGCCGAGGAGCGCGAGTCCCACACCAATTCGATATCCCGTGTTCTTTGTTGATCTTGCTGCCAGCTCGAATAGGATTCCGACCCCGGCGAGCATTCCGCCGAACACGATAAAGTCACCCAGACTCCAGTTCACCTCCTCGGTAAACTGCATTGCGACGAGTGGCAAACAAAGTGCGAAAAGTCCAAAAACCCACGCGAAAACTCTCGCGCGTTGCCAAAGATCAATTTCCTCTTTTATTTGTTCCATAGTTCTCCCGGATAAAAAATCACAAAGCCGATCGAATCGACAACTGTATCGGTTCGAAACTTTCGAACGAGAACGACTCTAAATACCCTTCTCTACCGGAATTGGGTTTACAGGAATCAACTTGGTCGTTCCCGGACGGGCTTCCACGACGTTGGACCAGTGAAAAAGTCCCATTTGTTCATCGAGTGTCGATGCCTGGACCCGCACTTGCCACAAGTTTGCAAGAGCCCTGATCATTTTCCCTTGATCATTCGCAACGCCGCATCCTCTGAGCTCCGCCCGTGCACCAGGTGCAAAGTAGGGGCCGATTTCTATCAGGCTGTTCAGATTACTCGCCATTATTGATGACGAACCATATCCCGTTTGACGCGGATCCTGTTTACCCAACGCGACGTTTTGGAATCCCGGGCCTCCGTGACCCAGGATCCGAAGAACCTTAATTGATTTGGTAGCAGCTGTCTTCAATATCTGATTCTTCATCTCAACCAAGCCGTTCGACATACTGCAAAGTTCGACAAAGTGCTTGTCCCCCGCTAGTTTCAGGTATGATTTCTGGCTTTGTCCAGCCCCGTCTACCATATCGATAACGTTGATAATCATAGTAATAATCCACGAGCCTCCTTCTTTATCTTAACCTTATTTCTCTCGGGCAGACTGTAAACGACATTGCCTTTCTCATTTAAAACTCGAGCTTCGTTAACCCATCGGATGCGACATTCAGATTGATCCCTGTGTTGCCCTTGCTATCACCCATGATAAGTCTACTGGAACCGTCTCTTCGTTTGCCCGGGAAGAGCCTTGGCTAGTTTCGTCTCATTCATAATCATCTCCTCTTCCCTCAAGCTTCTGAACGCTTTGGCTCAACAACACTCAAAACACGATCGGTAATCAATGGAGTCGCGACATAAATCAACAACGGAAGTACAGCGAAAACCATGATCAGGTATGGTCCGAACAAGTACGTCTCGCGAAATGGCCCCAATGTAACCGGGTAAACGACTCCAAACAGATAATAGAGAGCTGAACCGAATCCAACATTCAACACTCTTCCAAGCCTCCCTTCAGTTTCGGGAACGGCATCCCGGATCAAGGCTATCCCGGCAAGACCAAATCCCAACAGATAGCCGCCGATAAGGTAACTGTCGTAGACACTAAACAAAGTGAACTTATCCTCTTCATCGAATGCGGCCGCGAGTTTGTTGTACCGGTTTACCCAGTCTTCCGGTACCACGAAGTTCTGCAGAAAAAAGTAATCAATGGCAACACCAAACACCGTCACCAATACGGCGGTTGCGAGAACAGATACGAGCTGAAATACAAGCGAACACTCTCGAAACCAGCCGATAAATGGCTCGGCGATTTTCACCAGCAAGAGTACGAGCGCGATGCCGGCCAGCCAGCCAACCAACACCTGGCTTGGACTGTGTACGCCATAGTAGACGCGTGCCAGACCCGTAAAAAATATGAAAACTGCGGCCAGCACCCAGATCCACTTCTGTCGCGCGTACCATGCGATCGTCGTCCACAAAGTAGCGATACCGAGCGCGTTTCCTGATGGCATCCCGAAGCCGGTCGATACTTTTAAAGGCGTAAATGCGTCGCTGATATAGAACGGGCGAGGCTGAGCGATGATCCATTTCGAATAGACGATTATCGGACCGGTGATCGCGTCAAACAATCCCGCACGAAAGCCTGTCTTACGGCCGCCGAGCCAGTAGATCATTGCGGGCAAAAGGGTCGCTAAACCAAGACCCCACAATGTGTTAAAGACCCAAAAGAACGGCTTCGCACCAAGACCGAAGAATTCCTGGATCTGACGGATCAAAGCATATTCATTAAGCATCAATAGTCCCCGTTTGGTTTCCAAGAACGTACCAACCGAATGCGCGTTTATGCACAATTCGTTCATCAACGTTCGATTGATATATCTATGCTCGCGGAAATGCAACGGTAAATCATCACAGCATTGTCCGACCTGCTATCGACAGCAATGAATTGTTATGCAGCATTGCGGACTCTTACAACCATGTAGCAGCTCGAACCGAAAGCCGGATCCTTGAATTCACGAAAAACCCTGAATCCAGCCTTTTCGAATGCTCGGATGGCGCGCTTGTTTGAAACCGCTGTGCCAACGCCGGCAATTGAAACAAGCGGGTCTGCCTTCAAGCGATTCAACAGCAATTCTAGGGACCTTGGTCCAACGCCCCGGTTCCTGAATTCTGGTTCCCCAATCAAGATATCGATGTCCACGATGTCTTCGGGAAGATCAGCCAGCCCCGCATCTTCAAGCTCGTTCCGGGAAGGTGACTGCCAGCAAAGATATCCAACAGGGTCGCCATCAGCCAGTATTACAGCGTGTTGATCCGGTGAGCATCGCTTCAAATGCTCCAGCGCGATTTGGGGATTACCCCACCACCGAGCCACATCAGGCCGGAATAGCCAGCCGCGAAGTCGCTGAAAATGGATTTCGGGAACGAAGGTCTCAAGACATACTTTTCGTATTGGCATTATTTAACCTTCTTCTATGGACCGTTCGGCAACCCGCTAGGCCTCCCCAGTTCGGTGAGCGCACGCCTAGGCGATCGTCGAGTCAACAGCCAAATAAATAGGATTCAACATCAATTGAGGTTACGAGCACGCGTGGCAGATCGTAAAACTTCCGAAAGATGAATTGTGTCCGTTTCGCCATTTCTCTGAGCGCTGTTGCTTCAAGTCGCGCTTGCCCGGTAATCGGCGGTTGCCTCAATACGGCGAAAGCGTCGGTCGACCGTTTTGGATCGTGTAATCACCGCGCTCAAGTGCGGATACGTATTCATCAAGAAGTGCTTGAAACGAATCAGCGACAACCCGCCAGGAACAGCTTTCCCAGTGGACTTCAATAATCTGGCCCGATGCTCCGCCTTCCGCCGGCGAGAAATCGATTGCCCAAAAGACATCGCCATTCGATTCCAGGAACGGTATCCAGGCCGGTAAGAACATCTTCGCCTGAACCGGCCCCGAAACCTCGATTATCCCATCTCTAACAAGCTCTTCCTGGGTACCCTCGAGTTCACTGCCTTCACCAAATTCCCTGCGCATATTCCATTCTTTGAGGACACCTTCGGTAGAAAGATAGGCCCCACGGTCCGCGAAGATCTTGCACGGCCAACCATCCGATTCGCCATTGTGAATTCTGAGGCTCTCTTTGTAAGACGCTGGTAAAGTGAGATTTAGGGCGCTCTCCAGCGCAATAATCTCATCATCGCCCGCACCGCTGTTAAGATCCTCAAGCATTTTGGGCGCGTTGGTTCTGCCCCAATTTTCCAATCGATTCCAAAGACTCCTAACAGTTTCCATATCCAGACCCTAAGTTACTCAATGTTGGCGCTAAAAACTTTCCTCTTCCCCGTGTCTCATTATCCCCACGTCGCCTCGACCGGGTTCCCATTCTTGCGTTATTCTATACGAAAGGAACAAATTCAAATGAAACAATCTATTCTTGTCGCGCTAATCTTCGTCTTCTCAACGTTTACATTCGCTCAAGGCGATCCGGACGCTCCCGTTCGGGTCACGTTTCTTCATGTAAACGATGTCTACCAGTTTATGCCCGTTGAAGGCGGGAAAAAGGGCGGTCTGGCGAGACTTCAGACCTTGCGCAAAGAGGCAATCGCCGAGAATCCAAATGTGCTCTTCACACTCGGAGGAGACACGCTTTCACCGTCAGTGGAAACGAGAACGTACAAAGGTGCCCAGATGATCGATGCATGGAACGCGATCGGCCTCGATTTTTCTGCATTTGGAAACCACGAGTTCGATATCAAGAAGCCCGAACTTCTTAAACGAATCAAAGAATCGAAGTTCAAATGGCTCGGCGCCAACATAATCGACAAGGAAACCGGAAAGATCTTTGCCGACACCCCGGAGTTTGTTATCCGTGAATTTGACGGAGTGAAGATTGGAATCCTCGGAGTTATCCTGCCTGAGACCAAAGAAACCTCATCGATGGATGACACGCTCGAGGTCACCGACTACTGCCTTACCGCGAACCTGATTGTCAGTCGTTTGAGAAAAGTTGAGAAGGTCGATGCGGTTGTTGGGATCACGCACCTCTTTATGGAGCAGGACAAGAAGCTTGCCGGTTGTGCGGATTTTGATCTCATCCTCGGCGGACACGAACACTCACTTCTACAATCTTCGGCGTACGGAACACCGATCTTCAAGATGACCGCCGATGCCCGCGAGATGGGCAAGTTCACGCTGAATTTTGATCGGAAGACAAAACGCCTGATGGGTATGGACTGGGAGATCATTCCTGTTACAGACGCGATTCCTGACGCGCCGGAGTTCGCAAGCGTCGTTGCAAAATACCAGGACTTACTCGAAGAACTCGCTGTACCTGTCGGAAAAACACAGGTGGTGCTCGATGCGCTTTCTTTGTCGAACCGGCAGAAAGAGACTAACGTCGGTAACTTCATCGCAGACAGTTATCGCTCGGCAGCCGACGCCGATATTGGTTTTGTAAACGGCGGATCGATAAGAGCCGACCTGATGTACAACCCGGGAATTCTTACAAAACGCGATGTGATATCGATCCTTCCGTTTAACAATCCGATCGTGAAGATCGAGATCTCGGGCGCGGTCCTGCGTGAAACCGTAGAACATGGCGTCGCGCGTTCGGCGGAGGACAACGAACCGGGCCGCTTCCCACAGGTGTCCGGAATGTCATTCAAGTTTGACGCTTCGAAGCCCGCCGGAAGCCGTGTGACGGAATTGAAGGTGGCGGGCGAAGATGTTGACGAAGCAAAGATGTACACGCTCGCGACAAGCGACTTCCTGGTTACCCGCGGCGGCGACGGTTACACGATGTTTGCAAAAGGAAAAGTTTTGATCGACGCGGCGTCTGCCAAGAAGGACTCTGAGGTCTTTGAAGCTGCAATCAAGGCTGCAACGGAAGGTATCGCGCCAAAGGTCGAAGGCAGGATTGTGAGAGTTAACTGAGTTGAGTGAGTTGGCTGAGTTGGCCGCAGCCCACGGTAACCCATCTCACACACGATTTCCGTCGCATCAGCGACGATTGAGAGTTTTTTTTACTACTCGGCGTCGCTCAGGCAAACTCGCGTAGCGCGCTCCCGGCGAGAACAGACCGGATTTCCTTGCCCGCTTGAGCTCTACGCGTGATGTGCCGAAACGAACTCTAGGTTTTTAGCCTACAAGTCGCTGGAGGACCGCCGCCACAGGCGTACGCACAATCTTGCGCCTCGTCTCCATCCGCGGTCAGCCGTCGCTCGCGACAAAAAGCGTGTTTTGTTCACAATTCCGGGGGCGGCGGCCTACGGCCTTACCCCCGGCTAAACTCATCCGGTCCCTACGGGACGACAAAGGAATTCCGGATTTTTGAAACGCTAATTCCTGAATCCTAAACTTGGAACTTGGAACTTGGAACTTAACCATCGTCCCCGACTTTGAGCACAGCCAAAAATGCTTCCTGAGGTATCTCTACCCGGCCGACCTTCTTCATGCGTTTCTTACCCGCCTTCTGTTTCTCCAAAAGCTTGCGTTTACGCGAGATGTCGCCGCCGTAGCACTTCGCCGTAACATTTTTGCCCATTGCCTTTACATTCGAACGCGAGATGACCTTGGTTCCGATCGCGGCCTGGATCGGGACCACGAACATCTGTCTCGGAATCAGCTCCTTCATCTTCGAAACCAAAGCGCGACCGGTTTTGTCTGCTGAACTCCTGTGAAGAATAAGTGAGAGCGCGTCGACAGGATCGCCAAGAACCAAAACATCAAGCTTGACGAGGTCGCCCTCCTTGTAACCCGAGAGGTGGTAATCAAGCGAAGCGTAACCTCTTGAAACAGATTTTAGACGATCGTAGAAATCCAAGACGATCTCATTCAAGGGAAGCTCGTAAACAAGCATCACGCGGTTTTTTGTCACATACTCAAACTTCTTTTGAACCCCGCGCTTTTCATCAAGCAGCGGCAGGATCCCGCCAAGATACTCATCCGATGTCAGGATGGTCGCCTCGATATAAGGCTCCTCGATCTTTTCGATGCGTGCGCGGTCCGGCATCTGCGAAGGCGAATCAACCTCAATCACAGACCCGTCCGTTTTCGTAACGCGGTAACGCACGCCGGGAGCCGTCGTAATCAACTCAAGGTCAAACTCGCGCTCAAGCCTTTCCTGGATAATCTCCATATGGAGCAATCCGAGAAAGCCGCAGCGAAAACCAAATCCCAACGCGGTCGAGGATTCAGGCTCATAGAAAAAAGAGGCATCGTTCAGGCGCAACTTGTCCATCGCGTCCCGGAGTTCTTCGTACTGCGCGGCATCGGTCGGATACAGCCCTGAAAATACCATCGGTTTTACTTCCTGAAAACCGGGCAGAGCTTCTTGTGCAGGATTCAAAACGTTCGTGATCGTGTCACCGATTTGGACATCGGCAACGGTCTTGATCGACGCTGTCAAAAACCCAACCTCGCCGGCCGAAAGCTCATCGATCGGCGTCGGCGCAGGTTTGTTAACTCCAAGAGTTTCAATAAGATACTCGCGACCGGTATTAAACAAGCGAATCTTTTGCTTCTTCTTGATAGTGCCTTCCATAACACGAAAAAGAACTACAACTCCACGGTAGGAGTCATACCAGCTGTCAAAGATAAGTGCTTTGAGCGGAGCATCCTTGTCACCTTTAGGAGGGGGAATGTCGCGAACGATCGTTTCAATAATGTCGTCGATTCCTTCACCGGTTTTCGCACTCGCAAGCACGGCGTTCTCAGTTTCGAGTCCGATGATGTTTTCAATCTGATTGAGGATTCGTTCCGGTTCTGCAGAAGGAAGATCAATCTTGTTAAGTACCGGAACCAGTTCAAGGTCATTCTCGACGGCAAGATATGTATTCGCCAGCGTCTGCGCCTCGACACCCTGCGAAGCATCGACTATTAGCAATGCCCCTTCACAAGCGGATAAAGACCGTGAAACCTCGTAAGAAAAATCAACGTGCCCAGGTGTGTCGATCAGATTCAGCACATACTGCTCTCCGTCCTTCGCCGTGTAATCGAGGCGAACGGCATGCGATTTTATCGTGATTCCGCGCTCCCGCTCGAGGTCCATGTTGTCGAGCAACTGGTCCTCCATTTCGCGGTCCTCGACGGCCCCTGTGGTCTGCAGGATGCGGTCGGCAAGGGTCGATTTACCGTGATCGATATGCGCAATAATCGAAAAATTTCTTATCTTCTTCGGGTCCATATAAACAAGCGCCTAATTCCAAATTAGAGCGAATCTTACGATACCAAATGGAGTTATGATTCGCACTTCCATAGGAAAACATGATTTCTGAACTAATCGTTGGTTTTCGGCGTACCTATTCAAACCAAAAGTTTTCTAAACTAAAGAGGAATACTATGAAGAGGTCTTTCGTTACCGCTGCCTTTCTAATCGCATGTCTGTCAGTTTCCGTTCTTGGCCAGGTCGACTTTAATCGAGCCGATTTTCAAATCAAGCACAAGAAGTTTGTTTTGAAGAATGGTTTGACCTTGATCGTACACGAGGACAAGAGTGTCCCTATAGTTGCTGTAAACATGTGGTACCACGTGGGTTCGCGAAATGAGAAACGCGGTCGTACGGGGTTCGCTCACTTATTTGAGCACTTCTTTTTTAATGGATCTGAGAACCACCCGTTCGGATTCCGTGAAGCGATGGATGACCTCGGTGCCAACAACCGCAACGGGACAACAAACGGGGATCGTACGAATTTCTTTGAAGACGTGCCCGTCTCGGCACTCGAGAAAACGCTTTTTCTTGAAGCCGACAGAATGGGCTTTCTGAATGGCTATATATCGCAAGAGATGCTTGACCGCGAAAAAGGCGTTGTTCAAAACGAGAAGCGGCGCGGTGAAAACCAGCCTTACGGCCGTGTTTTCAATGAAATCACAGAAGCCGTATATCCGTACTCACATCCATATTCGTGGCCAACGATAGGCACGATGGAAGACCTGAGTGCTGCGACACTCGAAGACATACGAACGTGGTATCAAACATTTTACGGTCCCAGCAATGCGGTAATCTCATTGGCCGGTGACATCTCCCCTGCAAAAGCCCTGGAATTGGTTACCAAATATTTTGGTGACATACCGCCGGGGCCTCCACTCCCGCGTATGACCGAATGGATTCCGGAACTCGATGGCAACATGCGTGATGAAATGGAAGACCGGGTCCCTCAAACACGTATTTACCGCGTCTATCACGCACCGTCATGGAGGGATTCAGAGATCCAGTATCTCGACCTTTTTGCTGATATTCTCTCGGGCTCAAAGTCGTCTTTGTTGGACAGGGCACTCGTCTATGACAAGAAACTCGCAACCAACGTTTCTGCAGGGGTTCTCGAGCGGGAGCTGAGCAGTATCTTCATAATCCAGGCGACGGTGAGGAGAGGAGTCGATCCAAAAGCGGTCGAATCTGAGATTGACCGTATACTCAATGAAGCCTTAAAGAACGGGGTGTCTGCCGATGCTCTGCTGCGTTTTCAGAACCGGAATCTATCCGGCTTCCTTCGCGGAAGTGAAAGACTGGGCGGATTCGGCGGCCGTTCGGATATTCTTGCCGCCAGCCAGACTTACGGCGGAAGCACCGAAGCGTACTTGAACAGATTGGAAACGATGGCAAGAGCAACACCCGGAGTGGTAAAGGCTGCCGCCGGCAAATGGCTGACCCGCAACCATTACACGCTTTCCGTGAATCCTGCACCAAGGCTTTCAAAAGAAAAAACAGCGGTTGACCGAAAAGTTGTCCCTGCGATTGGTGCCGCTCCAGAAATCAAGTTCCCTGAAGTTCAACGGACGAAACTATCTAACGGACTGAATGTGGTGTTACTCGAGCGCCACTCGATTCCGATCGTAAATATGGCGCTCGCGGTGGATGCCGGTGCGGCCTCGGACAACGTAGCGAAAGCGGGTCTGGCGCAGTTAACCATGGGCCTGTTGGACGAGGGCACAACAACGAAAAACGCTTTTGAGATTGCGAATCTATTGGATTCGCTCGGTGCGAGTCTGAGCGCGGGAAACAACCGGGACCTGTCTGTCGTGAGACTTCGGGCAACAAAGGCAAAATTGAAGCAGTCTCTTGATATCTTTGCTGACGTGATCCTGAATCCCTCTTTCCCGGCCGATCAGTTCGCTGTTCAAAAACAGAGAGCGATTGCCGGTATTGGTCAGGAAAAGGCCCAGCCAACTGGAATGGCGTTTCGAGTTGCGACCGAGCTCTTGTACGGCAAGGGCCACGCCTACGGAAAACCAGGTTCCGGGTATGTCGAGTCCGTTTCGTCGATTTCGAGAGATGACTTAACCGGCTGGCACCAGACATGGTTCAAACCCGGCAGCTCCACGCTCATCGTTACGGGCGATACGAATATGGCTGAGATCAAGCCGCTCCTTGAAAGCACATTCGGACCTTGGAAAGCGGGTACGGCCCCCAGGAAGAACCTTTCAGAAGTGGCAAACACGGTAGGCAAGAGGATCTACCTGATCGATAAGCCCAACGCCCCGCAATCGACAATCCTCGCGGCGCATGTAACCGAGCCGAGAGGACAAACGGTCGATCTCGCGGCGGAACCCTTGTTCCGCAACTTTGGTGGTATGTCCACATCACGTCTGAATAGAAATCTGAGGCTTGATAAGCACTGGAGTTATGGAGTCGCCGGACGTCTCGTCGAATCTCGCGGCCAGCAGACATTTTTTGTACTCGCTCCGGTCCAGACGGACAAAACCAAGGAGTCGATGGTTGAGGTCCTTAAAGAAATCAAGGGCGTGGCGGGAGAACGGCCTGTCGTAGGCGAAGAGTTCGAGAGCATCATGAGGAATATGACGCTCAGGCTCCCCGGACGATTTGAAACCCTTGCTTCGCTCGAAAGCGCCGCGCTGGAAATGGTTAACTACAACCTGCCGACTGATCACTGGGCAAACTATGCAAGAAACGTCAGAAACCTCTCTGAGGCGGATCTGGCTTCAGCCGGAAAGGTCTTCGTACGGCCCGATGAGTTAGTTTGGGTGATAGTTGGTGACGTAAAGAAGATCGAAGCGGGAGTTCGAGAATTAAACTTTGGCCGGATCATCAAGCTCGGCCCGGATGGGAAGCCGGCGCAGTAGAGATCGGAGTTCGGGGTACAGAGATCAGAGATCAGAGATCAGAGATTAGAGATTAGAGATTAGAGATTAGAGATTAGAGATTAGAGATTAGAGATTAGAGATTAGAGATTAGAGATTAGAGATTAGAGAAAAATAGGGCACTCCAACTCAGATAGCAATAGCTCTGAAGAAAAAGGGGTTGAACGTTGAAGTTTGAACCTTGAACTCTGAACTCTGAACCCTGAACCGTGAACCCTGAACTCTAAACCCTGAACTTGAAACTTGAAACTTGGAACTTGAGACTCAAGCCCCTTCCCCCTACCCCTTCAATAGGCTAGACTTAAGACAATTAGTCGCTTAGGGCGGAAAGATGATTCGGTATGATCAAAACATCTGCACGGATTTTGAGAAATCCAAACGGCTCGAGTGGTTGGAGACTAACGGTATAGGTGGTTTTGCCTGCTCCACTGTTTCCACCGCCAACACTCGCCGATACCACGGACTCTTGACCGCTGCCACGAATCCTCCTCTTGGTCGTCTCATTCTTCTCTCACGTTTTGAAGAAACGGTTAGAATTGACGGCACTCCGCATGGGATCACAACGAGCATTTACAAAGATGCTGTTCAGCCAAAGGGACACAGTTACTTGCGGGAGTTCCGTCTTGACCCCTTTCCGATATGGGTCTATGAGATTGACGGAGTGGAACTCGAACGCCGCATATTCATGGTCAACGGCGAGAACACGACCGTTTGCCGTTGGAAGGTCCTTTCCAAAGTGGCGGGTCACGGAACAACAGTAGAATTAGAGCTCAAACCTCTTGTCTCATTCGTTTCATACCACCACCTTCAGAATTCAAGTGCCCGTATTAATACGATTTTTGAGAGTTCGGAAGACAGTGTTGCCGTTCAGCCGTTAGGCGACGGGCCGAGGTTGTATTTTGGCCACAGCCGGGCGGAGGTACAACCGACCGGCCATTGGTATTACAGCCTTGAATATCCCATCGAACGCGAAAGGGGCTTCGATTCTTCAGAAGATCTCTTTCAGCCATTTGCTCTAGGTTTTGACCTGGCTGATGAGGCCGTCGTAATAGCCTCAACAAAGCCGAAGAAGCATGCAAGCGCAGATGCGTACGAAGAAGCGGAGATTGACCGACGCAACAAACTGATCGAAATTGCGGACCCCAAAGGCCCGTTCAAGAGACGACTCGTTCTCGCAGCCGACCAGTTTATTGTAGATAGAGGTGAAGGCAAAACGATCCTTGCGGGATACCCTTGGTTCTCTGATTGGGGAAGAGATACCATGATCGCCCTGCCCGGACTTGCACTTTCGACAAACCGCGAGGGAATCGCAAAGAATATACTCCTCGAGTTCTCAAACCATATTTCCGAGGGGATGATTCCCAATCGGTTTCCAGATGAAGGGGAAACACCTGAGTACAACACTGTTGACGCGACACTTTGGTATTTTGAGGCGATTCGGGCTTATGTCGAGAAAACAAAGGATTTTTCCTTTGTAAAAGATTCCCTTTACGAAGCACTTGTAGAAATCATCTATTGGCACCGCCGGGGAACGCGTTTTGGAATCAAGCTGGATGAAGACGGACTTCTGAAAGCCGGAGTTCCGGGTTGGCAACTGACCTGGATGGACGCCAAATTTGGTGATGAAGTCTTTACTCCCAGGATTGGAAAACCCGTAGAAATACAGGCGCTTTGGTATAACGCACTCGAAACTATGAGGCTTTTTGCCGGCGAGTTTGGCGACGACGATGGCAAACACCTCTACAGTGAGATGGCCTCAACCGCTAAAAAGACTTTTAACAGGGATTTCTGGTTTAAGGACGGCGGTTATCTATATGACGTAATCGATGGTGATCAGAAAGACGCTTCAATTCGTCCCAACCAGATATTCGCAGTGAGCCTCAGAAATTCGATGGTCAGCATGTATCGTGCGAAACGAATCGTACAAACTGTTGAAAAAGAACTATTTACGCCGCTCGGCCTCCGTTCTTTGGCGGTCGGTGATCCGGCTTACAGGGGCATTTATAAGGGATCCCCGCATGAAAGGGATTCTTCCTATCACCAGGGCACGGTTTGGGCGTGGCTGATGGGTGCCTTTGTCGAATCACTTCGGAGGACATATCCAAAAGGCAGAAAATTCAGACAGTACGAACTCAAGATCCAGCGAGGGTTCGCGGAACATTTGAAAGAAAACGGGGTCGGCCAGGTGTCGGAAATCTTCGACGGCGACAAACCGCATGAGCCTCGGGGATGCTTCGCACAGGCATGGAGTGTCGCGGAACTTCTAAGGGTGTTTGATTGAGGTGAGCGGTGAGCGGTGAAGACTATCGCGCTCCAACTCGAGACTGAAATTGCTCAGGCCGGAATGGACCGCGGTAATCCCTGTCCGCCTGAGCGAAGCGAAGAGCCTTCCGTTGAACTACTCCTGAGAATTACAGAATTAAAATCGAATACTGCCTACTAGCACCAAGAAAACTGGAAAAACTAGACATTAAGATGAGCGTAAATTAGACTCCGTTCATGAATCTATCTCACAAAGACCTCATGGCAATCCAGTCACTGCTCGAACCAATCGAAACCAAGCTTTCTAATCTCGAAGCAAGTGCGGTTGAGCACTTCAATACGGCAAGCGAGAACTTTGACGCGCTATTCAAGAGCAATGAGCTACTTCGCCACGAAATGGCAGTAGGCACTTCTCAAATGAACCGACTCGAAGATAGGGTATCGATCATTGAGAAGAAATCTTAGATAGCGGTTGATTCAATCTCACCTTTGTTTCTCTGATTGAATGTGGTTATAAGCTGCTACAACACTACGTTTAGAGCCGCGCTTTGCACGGCTTGTCGGGCGAGCCCGACTCAAACAAAGTGTTCATTCACAAGCATCTACACTACGACTAATTCGTCTTTCGGGGTCTCGTCGTGGTTTTCGATTGCGGTTTCGATTTAGCGAAATAGCCTTCCCGGTGCGTCAAGCGAATCTTCTGTCGATTGAGAGCTTCATTTGCGACCCGGATCTCGATCTTTCGGTAGGTACCGTCCTGATTCTGATCCAAAGGCTCGTACGCAAGCAGGTACTGCGAACGCATCTCCTCCTGAATCTGCGTGAACGCATTCCGGAGCTCGGACTCATCGCGCGGGAAAAAAGCACGTCCGCCGGTGTTTTCTGAGAGTTTCCTGAGAGCGCCTTTGTCGACCCCGCGATAGAAGTTGTCGCCGATACCGATCGAATAGATCACTGCTTCAGCCTTCAAAGCAGCGTTCACAGCATCTTTTAAGTCTTTTGTTCCGTAAGTGTTCGCTCCATCCGAAAGCAAAATGATCGCACGACGGGTCCCCTCCGGCGCAGGGCCCAGGACTTCTTCAGAAGTGACCCAGACAGAATCCCAGATTGCCGTTGATTGCGAAACCTGCTGATTGTTTCCCGAGGCCGGCGGCGTGCCGACTACGACGCCACCTCCAACATATCCGGCAGGCGGAGCAAATGCGACCCTGTCGATTGCGCGCCTCAACCGCGCAACGTTGTTGGTCATGCCCTGTTCCAACGTGGCTTCGCCCGAAAACGAGATTATCGCTACCTCGTCTTTCGAAGGTCTTACTACGGATTCGAGAAATGACTTCGCAGCCTCCTTTTCATCCGGAAGTGTTCGTATCTGCGAGAGACTCGTGTCAATCAGAATGGTCAATGAAAGCGGCAAGTCAACGCGGCGCATGAAGGTTACGATCTCCTGTCGCGCACCGTTCTCAAAGATGGTCACGTCCTGCGCCTTTAGATTAGTAAGCAGTCGCCGTTCCCTGTCCTGAGCGGTAAACAAAACGTTTACTACCTCGGAATCGATTTCAATTACGTCATCCGATTCATCGATTACGGGAGGCGGCCCCAAAGGCGGAGGAGTTGGGTCCACAACGGGAGCCGGGGAATCCTGCTGGGCTTCTACAGAGTTCGTCCAAACCGACACGCCCGCCGCAATTGCGAATCCTACAAGTACCAACGCCGCATATCGATTTAATTTATTCATCTCAATTCCTCAGGGTATCTCTAACCGCACGGTATTCGGATTTCGTCCGAATTCTGTACTTCTTCTCATGCGTCCTGTTTCGGAACTTAACTTCGATCTTTCGGGTCTTTCCGTCGTATTCCTGGTTGTCCGGCCTGTAGGTCAGGATGTACTGCCCTTTGAGCTCCTGCGAAATCTTTGTAAAGGAACGCTCCAGCGCAAGCATATCTCCTGTAAAGAAGGCACGGCCGCCTGTCTCTTCACACAGCTTTTCGAGAAGCTTATCGCCCCTGTCCTTTATCGTTCCGGCTTCCACGCCAGGAACTGAACCGAGGAATCCTTCTTTCGTAGAAATCCCAAATATCGTGGTCTCGGTTCGCTGCGCGATATCTATGGCGTCTTCAAGTTCCGCCCTGCTGAAGGTATCTTCGCCGTCCGTGATTACAACAATCACCCGACGTCCGGGCGCGTTTCGAAGTTTCTGGTCAGAAAACTGCCAAATCGCGTCGTACAGCGATGTCTGGGAACCAACCTTCTTAACGTTGTCTACGGCTCGGTCCAAAAGGTCGGTCTTGTCGGTAAAATCCTGGTGCAGCGTGACCCTGTGGTCAAAGGTCATAAATGCGCCCTTATCTTTGCGCAACTGCAGAACTGTATATAAGAAATCCTTTGCCGCCTGTTTCGAAAAATTTAGTTTTCCGGCCGTCGACGGGGATGTGTCCATCAACACACCGACAAAAACAGGTGGATTACTCTGCTCATCTGTAAAAAACGTCGTCTTTTGCGGCACACCATCTTCGTAAATGATGAAGTCGTTCTGACTCATACCTTTAACGAGGTTCTTTTTCTTCTTCTTTTCTGTAACTGTAACCGGAAGCCTGACCTCAAACACCGAAACGGGATCATCGGGCGTAGGCGTTGGAGTCTGTCCAAATCCGACTAATGCGAACACAGAAAAAGCTGCAACAAATAGTGTAAATCTCAAAATGTTTTTCATGACAATACGAACGAATTATTAACGGTTCTTCGATGAACAATATACGGCGGGTGTTGCCCGCAGCAACCAAGCATTATAGCAGGAGTCCCGCCAGGGGCGAGTGAAGGCGTGAAGGCGTGAAGGCGTGAAG
>JABDKD010000250.1 GCA_013003215.1 Pyrinomonadaceae bacterium
AAAGACTGGAGTGCGGCCTCTCCGAACGGAAGTATTCGTTGCTTCTTACGCTTTCCGGTAACCCTCACGGTTTTCTGGCGAAAGTCGATGTCTTTCAGGTCAATGTTCACCAATTCTGAAACGCGGATACCGGTCGCGTACAAAAACTCCAGGATCGCACGGTCGCGCATACCCAAATGCGTGTTGATGTCAGGCGTCTCAATAAAGCGGATCGCGTCCTCTGTCGAAAGATGGGTCGGAAGTTCTCTCTCGATTTTTGGAGTGGAAACAAGCTTAGCCGGGTTGACCTCGATGATGCCTTCACGAACCAGGAACTGGAAAAAAGTACGAAGTGAAGCGAGTTTTCTTGCGATCGATGTCTTCTTCTTGTCTTGCCCATGCAGATCGCCCATCCATTCACGAATGGTTATGTGATCGATTTCCTCTATCGGCACGGCCTTACGGGTGCCGTCTTTCTTTTCGGGCGACAAGAAGGCGTGAAATTGACCAAGATCACTCAGGTAGTTGCGAAGCGTGTGCTCGCTAACATTACGTTCGTACCGCAGGTGCTGAAAGAATTGTTCAAGTTGCTCGTCTAACATTTGAAATGATTGAGAATTGATGATTGAAGATTCGTGTCAACCGAAGACCTCATCGTTGTTCAAATCTCTAAACATCAATCGGATCGCACAGTCGCGTAAAGCGATTATCAATCATCAATCTTCAATCATCAACCGATTTATTAATCTATCCCCTTTCTTCCGGCGAAATATCCCGTCCTCGATCGAACGGTGATGTCTGAATCGGTTATCACGTTTAGATCGATCTTTCTGAAGCCGCCGTCTTTTACTTCATTTTCGGGATAGTAGCCGAGGATATACTGGCTGGAAAGTTCCGCGGAAATCTGTGAAAACGCCAGGTCGAGCTCGCGTTCGTCGATTGGCGAGTAGACAGCACCGCCGGTTTGCGCGGCGAGGGAGCGCATACGCCTTTCAGCTGCCAGTGCCCGAAGGTTGGCGCTCCCGGTGCGGGCTCCCGTCCGTTTGAAATTCTCAAACTCATTTGTATGAACGATATAGACCTGGCAGTTATTCTTCTGGACTTCTTGAACCATCGTGTCGAAGGTGTAATCACTCAGTGTGTCTTGGCCGTCCGAAACGACGACAATCACCTTGCGACCGCGTTGCTCCTTTAAATAATTTGACGCCTCAATGATGCTGTCATGCAGTGCAGTAGCGCCTTCCGGTTGCGGAAAGGCCTTGATCGCGTTGATAAGCAGCCGCACGTCTTTTGTAAGCGGCTGTTCTAAATAGGTCACGCTCGCGACGGAATAGAGCGCAGCAAGATCGAGTCTCGGCCTCAGTACGCGCCGGAAGAAACGGATAGCTGCTGTTTGCTCAAACTCCCTGGCTACGGTAACGCTCGAGCTATTGTCGAAAAGCAGTGCGAGACGAACGGGGCTTTCCGAACGGAAGATTTCGGAGATGATCGCCGGTTCGCCGTCAATTGCCAATTCAAAATCCTGCAACCTGAGTTGCTCCAGGGCTTTACCGGTGGCGTTGTCGATGACGGAAACCGGAATCGGTACAAGGGTCGAATCGACCCGGATTTCGTCTGCCGTGTTTTCACCGACCTTTCTCAGACGCTCGTTTGGGCCGGGAGGAGGCGTCTTTGTGGGCTTTGGTGTCGGCTTTACCTTTTGTGTCGGGTTATATTTCTTTCCTGCCGGTTTCTTTTCGTCCTTTTTGTCTTCTTTCTTTTTCACACGTCCGCTCTGCGCGGCAAGCGGAACCGCGAGAACCAGAAGCAAGAAGAGATTAAGAATCCTGTAAACCATCGTTGATTGTGTTACGCGAACCGTTGGATGCACGCACCCTTAAAACATTTGTCTGTACCCGAACCGAAAGAATTCCTATTCGTTATTACGGAAAGAAGCCCTCCCGGGATCACTAAAAAGAAGAAATATTGTCCAGATGCCCAGAATTGTACCAAAAGGGGGGAATAGAGAGAGAAATGCGCTGACGATTATGATGAAAACAAAGCCCTTTCGGCGTTTGAGGAGGCTGCCGGCCAAGAGTGTGCAAAGAGAGAGCGAGAGACCGAATATAAGAACGGATATCGAGGTGAGCAAATAATTGAGCGGAATGTTCGAATCACGAACGACAATAGCCTTA
The DNA here is from genome assembly GCA_013003215.1 of Pyrinomonadaceae bacterium. Classification (GTDB taxonomy): domain Bacteria; phylum Acidobacteriota; class Blastocatellia; order Pyrinomonadales; family Pyrinomonadaceae; genus Aridibacter. Next base: position 2,154 of record JABDKD010000250.1, read on the forward strand.
TCGAAATCGCCGGCAAATAAGATGTAGGCCGAGATTATGAAAGGAACCGCAAGGAGCGAGAGAAAAAAGGAAACAGATCCGTAGAAAGTGAAATAACGCCCAACGGTGCCAAGTCTTTTGTCGTCAAGGGGTGCGATCTCTCGCTCGCTTCCCGCATTGAAGATGTCGCGGACATCTTCTTTCATCAGGATTAGGATCGAGAGGATTCCGACTATTGTGCCAATCGGAAACGAAGTCGCAGTGAGTCCGGACAATACCATGCAGTAAACGTAGTGTTTGCGTTCGCGAACGAAACGGATGTAGTAGTAGCCCGATATAACGCCGTAGAGCCCGATGATCCCTGCGACGGATCCGAGCATTACAGATGCCGGAAGTAAAACAGAATTGAGCTGCAGTTCATCATTCATCGTGACCGCTGCGTCGACCATGCCGCCCGATGCGAATGCCAGCATCAACTTTACCGCGCCGAAGTAATAAAGCAGGCGGCCGACGAAAACACCGCCGATCACTGCGGCGAAGATGAGTGCACTGATAGCTTCAGAAACGTAGTAGAAATATGAGAGCTTACTTAGATTATCGAGATCTTTTGCGGTGTTTTGTTCACTCATATTTTGTGAAGAACAAACGAGACATCACGATTTGAGCGGTGTCGGGCAAACCGCCATACAATCAGCATCATCGTTTTCTGTCGCCCCTACAGGGCTAAGATCTTTATATTGAACGATTACCAGATGCTGCGCCGAAAAGGCTTGCAACTGGCTACGCTACTGCCGCGCCTCCAGCGCTCCGGAAGGCACTGAATCAAGTGGAATCAGGCTTCACCGGTAACAATCAACTGGAATGCCCGATTGAGCGGAAATTATCCGTTGCTTCGCGCGGCTGGTCGGGCAAGTATTCTGTCGCCCCTACAGGGCTAAAATCTTGATATTGAACGATTACCAGATGCTGCGCCGAAGCGGCTTGCAACTGGCTACGCTACTGCCGCGCCTCCAGCGCTCCGGAAGGCACTGACTCAAATGGAATCAGGCTTCAACGGTTACAATTAACTGGAATGTCCGAATCTGAAGAAATTATCCATTCTCCATTATCAATTATCCATTGTTCCGCAAGGCTCATTTAAGTTTCACGGTAAAGCAGTTCATTGGGAGGCCTGAACTGTCGTCAAACTCCGCGCCGGCTTTCACACCGATCTTTGCGATATCCGCAGCAGATTTCTTCCTGTCGTTATACGCTGCGAACATGGCTCCCAATGCATAGTCTGAGCCGCTGCCATAGGAGTAAAATCTCGAGAGCTCCTTCACATATCGGTATTCACTCAGTGCGTATATTCCGGAAGGATTCGCTAACAGCATGTTCGCACGGGAAGTTTCGAATGCATCTGTATCGCGCTTATCGGCCTTCAGGAAGTAGGCATCCTTCAGCTGCTTGTGAATGGATATTTGCCAATTGAATATGTCTTTCTCGGATGAAAGATTGAATTCCTCTGTGCTTTTGGCGAGGAGATCTTCAAGCACTGTTTGGGAGGCACTCCAGCCCGTGAGCGCGAAGAAATTGTTTTTGTACCTGACGATCTTCTTGTGATTCTTTATGTAAGTGGAAGACTCGAGCTGGCTTCCATATGTTGTGAGCGTATCTCCTGCGATTGCAGCCTGTTTTCCCTTACGTACAGCAACGATCGTTGTCATTTAGCAGCCTCCATAGATTGATTTCTTAACTGTGATAACCACGAATCCCACGCTTCCAAAGCCGAATTGACCTGGAAGTGGTGTCGATCTCGTTTCCGACGGTATTTCTTCCTGAGCTCAACAGGAAGGGGTTCCAGGATACCGAAGGTGATGTTTACCGGCTGAAAATTCTTAGTTTCCGCATTCGCAACGTACCGGCAAAGAGAGCCGATTGCTGACTTTGAGGGTGCGTTTACAATACTTTCATTGCGTAAGACTCGAACCGCGTTAATTCCCGCAAGCCATCCGGTTCCAACGGATTCCACATAGCCCTCAACACCTGTAATTTGACCTGCAAAAAACAGATTCGGCTGTCTTTCAACCTGTAAGCCGTCATTAAGAAGTTTTGGAGAGTTGATAAAAGTGTTTCTATGTATCTGCCCGTACTGAAGAATTTGTGCCTTTTCCAGACCAGGAATCAATCTAAGGATGCGTTTTTGTTCGGGATAGCGGAGATGGTTTTGAAATCCGACAAGTGACCAGGCGTCCGCCATCATGTTTTCCTGGCGTAACTGAACAGCCGCGTAGGGTTCCTCGCCGGTTCTCGGGTCGGGAAGTCCCTTCGGTTTCATACATGCGAACCGCAGCGTCGCTTCACCGCGGCGCGCAGTTTCCTCAAGAGGCAAACACGCCTCGAACCATTTCGTTTCCTCAAACCTCTTCAGCGGAACCGACTTGGCGTTTATCAGTTCGTCATAAAACAGGTCGTATTCTTCTTTGGTGAAGGGACAGTTGATGTAGTCATCGCCGCCGCGTCCGTAACGTGCCGCCTTGAACGCGATATCCATGTTGATCGAATCCGCTGACACAATGGGCGCGATTGCGTCGTAAAAGTAGAGCTGGTCGTCGCCGGTAAGACCGATGATCTCGTCCGTAAGCGACTCACTTGTAAGCGGGCCGGTGCAGACGATTGTGATTTCATCCTTCGGAAGTGTCGTTACCTCCTCACGCACGATTTCGATTCGCGGATGTTTCTCAATCTTCTCTGTGATGTATTTTGCAAACTTTGCGCGATCCACCGCCAATGCTGAACCTGCGGGGATCTTGTTAGCTTCGGCCGCTTCGAGGACAAGCGATCCGCCACGTCTGAGTTCTTCTTTAAGAAGATATGGAGCGGAGCCGGGGTTGTCGGTCTTAAGTGAGTTTGAACAGACGATCTCCGCAAGCTGGTCTGTACGGTGTGCCGGGGTCTTTTGGACAGGCCGCATTTCAAACAGTCTTACATCTGCACCAAGCTCGGCCGCCTGCCACGCGGCTTCTACTCCTGCAAGTCCACCTCCGATCACATTTACAACGTTCATCGTTGATAGATTCTAAAGTGCCGGGGGGTTGGGGACAAGGAGTGGCAAGGAGTTGGGGGTGGCGCTTCGCTAGGGGGGTTCGCCTTCGGCGAGGGGCGGCACGATGTTTAGGGATGAAATGTGGGTACCGAACGGCCATCCCCAAGTGAAACGCCACCCCCAAGCGTCAGCGACAACCCCAAGTGAAGCGCCACCCCTCGCAGCATGCGAAAATCCCCAAGCAAAGCATTGCGTTACTCGACGACCTTAGTAAACACCAACGTCGACGATCTCGTTCCTCTTGGTGTTTCGGTATCGGACTGAACAGTAAAAGTACTGCCATCCTCAGAAAGTGACCATTTCTCGATAGTTATTATCGTAACCGCGCCCATCGGACCGTTGAATTCACGACTCTGTGTTAGTTTGAATCCTGCGCCGTCTTCTTCAGCCTTGAGTTTTACGTCACCGCCGCGTCCTTCCGAGGGCTCGATTCTTTCTTTACCCGTGAGATCAAAGGTTGAAGTTTGGTTTCCGCCCATGCCTCGCCCGCGTCCCATTCTGCCGCCACGGCCGCCGCCTCCGGCTTCACGTTCGACCTCACGTGTGTAACTCAATTCTGTTTCGGTCTGGGTGACCTTCATTTTCATTGACTTGATCCGGCGTCTGCCTCCCAGTTCACTCTTTTCAGTGTCCAGTACCCAGTCTCCCGAAAAGTCCGCAGTCTTGTCCTGCGCGACAACCGCCATTGAAAGCAGCAGTACTGCCGCACAAAGCAATGTAATCTTTCTCATTCGTATTTCTCCTGTTAGCCCGTATTCCTCAAGAGGGAAAGGTATTATCGGGAAATATGGCAAAGGAGTTTCGTCCAAAACTCGTAAAGCATAGCAATTCTATGATTCTAGAGTTTTGGGCGGGAATCCGAAGCCGGATTTTTCGAGAATACCCTTAGGGACAGGCAGTTAATCGCCAGTTTCCAGGAAACTATTTCCCATCATCAGTTTTCAAGTGCCTGTTCCGCCCTTGTGAGAAATGCGGGATAGTAATTCTGACAACCCTTTGACGTGAGAATACAGCAGGAAGTTGAAGTAGAATTGTAAAGAATTGTAAAAGCTAAACTTAAAGGGAGAAAAACCAGGAAAACGCAGCAAGCGACAGGATCACGGCAATTGCGAATGCGAGTACGAGCACGTAGACCAGCGTCCACCAGCTATTCGGCGTATCTGTAGAGTTATCAGGCATTTGCAGATCTTCTCCCTAGGACTTTTTCGTAGAATGAGACGTATTTCGGAATGATCTTATCGGCATGATACCGTTCGACCGCGTATTCACGCGAACGTCTGCCGAACTCCTCTCTCATTTCTTCATCACGAAGCAATGCGACCACGTCTGAGCTCATTTTCTCGATATCCCCGATATCACTCAAAAAGCCCGTCTCGCGATCAGTTACGACCTCTGGGATTCCGCCGACACGAGACGCGATCACCGGTACTTCACAAGCCTGAGCTTCAAGGGCCGCCAGTCCAAAGGACTCCGATTCCGAAGGGAGTAAAAACAGATCCGCAACGGCGAGATAGTCCGCGATATTGTCTTTCTTGCCGGGGAAACAAACGAATTCCGTTACCCCAAGTTGTTCTGCCCTGTATTCACAAGCGGATCTCTCAGGACCATCACCCACCATTACAAGCCTGGCGTTTTTGTCCTGTTCACGGACTTTTGCAAGTATTTCGATGCAGTCCAGAGGTCGCTTGACCGGTCTGAAATTCGAAACGTGCATCATCAACTTGGAGCCATTGCCGGCAAGCTCTTCACGCAATGGGGAGTCAAAATTCCGTTTGTAGTGATTTGGACAAATAAAGTTCGGAATAACCTCGATCTCATCGAAATCAAAAGTTTCGATGGTTGCCTGTTTCAAAAACCTCGAAACAGCTGTAACACCGTCAGACTCCTGAAGTGCGTACTTTGTGATCGGAAGATAACTTCGGTCCGCTCCGACGAGGGTGATGTCAGTTCCGTGAAGTGTTGTTATCACAGGAAGATAGAATTTCGATTTCAAAGACTCCCTTGCAAGTATCGCTGAAATAGAGTGAGGGATTGCGTAATGCATGTGCAGGAGGTCGAGGTTCTCGGCACGGGCTACAGTCGCGAGTTTTGTTGCGAGCGCGAGGCTGTAAGGCTGATGCTCAAAAAGCGGATAATTCATCATTTCCACTTCATGAAATTGCACCCGTTCGTTTAGTTCCGTAAGCCTCGTCGGAAGTGATGACGATATGAAATGGACGTTGTGGCCGTTTTCGGCGAGGGAACTTCCGATCTCGGAGCCGACGATGCCGCTACCGCCATAGGTTGGATAAACTGTAATTCCTATATTCATCTAATTTTTGTATTGACTGTTTAACACCGGACAGACGTACATCATAAACTAATTCCTTTGTATCGTCGTGTAAAAGGAACGAAACGACACAGCAGATTGTTTCACAGGCAATAAATCCTCCGGTAGGTTCTTGCCACAGAGGCACAGAGACTTTTGGGATTAGGATGATCGAGGATTTGCCTGCCCGCCTGGACACCTCCATTCTTACACTCCAAACAACCAAAGAATTGCCAACTCACATCCTCTTTGCTGTAATACACCGCATGGACATTGACAGATTTCGGATCCCGGAAAAACGCGTTCTTGATCTAAATGAACACCCCACTGACTTTACGGGCGATTATACAGGGAAAAAACAGGCCAAGAAACATCTGAAGAGTAATATCAAGCGCTTGCGTAAGTTGCAGGCGGTTATGTATGCGGACAACAAACACTCGTTGCTCGTGATATTTCAGGCGATGGACGCTGCGGGAAAGGACGGGGCGATCAAGCACGTCATGAGCGGCGTTAATCCTCAGGGAACACAGGTCTTCTCGTTCAAGAAGCCATCAGCGGAAGAACTCGACCACGGGTATCTCTGGCGTTGTATGAAAGCGGCACCGGAGCGCGGCCGGATCGGTATCTTCAATCGCTCATATTACGAAGATGTCCTCGTCGTACGCGTCCACAAGGCGATAATCGAGTCGTCACCATTACCGGAAGAGATAAAGAACGATCCCGATCTCTGGCAGAAACGTTTTGAACAAATACGAAATTACGAGCGCTATCTCAGCGAAAATGGGACGACGATAATAAAGTTTTATCTCAACGTTTCAAAAGAGGAACAGAAGCGCCGCTTCATTTCACGGATCGATACGCCCGAGAAGAACTGGAAGTTCTCGGCGGCTGACGTCAGAGAAAGGGGACACTGGGAGGACTACCAGACCGCCTACAGGGAAGCTATCGGTGCGACCTCAACCGACCGTGCCCCGTGGTACGTAATACCTGCTGACTTTAAATGGTATACACGGCTCGCTGTTTCGGAAGTTATTTGCCAGACGCTCGAATCGCTTGATCTGAAATATCCTGACGTAAATGAAGAACACCTGCAGATGCTCAAGGAGTCGAAAGTGAAGCTCATTGCTGAGGACGGATGACTTAGGGCTGAAGACTGTCAAAATGGACAATGGAAAATGGACAATCCGATGTTTAGAGGCGGGCTTGCCCGACATGCCGTGCAGAGTACGGCTCTAAACATGGCGGTAAGGATCTTAGATCTAGATCCCCAAATCGCCTCCTTTTGAATCGACAACGAAAAGGAGCGCGGGCATCCTGCCCGCAATGAGCGAAGCGAAAAAGTTATTACGAAATGGTACCTAAATCCGAACGCTGAAGGTCGCAGCAGCTGGTAATCATTCAATATAAAGATTTTAGCCCTGTAAGGGCAGAATAAATGTTCCTAATTAGTAGCGATCTCGTCACGGCTGCCCCACCATTCACAAACTGAATTCACCATTTTTCCCGTGTCTCGTTTTGAGACCCTTGAGAAACCGAAATGGGATTCGAGTTCATCCGATAAGGCAACAACAATTTCTCGTTCTTTCTTTTCCGATCCCAGCCAGCTAAGAAGGTGATGAACGAGGCAGTCGAACTCATCATCCGGCGTCCCAGGGATAAGTTCCCATCCGTTGACAATCTCACGCAACTCTCTTTCGTCTCTTTTGAATCGTCTTCGTCTTTCGTTTGCTTTATCGGAACCCATGAATTGCCAAAGATTGAAGCGATGATTTCCGAATACTCTTCAGTGTCGGGCTTGCCCGACATGCCGTACGAAATAATTGGATAATTGATAATGGACGATCCGTCGTCTACAGTCGTGCTTTCGCGGCTCTAACGGTTAAAAAATCTTCTTGGTCAATGGTCAATGGTCAATGGTCAATGGTCACTGCGCACGGGTTTGCGTAATTTCTCGAAATCCAATTTCCTCTGAAAGCCGGACTGAATGATATCAACCACCACCAAAACAGCGATTGAGAAATAAAACGTCGTCTTGGACATTGCCTCAATGGGATATCCAAACAGCTTCAGATGCGCGACGTGCCCGCCTTCGCCGAGCAGCACCACACCAACAATCAGCAAAATAAACAGTCCCAAAACCTCATATTTTCGGTTTCTTTCAATAAACTCTGAGACCCGGTCCGCCAAAAGCAGCATCGCCAGGCCCGAGGAGATAATCGCGATCGCAAGAACGACGAAAACATCAGTAATCGCCAGAGCTGACAAAATCGAGTCGAAGGAGAAGATGAGGTTCATAAAGACGATCAGCATTATTACCTGGGCCGCCGTCTTCTTCGATTTGTCTTCTCCTTCATGCTGAAGGTCTTCAACAGTAAGCAGGTGAGTAATCTCTTTCACCGCGGTATACATGATGAAAACGCCGCCGAACAGAAAGACGATTGTCGAAAAGTTAAAGCTTCCTTCAATTACTCCCTTCCAATGAATACTGAAGAACGGCTCAGTTAGAACCGAGATTAGCTTCACCATCACATAGAGCAGCACGATCCTAAGGCCGATGGCTATCAGGATTCCATTTCGACGCACTGAGGCTTGGCTTTTCTTGGGAGCCCGTTTCGATTCGATCGAAATGTAGAGAAGGTTGTCGAAACCTAACACCGCCTGTAGGAAAAGCAGTACCCCGAGATTTCCGAGATTCTCAATTGTAAAGAGTTCCATCATAGTTCTTCATTGACCATTGACCATTGACCATTGACCATTGACCAGGAGTCATTCGTGTTATTCGATTCAGCACTCACCACTCAGCACAAGTCTCATATGCATGCTATTCGGATCTTCTACATAATCCGCGAAAGGTTCGCAGTACTCAAATCCATAACGTTCATAGAGCCTTCTGGCCGGGATGTAGATTTCCATCGAACCCGTTTCGAGATAAACCTCTTTGTAACCGCGTGATGTGGCGGTGTCCAGAAGATGCTCGAGCATCTTTCGTCCTATGCCTTTTCGCAGGTGATCGGGATGAGTGCGCATCGATTTTACCTCACCGGTCTCCGCGTCTATTTCCTTCATTGCGCCGCAGCCCAATAGCTGGTTGCCTTCACGGAGAGTCCAAAAGGTGATATCAGGTTCCTTAAGTCCCTCAATATCAAGTGCATGCACACTCTCAGGCGGAGAATGTTCGTTTGCTTCTGCAATGTGAAGCCGAAGAAGTTCTTGTATGTCGGCACCTTCGAGATTGTCTTCGAGGATCTGCATCTGGTTTATTGGGGTTCCAAGTTCCAGGTTTCAAGTTTCAAGTTCCAAGTTCCAAGATCGAATTTAGGGTTCAATATGTAAACGGATTCGAAATGTTCACGCCTAAAGGCGTAACTCTACACACTCCATCTCTGTTCTCTAAACCCTGATCTCTAAACTCAAGAATTGTCCTCTGTCGCCGCTACGCGACGAAAAATTTTGTTTGATCAAGTCCGTGGCCTGAAGACCACGGCTAGCGGACTTTCGGTCGCTACGCGCCGGCAAAGGAATTCAGGATTCGGAATGTCGCGCCTAAAGGCGTAATTCTATACTCCATCTCTGAACTCTGAACTCTGATCTCTAAACTCAAGAAATTGTCCATTTATAATCAGACTTCATTCAAAATTACTATCTCCGCCCGCGCGCGGGCGTTATCCAGAAAGCCCTCGATGTCGGTTTCAACTTTTTGCTCGGTCAGGATTTGATTGATGCGCGCCCTTACTGTTTCGATCTCCGGCACCACAATTCCGGGGTTACGTCGTTTAAAGTCGGGCACAAAAACCGTCTGATAGTAATTGGTCTCTGCATCGGGAGTTATCACAACGAAAGAACGGAACCTGAAATCCAGGTATTTCTCAATTGCCACCCTCTGCTTCATCATTCGCTGGAAGTTCTCATCATCGACCGAAGAAAAGCCGACCGATCTGAGCCGTCTGACAAAATCCGCGATTGATGGAAAGCCCGCAAGGATTCGATTAATCTCGTTGTCGACCTCTTCCTTCGTGGGTTCCGCGCTTGGTAGCCGTTCTGCTTCCAAGGCAATCAGTCGTTGACGGATAACGAGCTGTAATGCCTGATTCAGGTCATCGGAACTTGCGGGTTGGAGCTCTATTCCGGGCACCAGTGCCAATTGCCAATTCAGGTCTGAAAATGTGATCAATTCCGTTCTGACACCATCCGAGACGGTGGCAACAGTTTTATCGACAATTTCCTGTCCGTTGGAGTTCACCGCGAAAAGCATCACCAGACCGAAGGCTGCAATACGGTAAACTATTGATTTACTTAGGTTTGAGGTGTGTGCTTTCATAGCCGGACTGCCTGATTTTTCAACAGATTGGTAAATCTGTCAAATTGACCACCAATTAAGGTGTTAAAACTTTTGACAAAGTGTTTAAAATTGTTTTTAATCAAAAGATAGGAGTTGTTGTACTTCTAGCCTATAAATACAGCCGATCTCACCTTTCTCCGATGACAAATCAATTCCCCGGTTTGTCAGTAAATCCAAGCTAAATGATATCTGTCGATAAACAAGATACCAATACATCCGCAAAACAGTGGGCGGGAGGACTCCACGCGAGCAGTCTGGAGTTCATGTCAGGCCTGGGCAAAAGGCTGCTGTTTGCAATCCATCCGAAAAAGATTGCTACGACTGCAGCGGAAGCATTGATTGCGGAATTTGGTGTTCGCACATGCACAGTAGCTGTCGAGCTTGATCATATTGGTCTCGTTTGTGCTGTTTTTGATTCGAATGGTGAGATTAAGCAGAAAGGCCTCAATCGAAAGAGATTCCAGAATTGGGTGAGCTTGCTTCCCTCGCGGGTTTCCTTCGTCGAATCGAACGAAGCAGAGTTATTCGTAGACGGGAATCGCCATACCTGCGAGTATGTCTCACCGATTCACCTGGAAGGCGGGGTCAAGGGCGCCGTAATTGTCGGGCTCGAAGATGTCGATGAGCTGGACGAAAGCCGTCGAAAGCTTGTTGATTCAGCAACGCAGATGATCGCCTTGAGTCTTAGTCTGACTGCACATTACGAGTCCGCAATGGATTCGTCGATCCACCAGGCGAAGGAAGAACACCGAAAGTTTACAGAAGAGGTTCTAGACGCACTGCCTGTCTCGCTGTATGTAATCGATAGCGATTACAACATCGTGATGTGGAACCGTCACCGCGAAGTTGGGATTCAGGGAATGCCGCGGGACTCCGTTATCGGCCGAAACGTGTTCGAAGTCCTGTCCAAATATCCTGAAGGGAAACTCAGCGGCGAATTTGAGAGAGCATTCAAGACCGGCGAGATCGAACGGATCGAACAACAGACGACGGATGATGAAGGGAATACAAGATATTGGCTCGTAAGCAAAGTCCCGATGCTCGATGAGCAAGGGTTGGTCAGACACGTGATCACAGTCGGTGAAGACGTGACGATGCGTGTCGAGGCGATTCACGCGGTCGGGCGTGCCGAAAAACTGGCCGCGATCGGGCGACTCGCTTCAGGAGTCGTTCACGAGATAAACAATCCGCTTGCAACTATCTCTGCATGCGCCGAGGCACTTGAGTCAAGGGTCGAGGAAGGTGCATACGGAGATTCGGAAGAAGTTGAAGACTTGAAGGAGTATCTCGGCCTGATCCGCAGCGAGGCTTTCCGATGCAAATCGATCACAAACGGTCTCCTCGATTTCAGCCGTGTACGTACAGGAAACCGGCACGAAGTCGATATTGCTGCGGTTATCGAGTCTTCGGTAAACCTGCTTTCTCATCAAAACCGAGGCGAAAACATCAAGTTTGAAATCGACGTGCGAGAGGACCTTCCATTAGTAACCGCAGACGAGGGCCAGATTCAGCAGGCAATTATTGCGCTTGCGACCAACGCTATCGATGCTATGCCCGAGGGCGGAACTCTTTCCTTCTATGCTGCGAAACGCAGAAACCGGGCGATGATCGAAGTTTCCGATACGGGAATCGGCATCAGCCAGGAGGACATTTCGAAGATATTCGAGCCATTCTTCACCACGAAAGAGGTCGGAAAAGGAACGGGACTCGGCTTGGCCGTGTGTTACGGAATCATCACCGATCACGAAGGACGTCTCAGCGTTCGTTCCAACCTCGGCAAGGGCACGACATTTACAATTTCACTCCCGCTTAACTCATAAGGAGCAACCCCCAGGAGCAACCCCCAAAAGCTCATAAGGCAGAAAACATATGGCAAAGATACTAGTTGTAGACGATGAAAAAAACCTGCGCCTCGTCGTGCAAAAAGAGCTGACCCGGCAAGGCCACGAGGTCGATATAGCCACTAACGGCGAACAGGCCTGGGGTCATCTCGAGGAGAAAGACTACGATGTGCTTCTGAGCGATATCGATATGCCCGTCATGGACGGCATGGAGTTGTTGAGACGGGTCCGCGAGAGCATGCAGAATCCGCCCGAAGTAATCATGCTGACGGGTCAGGCGACTGTTGAGACCGCGATCGAAGCGATGAAACTCGGTGCGTATGACTATCTCACGAAGCCGTACCGGATTACCGAGCTTTCGGTTTTGGTCACGCAGGCCGCTGAAAAACAAGCGCTCCGAATCGACAACCAGCGGTTGAAAGCGCAGATCAACCGCAAAAACGAAAACATGCCCGAGATCATCGCGGAGTCACCGCAGATGAAAGAAGTTCTGAGGCTTGTTCAACGTGTCGCCCCATCAGAAACTTCGGTACTCGTAACCGGTGAGTCGGGTACCGGTAAAGAATTGATAGCACAGGCAATACACCGTCTGAGCTCGCGTTCGGAATCCACTTTTATCGATCTGAACTGCGCGGCTTTGCAGGATTCTCTGCTCGAAAGCGAGCTGTTTGGACACGAGGCCGGTGCATTTTCCGGTGCCAAACAACAAAAGCTGGGTCTTTTTGAGATTGCCGACAAAGGAACGCTTTTCCTTGACGAGGTGATGGAGATGCCCGCACCGCTGCAGTCGAAGCTTTTGCGTGCGCTTGAAACGCGTTCTTTCTTTAGAGTCGGCGGTGTAAAGAAGGTCGAGGTCGACGTAAGACTTGTTGCGGCTACCAACCGTGATCCGAACACCTCGATCTCGGAAGGAGTCTTCCGTGCAGATCTCCTCTATCGAATCAACAGCTTTGAGATAAACATTCCGCCGCTGCGCGAGCGAAAGGAAGACATCGTGCCCCTAGCCGAGCACCTTTTGAACCAGATCGCCGGTCCCAACGCCCCGCAGCTGGCAGACGAGGCGGTGGAATCATTGCGCGAGTTTTCATGGACGGGAAACGTTCGACAGCTTCGCAACACTCTTGAGCGCGGAATACTCCTCGCGGATAACGGCGTGATAACAAATCGCGAGCTGCCGCCGGAGGTTGTTTTCAATACCGAACAGCCGAATGTATCGGTTAACTACGCGCAGCCGCAGATGGAACAGCCGGCAAGCAATTTCCAGAACTCACCGTCGCCGACGAATCTTCGCGATGTTGAAAAGCAGCAGATCATTAACGCGCTAGAGCAGACGGGCTGGCATCGTGGAAAGACCGCGGAATTGCTTGGTATCTCGCCCTCGACGCTCTATCGCAGACTACGGGAGTATGACCTTACGCGATAGTACTGAGGCGTGAGGCCTGAGGCCTGAGTGCTGAGGTCTGAGTGTTGAGGTCTGAGGCCTGAGTGCTGAGGTCTGAGCGTTTCTTGGACTGGAGCGCAGGCGACCCGCCTGCAATGAGCGAAGCGAAAAAGACTGACAAGAAAACGGGCTGTCGAGAAATCGGCGGCCCTTTTTCATTGAACATTGACCAGGTCGTTTAGCGTGGGCTTGCCCGACATGCCCTGCGTGGCGCTACGTGTTGGACTTGTTCCACGTTAGGCTCCTCGCTTCGCTCGGGCGGACAGGATGTCCGCGCTCCATTCCGGTAGCAGTATTTGAATTCTAAGCTGGAGCGCAATAGATTCCACCTTCTCACCTTCTCACCTTCTCACCTTCTCACCTGCCCACCTGCACATTTTTCCGCTATCTCGCACTCTCGCTTTCCCGCACTCCCCGTAGGTTGTGCTAAATTATTCTCCGTGCCGATTAATCTAGCCAACAAGAAAAAACGCGACGCGCAGGTATCGATCGAAACGGTCGGACGCCAAAGAAACGTCAAGTACATCGACGAGGACGGGAAACTCACGCACAACGTACGGCTCCTGAAATCAACGGTTCACCAACAGGGACTAACCGATGCTTACGAACTCGATGAACTCGCCGATGACATCGTCAAGGACGATCCCGAAATTGACGTGGAGGCCTTCGGGCGCTATTTGACGGAAACCAGCCGTGTTTACACGAATAACAACAAGATCGTTTTCCATGTAAAAGAAGAAGAAGTATCGATTGATACGGAAGGTGAGGAAAAAGACCGGAAGCCGCGCGAAGTCAAGTTCCAGAATGTGAACACCGATGTGCCGATACCCTGGACCGGACGCCTTATAAAGAAAAAAGACGCGGTTCGAAAGTTTGTTTTTACCGATACCAAGCAGATCATTCACACAAACGGACTGACGTGGGATTTTCTTTTCGAAATCGCGAAGGAACTCCACGACAAGGAATCCCTGATGCTGGTCGGCGGTGGCAAGAAAGGTAACGAGCCTCTCATCTTCCAGCGCGGCGGCAAAGGCTTCCGCGGTTTCCTTGAAGGACGAATTGACGGGGACAGCTATTGTCTTCTCCTGCATCTTTCTAACCTGGAGCTCAAGCTGCCCGAATGAATATCGCCTTCGACAAAAAGAAGTTTTCAAAGAAGACCGGCAAGTACCTGATCGGTCCCTCGACGGCACTTGAGGATCTTACGCTTCACGCGAAAGCTCAGGACTACAAACGCCGAATGTCCGGCCTCATGACCCCGCTCGAGGCTCCGCGGATTGAGGAGAAGATACCGAATCTTGACGGCTATGCTGTTTCACGAAAAGTCGATGGTGAGTTCTGCCTCTTGTTTTATGATGGTAAGTCGGTGATATCGGTAAACCCCGGAGGCACAGTTCGTGCGGGCCTGCCGGCTTTTGCGGAACTTGCCAAACATCTAAAGGATGCGAAGGTCAAAAAGGCATGTTTTGCCGGTGAACTTCACATAAAAACCGACAAGCGGGAACGGGTACACGATGTTATCCGTATAGCCCGTAACCCAAAGAAAGCGGAAGACTTAAAAAAACTCCAGATCGCTCTTTTTGACATTATTAGTATCGATGATGAAGAACCGCGCGAGGCGGTAGAGGTATTTAGAAAGCTCACCGAGATAGTCAAAAAAGGGAATCTCGTTTTGGTTGTCGATTTCAAGACTACCGGCTCTCGCAAAGAGATCGAGAACATCTACAAAGACTGGGTCGAGGGCGACGGATCCGAAGGGCTTGTAGTAAGAAACGAGCAGGTCGGATGGTTCAAAATAAAGCCTGTGCACACGATTGACTGCGTCGTTCTTGGTTTTTCGGACAGTCCGAATGAAAGATCGGGAATGCTGCACGACCTACTTGTTGGATTGGTGCGAGACGACGGCAGTTACCAGACGATGGCGAAGATTGGCGGCGGTTTTACCGATGAAGAACGCATCGAACTGCTCAAGAAACTCAAAAAACTAGTGGTGCCGTCCGATTACGTTGAGGTGAGCTCCGCTCATATCGCGTACGAGATGGTTAAGCCGGAATTGGTGGTCGAGATGAAATTTCTCGATCTGATTTCAGAGAAGGGCCGTGGCGGGCCGATCAACCGGATGGTTCTCTCGTATTCGAACGGAGAGTATTCGGCTGTGCGTCGCATGCCTTTCGTGAGCATTATCGCTCCTAGATTCAAACGGCTTCGCGATGACAAGAAACCGAACAAAGATGAGACCTCGGTCAAACAGGTGTCGGAGCTCGTGCCGGTTGACGATATCAAGAAGAAGGTCGCCGATCTCGATCTGCCGAAATCGGAAATCCTGAAACGGGAGGTCTATACCAAAGAGGTCGGGACAAAGCAGATGGTCCGGAAGATCCTCATTTGGAAGACCAACAAACAGGTAACCGGCGACTATCCTGCGTACGTCGTTTACTACACCGACTTCAGCACGGGCCGAAAATCACCCCTCACCAACGAGCTCATTCCCGCAAACACAAAGAACGAGGCCGAGTCGAAATTCGGCGATCTCAAAAAGAAGGTCTTTTTGAGTGGCTGGGAGCAGGTCAAATGAGCCTTGATCCGATCTTCAATGACCCTCAGCTC
>JABDKD010000253.1 GCA_013003215.1 Pyrinomonadaceae bacterium
GTGAAGGCGTGAAGGCGTGGAGGCGTGAAGGCGAGAAGGCGCAGCATCTGGAACAATGAGACGAAATAGATTTTAGCTCTGAAGGAGCCCGTATTACGAATTTCTAAGTTCCTGGAATGACAATGACATGGATGCCTTCCTCATCAGCGCTGAAAGCGCGATGAGAACATAGCCAGTGGTAAGGCCGTTAGGCCGCAGCCTCTGGTCAGATAACGAAAGAATCTTGGGCCCTCAAGGGGCCCGTTTTAATATCCACTTGGGCCCTCAAGGGGCCCGTTTTAATATCCACGCAATTTTTCGCTTAAGGAAGGCACCTCACCATACCGTCGACACTCACAAGTCTCAATGATCACGCCGTTTTCTCTACAAAAGAAAGAAGGCCAATGTATCAAGCCCTCTTTCAACAAAGATATGTTCACCTATACAGCGAGATTATCTGAGACCTCGTTTAAAGAGGAACTAATCACCTTGGGGATGAAGCCTGAATTGAATATGGCCCGAAATATCTGCTCTGGGACCCCTTCAGGGTCTAACGTCATGTGGTGCGACTAACCATAGGCTGCGCGCTTCGCGCTTACCACTGGCTATGTTCCCGTAGCGCTTTCAGCGCTTTTAAGAATTGCAATCATTGAGGTACTACACCGAAAACCGCTTGTAAGGACAGCGATTTGGGCTTACCGTCGCGCTTTTAGCGCTGTGAATTTTGAGAATCTCAACGCGTGATCATTTTCGATTTACGGCATTCGTTTAGGGCCGCGCTTTGCACGGCATATCGGGCAAGCCCGAATCCAAACAGAATCCTTTCTCAGCTGCTACGAATAAAATTCACAATGACCTCAGCCAGTTCCTCTCCCTTGTCTTCCTGCAGAAAATGACCGCCGCCTTCAATAGTAAAGTGCGCCTGTCCCTTCGCACCGGGGATGCGCCGACGCAGGATCTTGTCGCCTCCGCGTGTTATCGGGTCTTTATCACTAAACGCGGTGAGGAACGGCTTCTTCCATTCATGAAGAACCTTCCAAGCCTCTCTGTTGGCCTCGGAAGCCGGGTTGTCGGGCGTGATCGGGACGAGAGCTGGAAAATGCCGCGCCCCTGCTTTGTAGGACTTATCGGGAAACGGTGCGTCATACGCCTTGATCACTTCTTTTGAAAGTTTTGTCGCGCATCCCTTACTTACAAGTTTGCCTACCGGGAAAAACGGTGTGACCTGTGAGAACTTTAGCCATGCCTTAAAAGCTGCCGGGACTTTTTCGTCTCCCGTTGGCAGAAAGGTGTTGGCTGCGACAATTCTGGAGAAACGGTCCGGATACTCGGCAGCGACCCGCAATCCGATGAGTCCGCCCCAGTCCTGGCACATCAGGGTGATGTTGTTTAGGTCCAGATTCTCGATCAGGCTAACAATGCTGTCGACATGCATCTGGTAAGTATAGTCATCCCGATCGGCAAACTTGTCCGATTTGCCGAAACCTATCAGATCCGGAGCAACCACACGATGCCCCTCATCATTTACGATCGGGATCATTTTTCGGTAGAGAAAACTCCACGACGGTTCACCGTGAAGCATCAGCACCGTATCACCAGATCCTCTATTTTCGTCGACGTAATGCATCCTCGCTTCGCCAAACTGCAGGTAGTTGGGGCTGTACGGGTAGTCCGGCAGGTTCTGAAATCGGTTCTCGTCTGTTCTTAAAATCATCATTTGATTGTCCATTGACTAGGAAAGGGCAGCTACAGTACAGGGAGCAGTAGCGACCTCTGGTTCCGTAGGCAAATCTACAACTCGCTTACGGCAGGTACAGGACGGTTCACTCTTTCGACCGCGGCCAATCGGTGGTCTCCATGCAGGTCGCTACTGCTCCCTGTACTGCGGAATGAACATCTTCCCCGAGTAATGGTAAATGTTAGCGCCTTCGCGTTTGCATGCGCATCCCATATTTGGGCCTCAGAGTCATAACTGGACTCAGTCCGAACTTTTGCTCCGGCACCATGCGAAGCTTCCATTTTTGCGCGATTGTCGCCACAACAAGCACCAGTTCCATCCAAGCAAAGCTCTCTCCGATACAACTCCTCACTCCCCGGCTAAACGGTATGAATATGAATTCCTGTCCCGCCTGCTTGATAGATTTCTCCGCCCATCGCTCCGGAATGAACTCATCCGGTTTATTCCAAAAGCGTTCGTCCCTTTGAATTGTGAAAGGGCTTATCAGAACGAGTGCGTTTTCAGGGATGTCATATTCACCGAATCTGTGCTTTTCGATTGCAAGGCGGCCCATCGCCCAGGCGGGCGGGTAGAGACGCATCGATTCGGCAATTACGGCTTCGGTGTACTTCAATTTGGGAACATCTTCAAAACCCGGAACCCTGCCGCCCAAAACCTGTTCGAGTTCCTCATTGAGTTTTGTCTCTTTATCGGGATGCTCCGAAAGCAGGTACCAGGTGAATATAAGGGCGTTCGCGGTGGTTTCGTGTCCCGCGATAAAAAGTGTCAGTGCTTCATCGCGAACCTGTTTGTCGTCCATAGAACCGCCGTCGTCCTCATCCTGGGCGAGAAGCAGCATCGAAAGAAGATCGCCTTCGTCGTTCCCCGATTTTCGGCGTTCATTGATGATCGAGTAGATTACCCGATCGAGGTTCTTTTGGGCGTCACGGCATCTCTTTGCCGGTGGAATAGGGAGCTTTTGCAAGACGTCTGAAAAAGGGACAAGGAGGAAATTGAAGAGGTTCATCAACTCGGTCATTGCCTCACCAACATCCTTCGCGTCCTTATCAACTTCCGCGTTAAATAAAGTCTTGCCTACAATTTCAAGGGTGAGACGAGTCATTTCCTTGTCGATTTCCACTTCTTCACCACCGGTCCATGAGCTCGCCATTCGATCCGCGTAAAAAGACATCGATTTGGCGTACTCGGCAATACGCTTTCGGTGAAAAGCCGGTTGAATCATTCGCCGCTGCCGCAGGTGTGATTCACCTTCGTTGGTTAGCAGCCCTTCGCCTAACAGGGGTTTCGCGCGTTGCAGTGCGAGACCCTTGTGGAATTTGGAATGACTCGTGACCAGTAGGTCCCGGATCAGATCAGGGTGATTGAGGAAGTAGCTCGGATGCCTGTGCATCCGCATATAGGTGATATCTCCCAACGAAGCCAGTTCGGTAAGGAATTCCGTCGGCCGCCTGCGGAACTTAAAAAAGTGACCGCCGATCCAGCCCGGCTTTAACGATGGAGGAAGGGTATTGCTCACTCAGTTATCTTATCAAAAATGGGCCAATAAAAATGGACAATGAACAATGGAAAATGGACAACGGATAAATCAATCCGACTCGCAATTGCTCGAGTAGTCAGGTGACTTGGAGTACGAAAGACCAGCGCAAAAATTATCAATTATCAATTATCAATTATCCATTGACTCTCCATTGTCCATTGCGCCTTTCTTTGCTACCTTGAATCTCTATGACAGAAGCTAAATCAAAGAAGGTCAAACCGGATATTCGTGCTATTACGCGGCTGGTACCGCCCGCCGGAAATCTGGTCCAGGGCCAATCGGAACTTCCCATCGACCCCCAACTGGCGAAAGAGGCCGCGGACATTATCGCGGCGAGTCAGAACCACTATGGCGGTAGCGAGGGAGACGCGGGCTTGCGGACTGCGGTTGCGGAAAAGATAAAGAAGTACAACGGCATCGATATCGATGTCGATAAGAAGCCCGTGGAGTTGATGGTAACGACCGGCGGAACCGGAGCTTTGATCGGAATCGCGCAGAGTTACTTGCGCGGAAAGGCGGCTCTTGTATTCGAACCCTATTATCCATATCACCGGCGGATCATCGAAGAGTTCGGCGGCAAGACCGAGGTGGTCGAACAGGATGACGAGTTAATTTTCGATGGTGATTTGCTCCTCATGCACTGCAGACAGCTCAAAGACCGCAAGGAATTTCCTTTGTCTATGATCATCGTTTGTTCGCCGGCGAATCCATCCGGAAAAGTGCTCACGCAAGCGGAACTCGAAGTGATCGCTCACGTAGCAAAAGAGCTTGACCTGCTCGTAGTGTCAGACGAGGTCTATGAACACTATGTGATGGGAGATACACCGCATACACCGATAGCGAAGTTGCCGGACATGTGGGAGCGGACCATAACGGTTAATTCCTTTTCAAAATCCTGGAATATATCAGGCTGGCGCCTCGGGTATGCCTATGGCGATTCGAAACTCCTTTCGAAGGTCAATAATGCTGTGAATGTAGTCTATGTGTGTCCGGTAACTCCTTTGCAGGCTGCACTTTCACGGGTTCTTATGTCCCGCGAGAACTACTATGACGAGCTTCGCGAGAAATTTAGAAAGAAGCGGGACTTTGTCACAAATTCACTAGCCGAGCTTGGTTTCAAAACCTATGACTCGGGTTCCGGGTTCTATTTGTGGACACGCATTCCGGAAGGCAATAATGACGCTATCAAGTTCAATGAGATGTTGATGGCAAAAGCAGAAGTAGCCGGCACCCCGGGCGCAGCATTTGCTGACAGTGACCGCTGGGACAACTATATGCGTATCTGTGTGGCCAGGAAAGACGGGATCCTTGAGGGTGCAGTGGAGCGGATTCGTACGGCTTTAAAGTGAACGCGGGAGCGTAGGTGTGCAGGAGAGGGAGAGAAGGAAAGAAGGAAAGAAGGAGAGAAGGAAAGTAGGAACGTAGGAAAGAACGAGTGAGAGCGGGACGGCGGGAAAGTGCAAGAGTGGCGCGCCTTCAGTACAGGGAGCGGTAGCGACCTGCCGGGAGATTGAGAAACAGTACTGGAACAGGGATGAAGGAGATTGATGGTTGATGATTGAGAATGGAAGATGCTCACTACTCTTGCAGATGCCAAGTTCAAAACCAAATTCTCAACCATCAATTCTCAATCATCAATCCTCTTCAATCCCTGTTAGCACTTCTGCAAATTCTCCGATCGTCTTCGTTCAAAATACGGCTTAGAAGATTAACAAACCCGGAACTTGAAACATGAAACTTGGAACTTTATTCTCAATAGTCATCGCGTCACTTTTACTGGCTTCCCCCTTGGCCGCCCAAAACAAACACGATGTGGCTAAGCGGATTCAGGAAACGGCTAAGAAGCTTGCTCCGATCAGGGCCTATGTAAAATCGGTACAGAAAGACGTGCAGAAAAAGGGCGTACCGGACACAGTCGTTGCCGATATTTCGGACTACAACAATTCGGAGAAGCCGGAATGGAAGACGTACGAATCAGCTCACGCCTACGAAACGGACGAACGAGAGTCCTATACGACAGCGTTTATCTGGAAGAAAGAGGGAAGGATCACCCAGGTCAATTTCACATATTCCAGTCCTTCAGGCGACTGGGCACAATATGTTTTTCACACCTATTATCCGAACGGCAAGGCCGCAAAGATCGACCGCGAATTGCGTACGTTTCTTGGCGATGTGATAGTCAATCGCGTGAGCTACTACGACAAGAAAGGAAAAGCGGTCGCTGAAAATGTCACCTATCGTGATCTGGAAACAAAGAAGCTGATCAGGAAGCCGGAGAGCTTTATGGACATGGAAGCGGAAATCTACATGAACTCTTCTGATTTGCCGTTTTCGAAGTAAGAGTTTCCTATCAACCAGTCCTTACAAGCATTGACCCACACCTTTTGCTATCATGCATAGTTTGATTTAGCTATGCATTATCACTTGATTGGAATATGCGGGACGGCGATGGCGTCGCTCGCCGGAATGCTGCAGGCGCGCGGCCATAAGGTCACGGGCTCGGATCAGAACGTTTACCCGCCGATGTCGACCCAGCTTAAAGAATTGGGGATAGAGATCATGAAAGGGTATAAGCCCGAGAATCTCGATTGCGGCGCGGACTCGATAATCGTCGGAAACGCCATCTCCCGCGGTAATCCTGAACTCGAAGAACTCCTCAATAGAAAACTCGCTTATTACTCACAGGCCGAAACGATCAAGCGCCTTTTTATAAGAGGTAAGCATTCCCTGGTCGTAGCGGGAACCCACGGCAAAACTACTACCACGAGCATCGCGACATGGGTTGCCGAGGTAGGCGGCCTCGATCCTTCGTTTCTCGTAGGCGGTGTAGTGCAGGATTTTGGTGCGAGTTTTCGGGTCACCGATAGCGGCTATTTCATCATCGAAGGCGACGAATACGACACTGCGTATTTCGACAAGAAGCCGAAGTTTATGCATTACCTTCCCGAAATCGCGATCGTCAACAACATCGAATTCGATCACGCCGATATCTATCGGGACATGACCGACATAAAGTTCGAGTTTTCACGTCTTATGAATCTAGTGCCCTCAAACGGCCACCTGATCGCAGGTATCGATTCGCCGGTTGTCGGCGAAGTCCTAGAAGATATGGAAGGAAAGCTCTTCACAAACGTTGAAACGTTTGGACTCAAGGATGGTGCGAAGTGGCAGGCCCGGTACATAGACTTCTCGGGCGATCTGATGCGGTTTACCGTGTTTAAGGAAGGCGTGAACTGGGGAGAGTTTGAGACAACTTTGATCGGGGAATTTAACGTTCGGAATTGTCTCGCCGTGATAATTGCCGCTGATGCTTGGGGAATCCCGATAGAAAAAATCCAGGAGGCTCTGCGTACTTTTAAGTCCGTGAAGAGGAGGGTTGAGATCCGCGGTGTTGAGAATGGTGTGACCATAATTGACGACTTCGCGCACCACCCGACCGCCGTTGAAGAGACGCTAAAGGCGTTGAAGCAAAAATATGAGGAGAATCGTCTGGTTGCGGTTTTTGAGCCGCGTTCGTGGTCTTCGAGGCTTGCCGTTTTCCAGGAGCCCTATGCCAAGGCTTTTGCGTATGCCGATTATGTGATCATCGCGGGAGTCTATGACACAGCAAAAGCCAGCGAGCTGGGAAAGGTGCTCGACACACGGGAACTGGTCGAAGATATTGCACTGCAGGGTAAGCCATCTTTCAGTTTTGCCGACGCAGACGAGATCGTCGAACATCTTACGCCTGAAATGAAGGATGGCGACGTGGTTGCTGTCATGTCGAACGGAGGCTTCGGAGGAATCCACGAGAAGCTGCTTTCTGTTCTAAGAAAGAAATAGAACAGGGATAAAGGAGATGAAGTGGATTGATGATTGATGGTTGAAAATTGATTGTGTCTCGTTGGATTACTTTGGACCATGAACTCAAGCGGGCACCAGTCCAGAGATTTTTAAATGACGCACGACAATGGTCAACATTTATTAGAATTCCGGAACTTTGAACTTTGAATTTTGAACTTTGAACCCAACACGTATGCCATTTTTTACACCAACATGTCCGGTAGACGAAAAATCCAAAAAATGGATCGAAGGATCCTTTGGTTGGCTTCTCGAAGAGTTTGGAGAGGATGCATTTCGGAACGCCGAAATCATTCGTCCGGACAATAAAGCCTTCCCGGAACTGATTTTCGCGAAAGAGGAATCGATACGCGAATTCCTCAAAGCGGTATGCGGTTTTATGGATGTTAAATACGAAACTGTCGTGCTTGAAGTCTTTGCGGACCAGGGAAAGGAAAACTTCCATCCGCTCGCAACACCCGATATGGAAGGCAGCAAGGCTTGCGGTCTCTACTACTGGTACGCCGGCAAGAATCAGATTGCGATTGATCAGGCACTTCTTCGAAACCCGACGACGATGGTCGCAACAATTGCCCACGAACTTGCTCACGCAAAACTTCGAAGCGATTTGGTTAAAGACGATAAAAAGGATGAGGAGGAGTTTCTCACCGATCTCGCGACAGTTTTTTTTGGGATGGGGATTTTTACCGCGAATTCGGTGTTCAGTTTCGACCAGTTCACCAACGCTCAGTTTCAAGGCTGGCGTGCTTCGAGGCAAGGATATATCGATGAAGAATCAGCGGGATATGCGCTTGCGCTAGCCTCGTACCTAAAGGGCGAAAATAAACCGATTTATGCGAAGTACCTTGAGACAAACCCCAAGTATTACTACAAGAAGGCGTTAAAGTACTTGTCTAAGACGGGCGATTGTTCTTTGAAACCGATCAAAGATTGATGATTGATGGTTGGAAAATAGAGGGTTTTGAGTATTGCTCAATTCCCTTTTGCGTCCCGACTCGGATCGTGAGAATGCTCAACAAAAGTGGAGCGCGGACATCCTTGTCCGCAATGAGCAACGCGAAAGGTGATTGATGATTGAGAATCGGTTAAATATCGATCGCTAGTTGATAGATTTACGACCACAACCTCCGCCCCCTTGAATAATCGGATTGCTTTCGCTTTCCGGCACAATAACAATTGGCGAAGCTGATTTGGTTTCGGGTAGCTCTACCTGTATCTCGCCAAAAGAGCTTTGGTAGATACTTGAGGTCAGCGAACCGGCAACGATAGCCAGCAAAAACACGAGAAAGTTGATTCGAGTCATGCGCATAGTAACGGTTTGATGCACGGAGTTCGCGTATGGGATGTGCCCTCGGGTTCTCTTATCGAATATGGGCGATTTCAGCGTCGCTGACGCGACGCTGGGGTTGGTGTTTGTTACGTTCCGTGGTCTGCGCTTACGCGCTGAATCACGGCTAAAATCACAACATCGCTACGCGATGATTGAAACGGCGTTTTAAGATAAAAAAGGCGGGCCAAAAGAGCCCGCCAAACTTAGTTAACTTCGGCAACCCTGCTAACTTACCAACTCAAGAAGGTGCCCCATCTGGAACTTCTTTACGCTCAAATAGTCTTGCGTGTTTTCCGATGGTTCAAACTCGATCGGAATCCTGTTAACCAGCTCAAGTCCTCCGTCCTCAGCCGCTTTAAGCTTTTCCGGATTGTTGGACATCATCTGAACTTTCTTAAAGCCAAGATCCCGAATGATCTCAACGCATTGACCGTATTCCCTTAGATCTACCTCGAGACCAAGACGGGTATTCGCCTCGATTGTGTCGGCGCCTTCGTCCTGTAAGGAATACGCCTTAATTTTGTTGATTATCCCGATTCCGCGGCCTTCCTGATGCTGATAAACAACAGCTCCATATCCCGTTTCTGCGATCGTCTCCATCGCAAAGCGAAGTTGCGGTCCGCAGTCGCATTTTGAAGAATGAAAAACATCGCCCGTAAGGCACTGTGAATGAATTCTTATCGGCGCAACCGTATTCTCAGAAACAATTCCTTTGTATACCGCTATGAACTCCTCATTGCTCGTACGCGATTTGTAACCGGCAATCCGAAACTCTCCAAACTCGGTCGGGAGTCTCGCCTCTGCGGCCTTCTCAATTGTCTTAACCCTATGTACAGCCTCGGTCGGAAGGGAACGGGAAACGAGCGATTTAATCATTAGTATTCTCCTCTCTTACGTCTTCTGGGATTACATTCGACTGTTCCAAGAATTTAGATGCAGATTTTGTTCAAAGTTATTCCATTAAGTCGACTGAGGAATTCATTTGAGGGTCAAAAAAGATTTGCGAAAATAGCACTGAGCATGCATAATTACTAACGTTTTTGCTCTCAGTAGTGTCTCGATAGATGCATCCGTGAAAAAAGAAGGCGCGACGGCTTTGGTTCGGTAGGAGAGTTAGGATAGTAGTTAGCAGTTAATAGATTTATTGTAAATTAGGCCCGTCGCGCGGATTCTTGCTTAGTGCCCGCCTTCCTTAGCTGCGATTTTAGAGAAAAAAGATAAATGAATAACAAATTGTATGTTGGAAACCTCAGTTTCCATCTGACGAGTGACGACCTCCAAGACTTTTTTGGACAGGCTGGAACCGTCGAGTCCGCAAGAGTGATTGAAGATCGTGACACCGGTAGGTCAAGAGGATTTGGTTTCGTCGAGATGTCGACGGAAGAAGAAGCCAAGGCTGCAATTGAGCAGTTTAACGGCGAAGATTTTGAAGGGCGCAACATCGTGGTAAACGAAGCGAGACCCCGCGAAGACCGTGGACAAAGAAGTCGCGGACACGGTGGTGGTGGCGGCGGCTACGGCGGCGGCTGGTAAGAACGAACAGTTAACTAAGTTAGCTAAGTTTACGAAGTTGACTGAGTTACAGGATTTGAGAAACGGACCGGAGTTCAAAATGAACTTCGGTCCGTTTTTATTTGGTCGCCAATTTGAATCGGGAATACGGAATTCCGTCGCCTTCGTCCGGCTTAAGATAACCAAAGCCGTTCGTTTCATGACCGAAAGCAGAACGACGACGACTTCTCGTTAGATCTACAGAATCTGAGGGAAAGTTGTTTACGGGGCGCTACCGCTTCCCGTACTGAATCCCCGTTTCGACCAACTTCGCCAACTCTGCAAACTTCGCTGACCTCGTCAACTCTGTCAACTCCGTCAATTCCTCTAGAGTGTCCCATCATAATCAGCCAAGAGCTTTACGATATCGTCGATGGTCATGCGTCTTAGACCGGAGCTCGGAATGTTGTTTGTAAGAATTGAGAAAACGAACTTCTCACCGGACTTAGATGTGACGTAACCGGAAAGTGCAGAGACCTGGTCGAGTGTACCTGTCTTTCCCCGCACATTTCCCTGTGCGGATGTCCCCTTGAACCTGTTTCGCAGAGTTCCATCCAAACCACCTATAGTGAGCGAATTACGCCAGATTAGGCCGTTTCGGCTTTGGTTCATGTACTGATAGAGCTTCACCGCCGAATCCGGTGTAATCAGGTTGTGCCTTGAAAGACCGCTCCCGTCATACTGGATCACGCTTCGGGGCGCGACCCCTGCTTTCCTCAAAAGATCCTGAACAGCGTCCATTCCAAGCTTGTCCGAAGCTGCTTCGGAATCGTCATCGATCCTGCTGGACTCTCCAAGCGCACGAAGCAAAAGCTCTGTATATAGGTTCTGGCTGGGCTTCATTGTTTTTGCAGCGATGATGCTCAAAGGTGGCGAATACACGCTTGCGACCTCCGTATACGAATCGACGGGCAGCCTGGTACCGCTTCGTCCCTGCAGATCGATGGCTTTCGTTCCGACCCTTATTTGGACTCCCTTAAGTCTCAGACGTTTTGCGAGCACCTCTGCAAACAGCTCGGCGGGATTCGTGACTGCAACGCGGCCCTTAAATGGCCGGCCGTTCTCCGGCATAGTTCCGGCGACCTCGATCACGTTTTGTCCCAGCAGTTTGGTTACGCGCAACTTACGCTTTTCGCGCGAAGTAGTCGTCATAGTTGTATTTACGATTCTTACTATGCCGCTGAGCGGTCTTGTCTGAACCACGCATTTTTGCCCGACAGTTGAAGGTCCAACGTTGAGCTCGATGGTGTTGTCAAAGATTGTCAATGGAGAAATCTCGGCGCCGTAATACCACTGAAGATCGTCCCATTCCCAACCGTTTGGGATCGCTTTTGAAGAGAAATAGGTCTCGTCAGCTACCAAACTGCCTGAAACCGATTTCACACCTGCACCGACGATCGCATCTACGAGTTCATCGATTCGTTTGTAAGGCTCGCCTTCGGAAAACGCCTCCGAAAAGGACGGATCTCCACGTCCGTAGACGATTAGATCGCCGAGTATCGCACCATTCGAATCAGGCCCGGACTGGCTGTAAATGCTCGTTTTGAAACGGAAAGAAGGAGAAAGGTTTTCAATCGCCGCCGCCACCGTAAAACTCTTCATGTTCGAGGCCGGAATGAAGTAATCTTCCGCATTCCGCTCGTAGATCGTTCTTCCGTCACGCGCGGAAACGATCTTGACACCTACACGCCCTCGCTTAAGGCCGGGATCTGCAATCCGCATCGCGATACGTGACTTCAGATAAGAAACTGTCTGAACCTGCTTGTCCGATTCCGGTGTTGGAGTAGGGTCTTGGGCCGAGACCATGGCACAAAGTGCAAGTATCGCGAACAGAGTATGGA
>JABDKD010000258.1 GCA_013003215.1 Pyrinomonadaceae bacterium
TGAGACCCAGACATCTGCCGCTTGTGGCCACGATTGGAGACCGGGATCTCCATGCTACGGTTAGCAAACCTCCCTCGGACATCGGTGATGTTTTTGTTCAGTCCGCTGCCGAAGAAATAATCCTTCAACGAGATTCCGCGCTCAGGCAGGTCGAATCCCTGGGCGGTCTTGCATTGGATGTGACTACCCAAACCCTTGCTCCGAGTCTCCTTGAAACGTATCTGCGGGTTAAAGAAAGAGGACTTCTCTGAGTTCGCGACAGGGAACAAACCAATAGGAAAGAACCATGAACCTGACCGCGATCCTGCTCATTGCTTTCCTCTTTTTCGCTTATTCACTTGTCTCGAGGAAGATCGCGTCGAGCGTACTCACCCCGCCTATGATCTTCACCGCTGCCGGGCTTCTGATCGCAAAGCTTCAACCGGCCATATTCGGCGGAACCATAGAACACTCTTTTGTGCACCTTCTGGCTGAATTGACGTTGATATTCGTTTTGTTTACAGATGCAGCGGCCATTGATGCCTCCAGCCTTAAGAAAGACTATGGACTTGCCACTCGAATGCTGACCATCGGGCTCCCGGTAACTATTCTAGTTGGTGCGTTTACGGCATTTTTCGTGCTCGGTGTGTTTTCGATTTGGGAATGCGCGCTTTTAGCTGCAATCCTTGCTCCGACCGATGCAGCGCTGGGCCAGTCGGTAGTTTCGAGCAAGATAGTTCCGGAAAGGATAAGACAGACCATAAGCGTGGAAAGCGGTCTGAATGATGGACTTTGCCTGCCTCTTGTACTCATGTTTGCCGGAGCTGCAGCAATGTCTCAATCCGAACCGGCCGAGCTCGTTCGGTTCACAGTATTGCAGGTTTCACTTGGCCCAATAGCCGGTGTTGTTGTCGGATTCCTGGGTGCAAAGCTTATCGATCTCGCAGTGGATAAGAAGGCGATATCCGGATCAATGGAGGGAATTGCGGCCCTTTGCGTTTCGCTCGGTGCTTTTGGAATAGCAGAATCTATTCACGGCAATGGGTTCATCGCAGCATTCGTCGCCGGCCTGACGTTCGGGGCCGTTCTCCGACATCGATGCAAGTTTCTGTACGAGTTTGCTGAAAGCGAAGGTCGCTTCTTCACGCTATCGACATTTTTGATTTTTGGGGCAGTTGCGATGCATCTGATCGGAGATACGTTTCAATGGAGTTATGTAATCTACGCCTTCCTAAGCCTGACCGTTGTTCGAATGATTCCTGTAGTGCTTTCTCTAATAGGCACGGATACGGATTTTACCTCGAAGGTTTTCCTTGGGTGGTTCGGACCTCGGGGCCTCGCTTCGATCCTGTTCGCACTTCTTATTATCGAACGCCAGCATATAGCTGGAGCACAAGGCATTATTTCTGTCGTCGTGATCACCGTGTTGTTGAGCGTGTTGCTCCACGGACTTTCCGCAGCTTGGCTTTCCAAAAAGCTCGGTGAGTTTTTAGAAGGAAGAGACTAAATTACCGGCTCTTCTTCGCTTCTTCCGGCGAGGATCAGATAAGCCATGAGGGCCGCAAATGTTGAGAATCCGGTAGTAATTTTCACCCAAGCCGGAAGATTCGAAGGCGAAAGGAACCCTTCTATCAACCCCGCGACAACCAGTACAACCGCACAACCGACAACAATCCTGATCGACTCCAGACCTCGTTTCTTGAGTGCGTCGAGCCTCGAAAGATCCCCGGGATTGATCATAGCGTATCCAATCATCATACCTGCGCCGCCGGCAAGGTAAATACAAAACGTTTCGATCACTCCGTGACCGACCACAAAGGTCATCAGGGCATTCCCAAATGCAGGATCGACTTTGTAGCAAATTGCTACGGCCGCCCCGAAATCGAGCCCGTTTAGCGCGAGAATCACGAGACTTCCTACGCAGAAGAGCGCGCCAAGTGAAAATGCCAGTAAAGAAACCCTTATGTTGTGTGTAAACAGAAATGCGGCACCGGTTTGATTTGCGTCGTTCAGTGTCAGCCACCACTGGTTGTTAGTCTCGGCTGAAATTCGCACCTGGTCCATACCCATAGCATCCGCGAAACCGATATCGTTGAAAATCAGGGCCATTCCGACAAACATGAAAAATAGCTCAAACGCCGCAGCAAGGGCCACAAACTTCCAGTTATTTCGAAAAGCCCTTGGAAACTCGCGGGAGAAGAATTTCCAGACCCTTCCAAACCCATTGGATTCAGCTCTGTAGATCTTACCGTGTGCTCTTGTGACAAGGCTGTTGAGGTAGTTAACGAGTTTCGGGTCGTTCGTTTCGGCACGCGCGATCGCCAAATCGGAAGCAGCTCGTCGATAGAGTTCACCCAGTTCCCTGACCTCAGCCCGCGGCAATCCCTTAAGCCCTGAGATCCCCTCTGTCTTCTGCAGGAGTTCTTCCAGCTTCTTCCAATTACTCTTCTTCTCGTTAATAAAACGATTCACGAACCAAGTTTCGGTTTTCAAGAAACAAGTTTCAAGTAGAAATATGGCTTTGTTCAGCTTTCGACTTGAAACATGAAACAGTAGACTCCAAACTCAAAGCATGTCCGAGGCGGCGAAAGATTACCACGAAGAGGAAGCGATAAAGAAGTCGTACGATTTGCGTACGACCCGACGCCTGTTCGGCTATCTTCGGAACTACTGGAAGATGATGGCAGTCGCACTCTGTCTCACCCTTCTTACAAATATTCTGATAAGCCTCCAGCCCTATTTTACGAAAGTCGCCGTTGATGATTTCATTACCCCACAGCGCACCGAAGGGATTTGGACCTTTGCATTCGCGTTCTTTGGACTGTTTCTTTTCCGCTTTATCTTTTCCTATCTGCAGGAAGTTCTTTTGAACATCGTTGGGCAAAAGGTCATGTATGACCTCCGCAGCCAGATATTTGCGAAACTCCAGCATCTGCAGATTTCCTATTTCGACAAGAACCCGGTAGGGAGGATCATCACCCGTTTAACATCCGATGTTGACTCGCTGAATGAGCTTTTTACTTCCGGGGTTATAGAAGGCCTTGGTGACATGGTCGCGATACTCGCGTACGTGACGATGATGTTTTGGCTTGACTGGCAGTTGGCTATCGTCTCGTTGATCGTAGTACCGCTTCTATTTCTTGCGACCAATTGGTTTCGAAAACGGGCAAGGGTTGGCTTCGATAAGGTGCGGACGCGAATGGCCAAAATCAACGCGTTCCTTCAGGAGCATATTTCGGGAGCTCAGACGGTGCAGCTGTTTAACGCCGAGGAAAAAGCCAAGGAGCGTTTTCACAAAATCAACGATGATTACCGAAACGCGAACATCGAAACGATTTATTATTACTCCATCTTCTTTCCAATGGTTGAGTTCATAGGGACCCTTGGGATCGCTTTGATCATTTGGTTTGGCGGATACCAGATTCTCACGGGAATATCCGCCGGCGGAACAGGACTCACCGTCGGGGTTGTGATTGCGATGATCCAATACTCGCAACAGCTTTTTCAGCCTATCCGGAATCTTTCCGACAAATTCAACATATTACAGGCCGCGATCGTTGCATCGCACCGTGTCTTTTTGTTGCTTGACGAAGAAGTGACAATTAAGAACGCTGCCAGCCCTTCTGAAAAGAAACGTTCCGGGGGCGGGATAGAATTTAAGAACGTATGGTTTGCCTACAACGATGACGAATGGGTACTGAAAAATGTGTCGTTCAATGTGAAGCCGGGAGAGAGCGTTGCTCTGGTTGGTCATACGGGATCTGGCAAAACAACGGTAACCAATCTTCTGATGAGGCTCTATGACGTTCAAAAGGGAGCGATCAAACTGGACGGCGTTGATGTAAAGCAATGGAGTATTGAGGATCTGCGGTCCAACTTTGCGGTCGTACTCCAGGACGTATTCCTGTTCAGCGGTTCGATCGGAAACAACATTCGCCTTGGCAACGAGGCAATTACAGACGAAAAAGTAAGATGGGCCGCCTCGGAGGTCCATGCCGACGAATTCATCGATAAACTCGAAGGTGGTTACGATTTCGATCTAAAAGAGAGAGGAGGCGGACTATCGGTAGGCCAAAAACAGCTGATTTCGTTCGCCCGGGCATTGGCGTTTGATCCATCGATCCTTGTGCTCGATGAGGCCACGAGTTCAATAGACACGGAAACGGAACAGCTGATACAACAAGCGGTCAACCGCATCATGGAGAACCGGACTTCTCTTGTTGTTGCTCATCGGCTTTCAACAATTCAGCGCTGCGACAGGATTCTCGTGTTTCATCACGGAGAGCTTCGCGAACAGGGTTCGCACAATGAACTGATCAAACAAAAGGGGCTCTACTGGAGATTGTTCCAGCTTCAGTACGGCGAGGAGAGCATTTCGGAGCAGGCATTGAATGATCTATCCGGCGGTCCGGTTTCCCCGGATGGCCTCATTCCAACAGAAAGTTAGGCGTAATATCAAAGCCTATCTACTTTGACAGCAGCCATTTAATCCTTGAGATCACTTTTTGTCTTTTGTTAGGACAAACCAGAGCTTTCGGACTATAATGTTTGTTCCAAATGACACCGGAAAAAGAACAACCTCAAACCCTTCCCGATTCTTGTGAGGGGATATTAAACGAACTCTACGCAGCGTGTGTAGAGCAGGCGCCGAATTTTGGAGTCGACTCTGAGACTCTTTGCGAGTCACTTCGAAAAAGTGTGCAGAAGTTTGTGGTCGGCCCTTCGAATGGTGAAGCAACTGAAGCCGAAATAGAAAAATTTCTCAAGTCAGTCAAAATCGGGGAGCTGTTTCTCGCCTTAGGCTGCTCGATTGGAAATGAAAGGGCGTGGTGGGAGTTCGACCATCAGCACAGAGCCTATTTAGAAAGAGTCGCAAGACACCTCGCGAGCTCGGATCTCAACGCGCAGGAGGTTGTTGACCGAGTGTATGTTGAGCTCTACGGCACTCGGATCGTAGATGGCAGGCGGGTGTCGAAATTCGCTAACTATAGCGGCAAAGGATCGATCCGGGGTTGGCTGCGCACCGTGATCTGGCATTCTTTGGTAGATATGCACCGGGCCAGCCCGGACGAAGTTTCTCTCGATGAGATGACCGAAAACGTCGGAGAAGGCCACGCGCACTCGAGTTTTTCTGAAACTGAACTTGGCGGCGAGGACTCGATGATCGACGAGATCGCGAAGAATCGTTATCGAGAAGCAACCGTAAAATCGATCGAAAGTGCTTTTTCGGGGCTCGAGGACCATGAAAAGCTTCTCCTGCTCTACTACCACGCTGAGAATCTGAAGCTCCGCGAGATCGCCAGACTCGTTGAGAAACCTGAGTCTCCTTTAAGGAAGTGGTTCCAACGGAAATCCGCGAGGAGAAAAAAGGACCCCGGCAGTAGAATTCACGAATCCACAATCATGCGTTGGCTTGAAAAGACTTATAAGAAGGTTTTGCAAACATTCAGCGCTTCGCTGGTTGGTGATTTTGAGATGGATGAGAAGGAAGTTGAGATTTGCCTGGAACTTGCAACGGCAGACCTTGCCAATCCTGATATCTATCGAAATCTGGTGACCGGGTAATTGAGCGGGACAACGTAAATTTGAAAAGTTTCATCCAAAATCACTTTTTCTGCTCAAAAAATTGGATATTTTGCGCAAACGGACTCTGGCCTTGCGTCTAAAGAGTGGAGGCTGGAACTAACAATGAACAATAAAGAGCATACAAACCGGGACGAACAGTTGATCCAAAATGCTCTTGGTGCCTTTTTACGGGCCCGAAATGGATTGTCGAACGTCGATTCCGAGTCACAGCACCTTGATGAAGATGTTTTGTCGGCGTTTGTGGAAGGCAGCTTGAGTGAGTCTGAGGCGAAACCGGTTGTTTCGCATATGGCCGACTGCGGTTATTGCCTTCATGTTTCGGCTGAGCTGATCAAACTTGATCTCGCATTTGCGGATGAAGCAAGACCAGCCGCACTTCCTGAGGCAGAACCTTCAAAGGTTTCCGAGGTTTTGGGAGGAATTCTCTCGAGAATTTTTGGTACTAATGACGGAGCCGTATTTGCACACGAGGAGAAGTCGGAAGACGAAAACGTTGATGCAGAAAAAGAAGATGAGTAATTGAGTTGAATCGAATAGTTGAAAGGCCGGCGCTCTGCCGGCCTTTCTATTTTGACGATATTTCTTAGATTATTTCCTTCAAAAGGTTATAATTCCCTCTCAAATCAAACATAACGGACGGATAATATATTGTTGGAAAAGACAACAGACTGTAAGTTGAGCGAAGCGGAACTCACTGTTGAAAAGGTTGCGGTCGCCAACCTACCCACCGAAATCGGCAAGTTTAAGGTTGCGGGGTATCGATCTCTGACCAGCCCCGAGGAATTCGTGGTTTTGTATAAGGGTGAGATGCAGCGGAAAACTCCAACCCTCGTGAGAATTCACTCCCAGTGCCTTACGGGTGACGTATTTGGGTCGATTAAATGCGACTGCGGACCTCAACTTGAAATGGCTATGCGGCTGATCGAAAAAGAAGGCCGCGGTGCAATCGTCTACCAGCAACAGGAAGGGCGCGGGATTGGGATTGTTAATAAGATTCGAGCCTATGCGCTCCAGGACGAGGGCGCTGATACAGTTGAGGCTAACGAGAAACTCGGCTTCGCGGCTGACGCTCGAGATTATAAGCAGTGTGCCGATGTGCTTTACGATATGGGGCTTTGCGAAGTGCGCGTGATGTCGAACAATCCCGACAAGATCTCGGCACTTGAGGAAGCCGGCCTGCACGTCATTGAGCGGGTTTCGCTCGAAGTAGACGCGGAAGAACAGGCGGCTCATTATTTGCGGACAAAGAAGGAGAAAATGGGGCATTTACTTGAATTTGAAGACTAGCCGCTGATTCCGGAAAAAGCTTCGCGAGATAAAGAGACATGTGTATTAGATTCGGATCAGTGGTTCTCACCGCATTCTTCATGGTTTCCACCGCAGGCGTTTCATCCGCTCAGAATTCAATTACGGGATTAGTCTTTAATGCTCAGCGACGTGCGGTAGCCGATATTTCCGTTGAACTCTTCGATGAGCTGGAAAGGCTTAAGGCTTCAACAGAAACAAACGGTAGCGGATTGTAAATGATTCACAACCTCGCGGCCGGAGTCTATTACGTCAGGATTCGAGTATACGGAACCCCCGTTTGAAAGCTTGAAAGAACGGATTCAGATTGCGACCACCAATAGTGTTAGAAACGGTCGAACCACAGGCGCGGAAAAAGAACAACTAAATTTCTACCTTCAACCAAGAGACCGCCGGAAAACTCTACCCCCAAACGAGATCGTTTTCGCACAGAATTTACCTCAGAAAGACCGTGACCGATTTGAACAGGGTGTAGACCATCTCAAGAAGGGAGCAAAGGACGACGCAGCGAAGAATTTTGAGGAGGCATTGGATGAGTTCTCCGACTATTTTCTTGCTGCCGTAGAACTTGGAAGATTGTATTTCGAAAGAAAGAAGTTTGAACGTTCCGCATTAACATACGAACAGGCTGTAAGAATCAATTCAGGGAGTTTCACCGCAAATTGGGGCATCGCGCTTGCGCTGCGTGAGCTGAATCAGAATAAACGAGCATTAACCGCTCTAAATAAGGCACTTACGATTGATAGCAATTCAGTTGAGGCATTACTCTTACAAGGTGTAATACACTGCGAAATGTATAACAACAATTCTGAATTGCAGTCGATGCTTACAGCCAAATAGCTTGGGAAAACACCTTCCCGGAAGTGCATTGGAACCTTGGTTTGCTTTATTACTACAATTTTGGAAATCCGGGCCTAGCTGCCGATGAACTGGAGCTTTTTTTAAGGCAGTTCCCAGAAAAGAGCGTGGGCTGAGCCGGTCCAAAATCGAGGAAGTTCGGCAGCTAACAGCGATGATGCGTAAACAGCAGAATTAAGGATTTAATCCAAATCAGGAATGCCCCCAAAAAATTCTCGCCTGTCTTCCCAATTCGATGTCTTAATTTTGTGGAAAAAGCCCTAAATTAGCGATTTTTCTTCAAAGATACGCTCGATTATCCAAATTTGTGGATTATTTACGAGCATATGTATCAGAATGCTCGAAATACCCTTGAAAAACACATAAAAACATAACAAAAAAATCGCCTTAAATTCCTTATTTACTGAATTTACGTGATAAATGTGCAAATTCGTATGCATTGGCTTCAAAATTGCATCTATAGAAGAGCTATGTTGAATACATAGTTTCTCTTTTTCAAACCAAAGAATTGGAAATCGAAACTGAAATCTAGCTTTAAGCTTAGGAACACCCTGCTTAGGAGTAAAATAATTATGTTAAAACAAATCAGATTTATATCTGTTGCCCTGTCCCTGATGCTTTGCTTTACTGCAATCGCATTTGGTCAAGGACAAACAGGTGCAGTCGACGGTTCCGTCGTTGACCAGACTGATGCTGTTGTTCCAGGTGCTGTCGTAACAATCGAAAGCACAGGGTCCACAACGGGATACAGAAGGACAATCACGGCCGACGCGAACGGACGTTTCATTTTTAGCGGCGTTCGACCGGGTACCTATAAGGTGTCGGTTGAAATGGCTAATTTCGCACCGTACTCAAGAAATGTTTCCGTAGTTGTCGATAAGACCGTATCGGTAAGAGCAACGCTCGAGCCTGCGGGAACCGTCACGGAAGTGAACGTAACTACTGATAGTGCTGTTACTGTTGACCTTGGAGACACCAAGATCGACACCAACATCACTAAAGAAGTTATCGACGCACTTCCAAAAGGAACAAACTTTACCACCTTGCTGAAAATCGCTCCGAACGTACGTCCGGAAGCCGCTGGTGGTGGATTCCAAATTGACGGTGCTTCAGGTTCCGAGAACGTATTCGTTATCGACGGACAGGAAGTAACCAACTTTGCTACAGGTACTCTTAACTCCAGTAACAACATTCCGTTTGAACTTCTTCAGGAAGTACAAGTGAAATCGACTGGTTTTGAAGCTGAGTACGGTGGAGCAACTGGTGGTGTTATCAACGCTGTAACAGCTGGTGGTAACAACGAATGGCGTGGAACGTTTGGTGCTTCGTTTAGAGTTGCCAAATTCCAAGGCAGCTTCAATGAGTTTATTAACCGTTATGGTACAGGAACAGGTGAATTCGAGTACTTCCAGCCCCGCAAGGACGGTGGAACGGACTTCTTCCCGGTTGCTAACTTGAGCGGTCCGATCATCAAGGACAGAGTTTGGGGATCATTCACATATGCTCCGCAGATCTTTGAAACCTCGCGAACTGTAGATTCCTACAGCCAGCCGTCCCCTGGTCGCACGATCACTCAAACAAACACGTACGACGCTACTCGCACAAACGAGTATGTATTCGGAAGAGTTGACGCTCAGCCGTTCGACCAACTCCGTGTTTATGGTACGTGGCTCTGGAATCCGCGTCATGATGACGGTGAACTTCCTGGCACAGGCTCAGGTCTCACTTCGGCGGCTCCGATTCTTTCGCAAGCAACGTATGCCGCACGCGGTGGACGTCAGAATGGAACCAACTGGAACACACAAGCTACGTGGACTCCGCTCAACTGGTTCCTCCTGAACTTCAGAACGGGCCGCAGCTTCTTGAACGAGAAGTTGGCTTCTTATGGCCGACAAGCCGCTCAGCGTTTCGCTGTTTCGACTGGTTCACCATTGAACCCTTGTGCGAACCCTGGTGCTGCTGATTACATCAGAATTGACAATCCTGGCGATGTATTTTGCCGAGGTTTCAATACTGGTTCGAACTCGCTGACATTTTTGGATGTATCAACGAGAACAACATATGACGTTGATGCCAGCTTTGTTGGTATCAATGCCGGTGGCCGCCATAACATTAAAGTTGGTTACCAGCGTAACGAGCTTTATAACGACGTAAATTCCGGTTACACGACTTCGGGATACCTATTGATGTACTACGGTCGCCCGGTAACGGTTTATACTGGTTCCGCGGTTACTCCGCTTCCGAATTGTGACCCGGTTACCTATAACCCGGCTGACAATGCATGTTCACTCGGTACCGCCCGTATGGTTCGTATCGGAACCTTGGGTGAAGCCAGCAGTGACAACATTGCCATCTATGGTCAAGACTCGTATCAGATCAATGATCGTGTAACTCTCAACTTTGGTTTGAGACTCGAAAACGAAATTGTTCCGAGTTTTGGCGATCCGGCAACCACGACCGACATTACGTTTGGTTGGGGTGACAAAGTTGCTCCGAGATTTGGTGCCGCTGTCGACCTGACAGGTGACGGCAAAACCAAGCTTTTTGGTAGCTATGGCTGGTTCTATGACCGCTTTAAGTATGAGCTTCCGCGAGGATTGTTCGGAGCTGAAACGTTCCTGGATGACTTCGCAGAGATCGTTCCTTCTCGTGGCGTTTCCCCGTATAACTATACATTTGCCAATCACCTTGGTGGACGTATGGACCTGCCGGGCGGAACCTGCCCGATCGTAGGCGGTCCTGGATACTCGCTTTGCTCGCTTGACCGTCGTGTTCCTTCGAACGCTATCGGTGCTAACCCGTTCGCGGGTGCAGGCGCAGTTGACCCTGACCTGAAAGCAATGCGCCAGAGTGAGTACACATTTGGTCTCGAGCGTGAGCTTGGCAACAACTTTGTTATGGCTGCTCGCTATACCCACAAGCAACTCGACAATGCGATCGAAGACATCGGTGCTTTTAAC
This sequence comes from Pyrinomonadaceae bacterium, assembly GCA_013003215.1. GTDB lineage: Bacteria > Acidobacteriota > Blastocatellia > Pyrinomonadales > Pyrinomonadaceae > Aridibacter. The sequence continues at coordinate 10,689 of JABDKD010000258.1, forward strand.
GCTCAAGGCTCTGAAGCATATGTAATCGGTAACCCTGGTAAGGGACTCGCTTGCGAAATCTCGCAATCGTCGAATCTTCCGTGTACGGAAGCTGAAAGAAAGTATGACGCTGTTGAAGTCCGCTTGGACAAACGTGCATCGAAGTACTTCTACAATGCCAGCTACACGTGGAGCCGCTTGTTCGGTAACTATTCCGGACTTGCTAGTTCGGATGAGTTTGGACGTAACTCGCCAAACGTAAACCGATTCTTTGACCTTCCGATGCTTGGCTGGAATGCTAACGGAGAACCCGACAACGGACTCCTTTCTACCGACAGACCGCATGTATTTAAGGCGTACGGTGGATATACGCATGACTGGGCAGGAGACGGCGTTAACACGACGAGCTTCTCAGGATTCACCACAATTCAATCCGGTACACCGATTACAACTCAGTATGACTTGTTTGGTGTAACCACTTCGGTCCTAAATGGCCGCGGTGACGCCGGTAGAACTGGTGCTTTCTATGAGTCAGATCTTGGTGTTACCCATCGTTACAGATTCGGTCGCGACAATAAGTTCTCCATGGAGTCTTATGTTGAGATCCGTAATATCTTTGACAATAGGAGCCCGATCCGTCACCAGCAAGCGATCAGCTCGAGTAACATTACTGATACTCAGTTGACCGCCGGTGGTTGTACGACATGTACGGACAGCATTACATCCTTTAACACACTGTTCAACGGTGGTGGTTTGAGGCAGTACATCGACGCTTACTGGGCTGCTAACCCGTCACTTCTCAGGAACGACTATAACCAGGTTATTTCGTTCCAGGGTGGACGTGATGTTAGATTTGGCTTCCGCTTTAAGTTCTAAGACAAACATTTAGAACGTCAAAAGCCCGTCCTTTTTGGACGGGCTTTTTTTTGTTCACACAACTCTACGCCTTGTTCAGCATTGGACTGGACCCAAAACCCAATGAAGGACCCGCGTAAGCCGGCCACTCAAGGTGCTAAAGTACTCGAGCCGACTCCTTGCAGATGGAACTGCAATTCGGCCCAAGTAATCTCTGTCGAACCCGCAGGTACGAAGTTATCAGCAAGAAAAAGGTGACCCGCTTATTCCGGCGGGTCAAATGCGATAGTGTTATACAGAATCGAGTTGTCGTTATGACTCCGTTGCAATTCCCGTTTTCCACATTTCAGAGCCCCGCGCTAGGTCTGTCAGTCCGTTATCGCATTTGAGCCGCTGGCTCAGATGGTCGGGCAAGAAAAGCTTCGATTACACGCCCATTTAACTCGCAAAATAAGAAGCGCCGATCCAATGCCAATCGCAGCGCGATTGATCAGCAGGACAGCTCTTGTCGTTCCAGAAATAGAAGATCCCCCATCCTCCGAATAGAGAAGATGGGGGACGGTCGTTGCCAAAAGATTTCTTAAAGCCTAATTCTGGTTTTTTGCCTTCGCTCTTAGATTCGCGATTTGCTGCTTCGTATTTTCGTCTTTTTGCTTGGTTGCTTTGAGATACAATTCAAGTTCGTC
>JABDKD010000032.1 GCA_013003215.1 Pyrinomonadaceae bacterium
AGAATCTGGATCTTCTAAGGAGCGCGCATTGCTTCAACCGGGTCGAGCCGGGCGGCTTTGTAGGCCGGATAAATACCGGCTATAAGACCAACAACGACAGATGCAAGCAGACCCGCCGCTACTGCCCAAAACGGCACAGTGGTCGGAAAAGAGACAATGACCCTGAACAGAAATGCCAGCACCAGGCCGATCGAAATACCTATCACTCCCCCAAGACCGGTCAGCAAAACAGCCTCAGCCAGGAATTGCATCAGTATCGTGTTCCTTGTAGCACCGACCGCCCTTCTTATACCAATTTCCGCGGTTCTTTCCTTAACCGAAACAAGCATGACGTTCATCACGCCGACACCGCCGACAAACAAACTTGCCAGCGCGATAGGGACCACGATCAATCCAAGAACGGCGATGACATCGTTAACCAATGTGAAGATCTGTTCGGCTTTGTTGACGCCAAAGTTGTTCGGTACGTTTGCGGCAAGCCCGCGACGCCTTCTCAGAACGTTGGTGACGTCCTCGATCATTTCATCAACGCGACCATCCCGGCCCCGGGCAACGATGATAGTTTGCTCTATGCCCGGATAGCTCTTCACAAACGTCTCGAAGGGAATATAGATCACCCTTTCATCGAGTTCGTCGCTTCCGATAACACCTTCGCCGGAGGCTTTCTTAAGAACCCCGACAACTTTAAACAGCCGGCCCTCGATCTTTAGAAACTCACCGGTCGGATCCTGCTCCTCGAAGAGCTGTTCAGCGATTCCCGCACCGATCACCGCAACGCTTTTTCGTTCCTTGCGCTCACTTGAGGTAAAAAAGCGACCGGTGTCGATAGGGATGTTGGTGAGCTCCGGATAATTGTCCCAAACCCCTAAAATCAATGGGTTTATGGCCGTGTTACTGTTCGCCGTTACCTTCGGGACATTTGCACTCGGACCATAGCTGCCTCGCACTTTCTGAGGTGAGACCGCTCGCGGCGAAGACAATGCGTTTACTGCGAGCACGTCACCGTAATTGAGTTCGGGCCGCTGCCGTTCTTCGGCAGTTGGACGCTGAAGTGACGGCCCGATTCGTTCTTCTTTTGTGAAATACACAACGTTTGGGGAATTCTTTTCGGTGACATCGGCGACCCTTTGTGAGAGACCGGTCAGCACCGCCCCGACAAGTGCTACGACCATCGTGCCTACGATTACCCCGGTCAGCGTAAGGCCTGACCTGAGCCTGTGCGCAAGAATAGAATCGATCACGATCTGACGCAGATCGAGGAGCATTCCTGATTTTAGACTGAACTTCTTCACCTATTCAGACCTCAACGCTTCAATTGGATCAAGCGACGCTGCTTTTCTCGCCGGGACAACACCAAACACAATTCCTACCGTGCACGAAACAAATATCGCAAGCGCAACTGCCCATGCCGGTACCGAAACCGGGAGGGATGAAACAGTAGAAATCGTCGTCGCAATAGCGGCGGCGAGCAAGAGGCCCATGAAACCCCCGACCAGCGTCAACGTGACGGTCTCGACCAAAACCTGTGTGAGAATGTCGCCCCTTGTCGCTCCAAGCGCTTTCCGAATACCGATCTCCCGCGTTCTTTCCGAAACTGAAGCCAGCATCATGTTCATCACAACGACACCGCCGACGAAAAGCGCGATGACCGTAAGGGGATAGATAATCGTCCCGACCAATCCGGTTAGATTCCCGGCGAAGGCCTGGATGCTGTCAGCGGTCACGATACTAAAATTATCTTCCTTATTAGTAAGAATGAGACCCCTGCGGATTCTCATGGCGACCCGCACACGTTCTTCCGTTTCGGCAACTGAAAACTCCTTGTTATCTATCGGGCGTACAAAGAGCGAAAGTGAGCGGGACCGGCGTCCGAATACCTTTTCGAACGTGCTCAGGGGCAACTGTACGAATCCATCCTGTGAGTTTCCGAATACGGAACCTTGCTTTTCGGCAACGCCGATTACTTCGTATGAAAGCTGCCCCAGCTTGATCGAATCCCCGATCGGGTTCCGGCCGTTGAACAGCTCGTCTACGATGTCCTGTCCCACAACACAGACGTTTCGACGGAAGTCGGAATCTATCTGAGATATTCCACGTCCCGATTCGATCTTGAAATTTGTAAGTTTACCGATATTTGGCGTGACTCCGCGCACAGAAATCCCGACCAATGTTTCGGATCCTCTACGAGCGGGAAGGGACGCGACACCCTGCGCGCCGACATCGAAATCGCTTCGCAGGCGTAAGTCGAGAAATCGAAGATCTTCGGAGAGAATATCGGGACGCCGGGACTGAGCTTCCGCGAAGGCCTGCCCGTCTCCACTGAAGTCCTGAAACGAGGCCTTTTCCACACGTATTACATCCGGAGCAAAGTCTGCCGTCGCATTCACAACGAAACTTTGAGCTCCCTGTAAAAGGGCAGCAACAAGCACGACGACCGCAACTCCGACGACGATGCCCATTATCGTAAGTGAGGAGCGGGTCTTGTTGCCTCGAATCGAATCAACCGCGAGGCGTGCGGCTTCCATTAGCCGCGTTAGAAATGAAGACATGCCGGACATAGTTCAATCTTACCAATTATGGGTTCGCCAAGTACCGTTTCACAGATTCATTTTTCACTATGGATTAGCTCATAAGGACAAATATTACTTGGATTTACGGAGCATCTGATATAGATTCGCCTCATTATGAAAAAGACACATCTTGCCTTGTCGATCGTATTGATCGCAGCGTTTTTGATCGGTTGCCCTTCCAAACCAGTTGAAGAGCCACCGGCAGTGACGCAAAAACCTCTTGTCGTTTTTCTTGTACGTCACGCGGAGAAAGTGGACGCGAGTAAAGACCCCGATCTTTCTGAGGATGGGAAGAAACGAACCGAAGCGCTCGCAGAGGTTCTCAGAAGCGCAAATATCGAGCATGTGCATAGTACGGACTACAAACGTACCCGAGATACAGCCGAGCCTGTTGCCAAAGCGGCGAGCCTCGAGGTAGAGAAGTATGATCCGAGCGACCTGGAGGCGATGGCGAAAAAACTAAAGGAAGCCGGCGGTAGACACCTGGTAGTCGGTCACAGCAATACGACACCGGAACTTACAAAACTGCTTGGTGGGGATTCCGGACCCGAGATAAATGAGAAGGGCGAGTATGACCGTCTTTATATCGTTACGATCGGCAAAGACGGTTCAGCAAACAGCGTCATGATGCGTTTTGGCGAAGCTTACGAAGAAAAGGAAGAGGAAGAGAAAAAGGCCGCAGCGGCGGGGGCTTAACTTTTTAGAGCTTCTCGAACGCGCATTAATGTGGAATGGAAAGGAAATCCGCAGTTTCGAAGATTGTCTCAGAAACTGAAAATATTAATAGCCGGCGGGTTAGAAGCAAAGTCTTTTGCCCCGGGAGATTGATCTCCGCCAAGATACGATCCCATTGGGCTCGGTCCTTAAGTTCATGTGCGATACGTGTAAATGACTAACCCATTCGATATACTGGTTTCATATCAATCAGTTTAGGAGGAGATTTCAGATGCGTTTTATCAAGTTTGCAGTGGTTTCTTTGGTTTTGATGTTCGGAGCGGGCGCTGTACTTGCCCAGCCCGGTATGCCTAAGTCGCCGAGGGGAATGGCAGCAACTCAGATCGGAGGAAAGTGGATTACCGTTGATTATGGCCGTCCGATATTGAGGGGACGTCGTGATATATTCGGCTCCGGTGCGGATTATGGGAAGAAAGTAAGCGGTGGTGGTTCGGTTTGGCGGTTTGGTGCAAACAAATCGACTAGGTTCATGACCGAAACGGATTTGATGTTTGGTGACAAGAAACTGCCCGCGGGAGAGTACAGCATGTTCGCTATGCTCAAAGAAGGCGCATGGACGTTGGTTTTCTCTAATCACAAAGCGAAAAACTCTGGCCGCGAGCCGGGAGAAGGAATTTGGGGCGCCTATGGATATGATAAGTCCAAGGACGTTCTTCGCGTTCCGATGAACGTTATGGCGATGCAGAACTCGGTCGATCAGTTCACGATTATCTTTATGGACGTAACAGAAGAGGGCGGTATGATGGGCGCGGCCTGGGACAAGTCCTTGGGAGTCGTCGCCTTTAAGGTAGCCGCCGCGAAGAAGGAGTAGTGATCAGAAAACCAACTTGAAAAGAGGCCGGCATTTGCGGGCCTCTTTTCTTTGACTGAAAGGAATCACGCGAGGGCCGTACCCGGATCTATGATGAAATTGAAAGTGACCTGAAATCGCTTTCGAAAACAAGAAGGTTTTAGCGAATCCGGATCCCGAAGTCTGGAATTTACAGACGTGAGAAGAGTGGGTTTTCGTTACTCTTGTCCGGTGTAACTGGCGTGATAGGCTAGTTAAAAAAGCAATGCCAAATTTGAGTTTAATTCTATTTTCGCTTACAGGATCACGACTCATCGTCTCGGCGGCGGTGACTCTTGTTTTTATGGGATTTGTTGTCCTGAGCGCATGCAACAGCAGTGGGACGATGAGTCCTGAGGAAGTTAAGCGGCTCGAAACGATAGAGGAGCTTTCGGAGTCTCTGGCCAACGATCTCCTGGATCTCTCGATTGCGACAAGGGATAGGAATCTCGAGACCACACGAGAGTTCTTTTCTCCGAAGCTGACCTCAAAACCGTTCCCGGCCAAACCCCTTCCCGCCAAGACGAAGGTGAAGTGGATCGAAACCCATGATTGGGAGTCAGATGCAGCCGAGGGGCCCGCCAAAGAGATCACCTCAAAAGAGTTTCTTAAAAGCTGGACCAGTTTTCTAGATCATTTTCCTGAGATAGATGATGCAAGGTTTAAAGTGAAGGAAGCCAATTTCAGCGAAGACTCGAAAGCGGTCGAAGGCGCTGAAAATCCGACTGCGGAGATTGGTGCCACCGGTACCGCCCGGATCGCGGTATATGTCATCGGTCGAAATACTGAAGGAAAAAGAGAATGGGCGCGCGCGATGTTCAGGTCCAATGTGCGTGCGGCCGCTAACAAACGCTGGCAGTTCAATTCGATCGAGATGATGAGTATCGAGTCGATGGTTGCCAAGACGGACCTGTTTTCAGAAGTAAATATCTCGGCCGGTGTGGAAGCGACCGCACCGGCGTTTGGGACTCCGGAGAACAGCAGTTTCGTTTGGCGCGGCGCCGTGGCGGCTGACTTTAACAATGACGGCTGGGTCGATCTATTCGTTACCTCCGAAGACCGCAACTTCCTGTATCTGAATGACAAAAAGGGTCGATTTGAGGATGTGTCGGAGAAGGTGGGGGTGAAGCTCGCAAAGACCGGAACCGCTCCGCTTGCGTTGGACTACGATAATGATGGCGATTCCGATGTCTTTATTTCGGCCATTGGAAACCAGCTGTTGCTGGAGAATAAACTCAACGAGAGCAATGAGCTAGAGTTCGAGGACGTCTCACTCACTTCGGGGGTTTCGCAGAACGCATTTGGATTCAGTGCTGTGGCAGGCGATGTAAACGCCGACGGAAAACTGGACATCTATGTCACCTCTTACAATGACTATGGACGCGTTCCGCCGGATTCTTGGTTCCGCGCTACAAACGGAACGAAAAACCTGCTCCTTGTTAACCAGGGCGACGGCACTTTTCTGGAAGAAGCGGCAAAATGGGGTGTCGATGACGGCCGATGGAGCTATGCCGCGGAATTCGCCGATATAAACGGCGATGGTCGTATCGATCTGTTCGTCGCGAATGATTTCGGCGAAAAGGCGATGTTCATCAACAAGGGTGACAGATTCGTCGATGAGGCATCCGAACGAGGGGTCTTGGACCCCGCAAATGGGATGGGAGTTTCATTTGGCGATTACAACAACGATGGAAAGCTTGATCTCCATACCACGAACATGTCATCGACTGCAGGGAATCGCATCCTCTCCAGGCTCTTCCCCGATGCGACCGCAAAAGATAATGTGCTGAAAAAACTGGCCTCTGGCAACAACCTCTTCGAGAACCTGGGCGACGGCAAATTCAAAGATGTGACCGAAGACGTAGGCGGTTTCTCAGGAGGATGGGCTTGGGGAGGCGGCTTCCTCGATTTTGACAACGATGGCTGGGAAGACATCTACACGCCCAACGGATTTATCTCGGGCAAATCCATGAAAGACACCTGAAGTCAGTTCTGGCGTCAGGTCGTGACGGAATCAAAAGACAAAGAAAAGGGCGCAATTCGTGCAGATCAAAACGAATTGATGTTTGGGCAGGGGTTTTCATTCAGCGGGTATGAGCGGGACCCGCTCTATCTGAATTTGGGTACGAAGAAGTTTCTCGATATTTCAGGTGTTTCCGGTATCGATTCTATCAGCGATGGCCGTTCTGCAGTGTTTGCAGATTTTGACAACGACGGCGATCTCGATGTGTTCCTGACGACGATCCAGAACGAGGCGCATCTTCTTTTCCGAAACAACGTCGGAAGCGAAGCCGGATCGTTACGAATCGAACTTTTAGGTGATTCTGAGATCGGTCGTGACGCGTTTGGTTCAGTAGTTCGAATCAAGACCTCGGCCGGGATTTTGACGAAGATCAAGTCGGGGGGTTCGGGCTTCATGTCCCAACATGATCCGCGCCTGACATTCGGGCTCGGCAATGACGAAGGCGTTGAGTCGATCGAGGTGACCTGGTCCAACGGTAAGAAAGAGGTGTTTAAAGGCCGGGTGGCTGCCGGGTCTACTGTCAGGCTTGAAAAAGGAACCGGTGTTGCGGAGCTTTTTGAACTGGATAAGGCGAGCTTACCGGATCCTCTTTCGAAGGCTGAGAGGTTTGCGAAAGGCCTCAAGATCGCAGTCGGCGAACCAATGCCTGATTTCCCGGTTTCATTACTCGATGGCACTTCGGTCACGATGAAATCACGTTACAAACCGGGTCGTTCGACGGTAGTAAATATTTGGGCTACCTGGTGTTCGCCTTGCGCGAAGGAAATGCCCGAGCTTGAAAAGCTGAGTCCTCGTTTGGAGGCAGCCGGAATCGACCTGATAGGTTTGAATGTCGACAGTGAAAAGGACGCGGATGTCGAGGGCTTCGTAAAGAAATTTGGAGTTACTTATCCAATTCTGGTTGGCGGTGTCCCGGCGATCGAAAAGATCTATGCAACTGATCAATTGACGGTTCCCATTTCGATCCTCGTGGATCAAAACGGGAACATAAAAGAAGTACTGCCGGGCTGGTCAGCGGAGACTGAAAAAAGGTTTTTTGAATTGGCGAACGGCGGTTAGCCGCGGATGCTACTCTACGACATTGCCGCGGATGCACGCGGACTAAAGCGGATTTTCGCGGATTGAACACGGAATGGTTCTGCGATTTGCGTTTCCGAGAGTTCGCTCGGGCTTTATCCGCGAATATCAGCCTCAATCAGCGCCTATCCGCGGCAAAAACATCGACGCCTAAGGAGTCTTCTCCCTGGGATACTTCTGGGACATTCCATCTTCGGCCATCAGTTTCTCAATCTCGTCAATCTCCATCGGTACAAACTCCGAGACAATCTCTACACTGTTATCATGAATGATCACGAGGTCTTCCAGACGTATGTAGATCATCTCTTCAGGCACTCGCAGTGCCGGTTCGATGGTAAAGACCATCCCCGCTTTCAACGGACCATTGATCCGTCCGACATCGTGAGTGGCCATTCCTACCCAATGGCCAAGCGTGTTCCTGCGGCCTGCAAACGCCTTTTGTGAGGCGACAAATCTTTCCGCGGCCTTTCTATATATCTCCTTGGAAAACGTGGCTTTAGCGAGATGCTGCTCCATCTCTTTTACAGCCCTCAGCGATATCTGTGCGGCGGTTTTACCGGACTCGATGTTATATAGGATCGATTTATAACAAGCGAGATAAAATCCATAGAGATCCCTCTGGTCGCGTGAGAATTTGCCGTTCACAGGCCAATTACGGGTGACATCGCTCATGTAGTAACCGTAATCCGGCGCGTAATCCATTAGCAGGAAATCACCGTCTTTCATCACTCCCTTTCCCTTGTGGTAGTGAGGGAAATAAGCGTTTTGGGCGGTCGCGATCAGAGAATAGTAAGCGTCACCCTGGCCGCCGTTTCGATAAAAGACATACTTCGCGACGGCATCGAGTTCGTACTCCATCATTCCCGGTTCGGTCGAACGCATGGACTCCATCAAAGCCAAACCGGAGAGTCGCGTCGCCTTGCGGATCATATCCATCTCAGCAGGACTTTTGATAAGCCGCATTTGATCCAGGATCGGTGAAAGGTCCTTTAGCTGCAGTCCCGGCACGCGTGACTTCAGGTTCTTCATAAACCTTACGTGGCGCGCCTCGGCTCCGTCCCAAGCGTCAGAAGATATGTCCATCTGAACCCTGAGTCCAAGATCGCGGCTTTCGGCAAAACCTTCTGCCGGACTAAAGGGAGTGTAGGCAACAGGCGCGCTGGACCTCCGGGTAAAACGCGCAAGATGTTCTGCGAGTAATTCCGAACCATAGACAGCACGAATACCCGTGTGCTTCGCGATCAGTTCGCGGTCTTCCGACGATAGCATCTTGCCTTCGCCGCGTTCGCGGCCTTCGTTTCGGTGGGGAAGAAAAAGTGCGGTCCGGCGCGAAGCCCCGTCCATTACAAGGTATGCATGTGGAACCTCGATTCCCGTCAAATAGTAGAACTCGTTCGATTGCCGGAAACGGGTATAACCGCGCGGACTCGGTTCGCCCTGCATCACCGCGATTGCATTCTTCCCGATTGCGTCGAAAACCTTGTCGCGGCGTTCAGCGAATTCTTTGGCGGTGAAGTCTTTGGTAAAAAGCGGAATGTTCTGCGCGAAGCTTATCGTTACAAAACAGAAAACTGCGACAAATACGCAGCTGCATCTCTTTAGGTTCAACATGGTTCCACTCCTGAATTGATGTGATTGGCACTACAATGTCACAAGTGATTCGGATGGGCAAATAATCGCAAGACGATAATATTGTCGAGAAAACTGGCGGAGCGGTACGCGTTTTTCGGTCGATAGATAAGTTGGTTGATTTCGTTCAAAGAGTTAGTGTTGTCCGCGGATTAGACCCGATGGGCCTTCAGGGAATGTAGTGATTTTCGTGGTTGCTAAGTATTATTTCGGAGATATCGACTCATAGCTTCAGAATACGCGGGGTACATATGCGATCAGGTTTGATAAACAAATTGAGGGGAGTTTACCTAAGAATGATCAATATCCTTCATTATCCTTTAGTCCGTCCCGGCAACGAGGATCCCTACCACCAGGTTTTTGAAGATTTTGTTGAATTAGTTGGCGCCACAGATTCGCCTTCCCTGCTCGAAATCGGATCACGAAACGTTACCGGCGTAACCTACCGGGAGCGATTTGAAGACCCCGGCGAATATGTCGGGTTTGATTTTATAAAGGGAGAGGGCGTCGATGTTGTCGGAGATGTTCACAAACTCTCTCAATATGTACCGCCCGAAAAGTTTGATTTTGTGTTCGCAATATCCGTTTTCGAACACCTGTTGTTTCTTTGGAAAGCGGCCCTCGAGATCAACAGAGTTTTAAAAAAAGGGGGTCACATTATGCTATCTACGCATCCCGTTTGGCCGGAGCACGAGATGCCCTGGGATTTTTGGCGCTTTCCACACAACGGATTTCATGCCCTTTTTAACGAATTTACCGGGTTTGAAATCGTGACGCTTACTGAGGGCCTGCCCTGCAAAACATACTCATTGGTTGATGATCCGCCGACTCGATACAGCTTTTTTGGCAATACCAATCAGGGTGTCGCAGTGATCGCAAAAAAGACTGGGAGTTATAGGGACGACCTTTTGAAAAAAGGGACGTCGAGATAGAAGATGTTGTCGAAACGATCTATCCTTCGAGCGAGCGCTAGAATTCTAACCTTCTTAGGTATTCAACCGGCGTTCCCTGCTACTTGAATCATTGTTGCCAGGCTGAGCGTAT
>JABDKD010000050.1 GCA_013003215.1 Pyrinomonadaceae bacterium
TCGGCCGACGCTTATTGCCCACACGTGAGGAAATAAAAGACGAAAAGGGTGATGAACTCGCTCGTCTTTATGGGCTTGAAGAAGACCTCTTTTCTATTCGGATCCTCGATGGTTCACCCTTTCGGGACAAGACCTTAGCCGAAACTCATTTAGGCGGTGCCCTCGGTATCCAGATCGTCGCGGTCTTACGGGACGGCAAGAGACAGCTCGCTCCTTCGGCTTCGACACGCCTTAGGGTCGGTGACGAGCTGTTAGTGGGAGGAGATCAGGAAAGAATCAAGGAACTGCTCGAAGTTCAGGGAATCGATATCGAAGCATCAACCGCCAGGCAGTTGGGCGTTCCCTCGCGTGGGGTGAGTGCCGTAAGAATAAAGATCACAAAGGGATCCAAACTCGCTGGTAGCACACTGCGCGACTTTGATTTCCGCGGCAGGTTCGGTGTCTCGGTAATGGCGGCCGAACGGAACGGAGACCGCAGAACACAGACAATTGGAGACCTCGAACTACGAGCGGGCGACATACTTTGGGGAATTGGCGCGAGCGAGAAGGTGGCCGCTCTCAAAGACGAAGAAGGGCTCTTTGCGGTAGAAGTTTCAGGTGTAGAAGCGTTGGAGGATCTGATCGATGAACCTCTCCTTGTCTTGCGCCTGCCTGAAGGCTCCCCGATCGTTAACAAAACTGTCGCAGAAAGCAAGGTTAGCCAACTGATGGGCGTCATGGTCATCGGCATTCTGCGTGATGACTCTGTTTCATGGACCATCGCACCGGATGAGCGGCTCCAGGCCGGAGACGAGCTGTTTGTAACGGGTGAAGAAGCAAAGCTGCAAACCCTTTTGAAGATCGGAAGCGTTGAGCTCGAATCGCAGGTTTCGGCCCCCTCGCTCGAATCCGAAGAGGTAGGAGTGGTTGAAGCCACGATCGCTCCTCGATCACGTTTGGAAGGCCGAACGCTGGCAGAAGTTAATTTCAGGGAGAGAAAAGGGCTTCAGGTTTTGGCAGTCTGGCGTGATGGCGTGCCTTTGAGAGAGCGCCTGGCCGAATTAGCGCTGCGCGTCGGTGACGGACTGCTGCTTCAGGGCAAACGGGGAAAGCTCTCCTTGTTGCCCAAAGATGAGGACCTGGTGCTTCTCACACAGGTTGAGGGGTCTGAACCCAATTTGAAGAAGGCTCCGTTCGCGATCGGCGGACTCGTTCTGATGATTGGCCTGGTAATTTCCGGTTACCAGCCAATCCAGGTAGCTGCGTTTGCCGCCGCTACATTTGTGGTATTGACCGGTGCGCTGACCATGAAGGAAGCATACCGGGCAATTGAATGGCGCGCGATCTTTCTTGTGGCGGCAGTACTGCCAGTAGGAGCTGCAATGGAAAGCAGCGGTGCGGCGACGCTGATTGCCGAAAATGTGAGCACATACGCCGGAGACCTGGGGCCGTATGCGGTCCTCGCCTCTTTAGTGATTTTGTCGAGTTTGCTGAGTCAGGGACTCGATGGAGCGCCTGCAGTTGTTTTGTTAACGCCTGTCGTTCTTTCGACCGCGAAGGGGCTTGAGATCTCGCCTTATCCTCTGATGATGGGCGTGGCCCTTGCGGCTTCCGCGGCATTCATGACCCCTTTCAGCCATAAGGCAAATCTTCTTGTCATGGGGGCGGGCGGTTACCGGAGCTGGGATTACGTGAAGGTTGGCACTCCGCTGACTATCGTGATTCTTGCAGCGATCATCGGATTAGTACCGGTCTTTTTTCCGTTTTAGTTTGGATTCTCACCGCAGAGTTCGCGGTGAACGCAGAGATCTTTTGAACTACTTTTTTCCAATCCTTGAAATTCGCAACGCTTTATCGCCCAAATTCAATGAAGTTAGCTCCATCTGCGTACTTAGCGTCCTCTGCGGTAAGATAAATCCTTTCCGAATGAAATTCTCAGATTGTTTAATGGCCGTGATCAAGCAATTCCGCTCTGCGTACTTGGCGCTCTCTGCGGTAAAATAAGGTTGTGTCAAAAGTAATAATTATCGGAGCAGGACTCGCCGGGTCGTTGCTGTCTACCTTTTTCGCAAAACGCGGGATAGCAACGGATGTTTATGAAGCTCGCGGCGACATGCGTAAAGAAGAGATGTCAGCGGGGCGTTCGATAAACCTGGCGCTTTCCGATCGTGGCATACGAGCGCTGAGCGCGGTCGGAATGGACGACTACATGCTGAAGGAAGCCGTACCAATGTATGGCCGTTTGATACATCCGGTTGCGGGCTCTACAAAGCTTCTTCCTTACAGCGGACGCGAGGGTGAGTACATCAACTCGGTCTCCCGAGGTGGTCTAAACGAGGCGCTGATTGACGAAGCGGACAAATACCCGGCATCTACGTTCCATTTCCACGAGAGGTGCGTTGGATTTGACTGTGAATCGGGCGAGGCGAGATTTAGAAACACCGAAACGGGCGAGGAAAAGACGATAAAGGGCGAAACGGTTATCGCGACCGACGGCGCCGGGTCGGCAGTTCGTCAGTCGATGATGAATCGGGGAGTGGAACGCTTCAACTACTCCCAGCACTTCCTCAAACACGGCTACAAAGAACTAAGAATCCCGCCGGTAAGCGAATTCAAAGGTGAAGTGCCGGAAACCGCAAATGGAGAATTCTTGCTGGAGAAGAATGCTCTCCATATCTGGGCGAGACACCAATACATGATGATCGCACTTCCGAATTTCGACGGCAGTTTTACATGCACGCTCTTTTTGGCATTCGAAGGAAAGGATAGCTTTGAAGCGATCGAGAACGGTACGTGGGGATTGGAAAAATCCAGCCGCGGATCAGCGCAGATGAACGCGGATTCGGAAAAAGAGCCCCGGGAGAATGAAGACCCAAAAGAGTTCCCCAGTTCATCTTTCAGATCGGCTTCGGATCCGCGTTCATCCGCGGCAAAGATTCCCGCGGTTGAAGCTCTCATCCGATTTTACGAAGTGAACTTTCCGGATGCTGTTCTGTTGATGCCCGATCTCGTAGAAGATTTTTTCGATAACCCGACAGGGGATCTCGGAACCGTGAAATGCTTCCCTTGGAATGTCGGTGGAAAGGCACTCTTGCTCGGTGATTCGGCACATGCGATCGTGCCTTTCTATGGACAAGGCATGAACGCGGCTTTTGAAGACTGCCGTATTCTGGACGGGTTGATCGATAGTCACGGGCTCGAGTGGGAAACTGTATTTACTGAATACAGTGAACTTAGAAAGGTTAATACAGATGCGATCGCGGACCTTGCGGTAGAGAACTTTTACGAGATGCGCGACCACGTCGCCGACCCGGTATTTGTGCGCAAGCGTGACCTTGAAACGAAACTCGAACGCGAGTATCCGGACTACTTCTCAAAATACTCCCTTGTAACTTTCCGGGAAGATATTCCCTATTCAGAAGCCCAGCGCAGGGGAAACTCCCAAAACGAAGTGCTCATGAAACTCTGCGAAGACATCTCCGACATCAGCGAATTGGATATGGATGAAGTTATGGCGAAGGTATCAGACTTGGAGTATTAACAGGGATGAATCTGAACCGCTCGCGGTAGCGAGTGGTTCGCATAGTATCGGACTTGGAGTATTATTAGGGATGAATCTGAACCGCTCGCGGTAGCGAGTGACTATAGGAACCGCAGTCGGTAGGCGGTGGCTATCTGAACCTCTTGCGGTTGCAGCCTACTCTGCGCTTATTACAATCTGAACCACTCGCGGTAGCGAGTGGCTATTTGAACCGCCGCCGGTAGGCGGTGGCTATCTGAACCGGTTGCGGTAGCAGCCGGCCGCACGAACGTGATTCCCTCGTGAATTCCGAAATCATGTACTATGGTTACAGAATCATGAACACATTCTCACCGAACCTCACAAATCATGTACTTCAGAAAAGAATGGAACAATACAGGCGTGCCTCGAGCTCGCCTTTTTACTTTTAGGACCTATGGATCGTGGCTACATGAGGACCACCGAGGATCTATTGATCGCAATAACAATGTTTTTGGAGATCCCTATTATCCTCCCCATCCCGAATGGGAAAGGTTCCGATTTAAGGAGTTGAAGTCTGAACCGGTAAAGCTAACTAAAAGAATGAGGAAGGCCGTTATAGATTCAATAGAAGACACTTGCAAAAAGCGCGGCTGGCATTTGATTGCGAAGAATGTTCGAACGAACCACGTTCATTCAGTGATCAACATTGGGGGCACGAAACCAGGTTTGGCTCTCAATGCATTGAAAGCGAATGCCACCAGAGTGCTCAGGGAAAGAGGTCTTTGGCCTCATGAGCATAGTCCATGGGTTAGCAAGGGAAGCAAGAGACCGCTATGGACCGAGCAAGACGTCGACGAAGCTGTCGATTATGTGATAAATGGCCAAGGTCCCAACCTGGACTAGAATGCCGACCAACTGTATAACGACCAGGCGCCACCGCCTACCGACTGCGGTTCCTATAGTCACTCGCTACCGCGAGCGGTTCACATATTATTGTGCATTCGCCCACCGCCTACCGGCGACGGCTCTGATTGCCACTCGCTACCGCGAGTGGTTCGCATAGTATCGAGTTTTCCGCCATTCCCTTTATCCCTGTTAATACTATTTCTCGACCTCGGCCCATATGCGATGACCATGTGTGTCAGGCAAATACTTCCATCCAATCATAAACGTAGCACCAGCTATTATCATCGGGTACGCAAGGCCCGCATAAATATTACCCGTCCATGCACAGGCGATGAGCCCCACGGTAGGAAGTAGCCCTCCAAATACACCATTTCCAATGTGATACGGCAATGACATAGATGTATATCGTATCTTCGCAGGAAACGCTTCAACCAAATAGGCAGCAATCGGTGCATAAACCATTGTCACAAATAGTACCTGTATGAATACCAAGAAGATCATCATCGGGACATTTACGTTTGGCGCGGATGTCACAGGTGTACCGACGGATCCGGATGACTCAGAGACACCTGTTACCGGTGAAAGCTTGGGCTTTCCGGTAATTCGGTCCGAAGTAGACTGGATCGCCTGCACATCATTTCCGGCAAAATAGACCATTCCCTTGTATAGAGGAAAATAGCAGATCACGGCAGCCAAAAGGCCGGCCATGATGATTCGTTTCCTGCCAATCTTGTCGGACAGCTTTCCAAAAACGACGAATAGCGGAAGCGCGAGCGCGATCGCGCACGCGATGATGACCGCAGCCTGAATTCGTTCGATCTTGAGAATGGTCTCCATATAAAACAGTGCGTAGAACTGTCCCGTGTACCACACGACCCCCTGGCCGGCCGTTGCGCCAAACAGCGTGATCAATACCCTCCTTCGATTCTCGGGGTTCGCGAATGCATCTACTAACGGTTTAGCCGAATGGAGTCCCTTTGTCTTGATGTGTGTGAAGATCGGTGATTCCTGCATCTTCAGACGCATGTAAAGCGATACCGCGATCAGCAATATGGAAATGAGAAAAGGAATACGCCAACCGGCCCAAAAACCGTCTGCTGCAAACGTCTCCTTGCTCATTGATGACTGGATGCCGATAACGACGGCCAACGAAATTAGTAGACCAAACGAAGCGGTGATCTGTATGAAGCTAGTATAGAATCCGCGTTTTTCGTCCGGGACATGCTCGGCAACGTAGACAACTGCCCCGCCGTATTCCCCGCCAAGAGCGAGCCCTTGTAGCACCCTTATTAAGATCAGCAATATAGGTGCTAGCATCCCGATCTGGCTGTATGTCGGCAGGAATCCGACCGCAGCCGTCGCACCGCCCATCAATAAAAGTGTCACAAGAAACGCGTATTTACGCCCGACTAGATCGCCGATTCGTCCAAAAAAGATCGCGCCAAACGGCCGTACGACAAACCCCACGGCAAATGTGGCAAGAAACGCAATCAGTGCCAGCGTATCGTTGCCAGGTGGGTAAAACAGTGGCGACATGACGGTGGCAAGGCTGCCAAATATGTAGAAGTCATACCATTCGATAACCGTGCCGGTGCTCGACGCACCAATCACCTTCCAGATCTTACTCTTGCTGATTTCGTCGATGCCATGACTGGACACCTCGCTTTGAGTCGCCATAATTGTTGTATTCAGTTAAGTTTGGTCAGAATCTGGGCTATTATTCATCGAAATGCACTTTTTGCAAAACTTTTGTATTGAGCGGTACCCAACCAAATATGAGTGATACCAATTTCAACTTCGTATCAGATCTATCCATCCCGCTTCGATTTGGTGGTGACCAGCCCAACGTTTACGGCGTTGATGCTGCGAGATCAATGCCATGCGAATACGGTGACTTTGTTGGTGATACCCGTCTCGGCGGCTCGGTTAACTTTGAAGAGTATTCGTTTATTCCCCATTGCAATGGCACTCATACGGAATGCGTCGGGCACATTACCGAGGAACGGATATCGGTGCGGGATTGCCTGAATGATGTGTTTATGGAGGCTTCGCTTGTCTCGGTCGAACCTGAGAATGCCATCGATTCCGGTGAGCGGTATCCGTTCGATTTGGCAGCATCGGATCAGTTCGTTACCAGGGCATCATTGGAAAGGGCTCTTGGATCGATTTCGGACAATGCATCATCTTTAATCATCAGGACACTTCCGAACGATGACTCAAAACTCACCCGCGATTACGACAAGCCTGTACCACCGTTCCTTTCGAATGACGCCGCCCGGTATATCGTTGATTGTGGATTTGACCACCTGCTTGTCGACCTGCCATCGATCGATCGGCTTTATGACGATGGAAAGCTAAGCAATCACCGCATATTTTGGGATATCGACCTAGGAAGCAAGGCGCTGAAACCGGAAAGCCGTGTGGATGCAACAGTTACAGAGTTGATTTATGTACCGAACAATGTCGAGGACGGTGTTTACAAATTGAATCTGCAAATCGCGCCGTTCGACACCGATGCAGCTCCGAGCAGGCCGCTGATATTAAGATGATCCGCCGGTCTCAACTCCGTCAACACAGTCAACTCAGCCAACTCAGTCAACTCAGTCAACTCATCAAACACAATTTACTCGACGAACAAAAAAGGCTGCCGTTTCAGGCAGCCTCTCGTAATCAAATTATCCTAAACTCTATTTAACCGGAATCCTCACTTCCCTTCCACCGTGGAGTTTGGAAGTCGGAATAAGACCGTTTAGCTTGGCAACATCGCCCGCATCGACTTTGTGTCGCTCAGCAAGCTTTGAAACCGTGTCCCCGGCTTTAGCTTTAACGACCTTTATACCTTTAACCGTCAACGAAGGGGTGACCGATCCGACCGGTCGTGAGTAGTTTGTCGCAGCAACACCATTGCCGCGTACGGGAACATAGACTCGTCCCTTAGGAACTTTCATTCCCGGATTAGCGGACTTCAAATCCGCAATGCTAACCCCGGTCCGACGTGAAATGTTCTGCCAAGTTTCGCCTTTCGTTGATCTTGCCAGTCGACCATTGTTGCTTTTCACGGCGCGGCCACTCTTAAGAACCGCTACTACCTGGTTTGCCTGTCCCGCAGGAATCCTCACCACATATGGCTCTGGCGGGGTCCGGTTTGTGCGAAGCTCCGGATTCAAATACCTAAGATACTGAATACTGGAGTTTGAAGCCTGTGCTACGAGCGACAGATTCGTTGAAGATGGAACTCTTACGCGGTCATAACGAAGCTTCGGCGCTGGTTTTACGTGGCCAAACCCGTACTTATAGGGATTGTTCGCAATGATAATGGTCGCGAGGATATTAGGAACATAGTTTCGCGTTTCCCGCGGAAGGTACGGATAAGCTGCCCAGAAATTTCGCTTGCCTGCGCGACGTATCGCACGATCAACGTTTCCTTCACCGCAGTTGTATCCGGCCATTGCCAGTTCCCAATTGCCACCGTAGCGGTTCGCAAGAAATCTCAAATAACGGGCCGATGCACGGGTCGCTTTTTCGAAGCTTTGACGTTCATCTATATACGACGTCCTGCGCAGTCCATAACGTCTGCCGGTGCCCGGAATAAACTGCCACAACCCTGCGGCAGCGGCCCAGGACCTTGCGGTAGGCTTCCAGGCGCTTTCAACCTGCCCGAGCCATGCGACATTCTCGGGAACGCCTTCTTCGCGAAAAATCCTGCGAGCCATTGTCATAAAGAAACCCGATCTGTACAGACCGACTTCCATCGTTCGGCGCCCGCGGCCCCTGTAGTAATTCAAATACTGCTGAACGAGCCGGTGCATTTGGAACGAGAATCCAAGCGTGCGGTTTGAACCGGCCACACGAATAACCTCATATTCTCTGCGCAGTTCAGGAGTATCAACGTTGGTTTCGGTTTCGTTCAGCTGAAGTTTAGACAGCTC
Source organism: Pyrinomonadaceae bacterium (assembly GCA_013003215.1). Lineage (GTDB taxonomy): Bacteria > Acidobacteriota > Blastocatellia > Pyrinomonadales > Pyrinomonadaceae > Aridibacter. The sequence goes on from JABDKD010000050.1 coordinate 8,317, forward strand.
GTCAAGGGGTGACGGCTCAAAACTCTGGTCGGAAAACCCGGAAGAAATATCCTCAGGTACCTCGTCACCAGTCTCGCTGCCGGATTTTACAGCAACCTTCGTACTTGCACCTCTCGAAACGATTGAGGAAATGCTATCCGCCAACTCGGCCTTAACTTCCCATCGACACATCGCCGAAAGCCCGCGGATGTTAACCGGTCTCGCAGTCGACGGAAATTCCATTCGATAAACAGTTTCGATGAGCTGGTTATAACACTCACGGAGATTGGCGTTGCGTTGGACGTTTACACCCGAAATCAAAAAGACCTCGACAGACTTGTTAAAGTCATCTCGAGCCTGTGATCTCCGGTTGTCCTGCAGGTTGTATAGACCCTGCTTGAAGTAACGACCCGAATCCTCTGTTATCTGCCGAATTCGCGCTTCCGCCTGCGCGGCTTGCGCCGGCGTTGAGCTGCTTCGGCCACCCGAACGAGTGCTCGTTACCTGCGCCAAACCTGTTACGGCAAGTAATGCCGTAATCAGTGTAGATATGGTTATGCGGGAAGTGATTTTAAAATTGCGATTCATAAAAAATTTTCTTCCGAATCCAAAGCGCCAATTCGGAAGTAATATCAATTAACGTTTTAGTAACAAAAATGTTGCGTTTAAATAGTGCCGCACACCCCTTAAATCTAACATTCATGGGACTTCCGTGTCAAAATGAAACAAGCATGCGACTTAACTTTATTGAATCCATTCGTCAGCGCTTCGCCCGCTTCCTTGCGGGAAGGAACGCGGCATCAAACACATGTTTGACGTCTTCAACAAAGATAAAGTTCAAATCGTCCCTAATTTCCTGAGGTAAGTCCTCTAAATTGCGTTCGTTAGGGGCCGGCAATATAACGGTTTTGATCTTCGCACGCGTGGCTGCCAACAACTTTTCTTTGACTCCGCCTACCGGAAGTACGTTGCCCCTCAGAGTTATCTCGCCGGTCATTGCTACATCTTTTCTGACTTTGCGCCCCGAAAGTACTGATACCAAAGCAGTTGCCATGGTAATACCCGCGGACGGACCATCTTTCGGAATTGCGCCCTCCGGAATATGAACGTGAATATCGAACTTCTCCAGGTCATCGAGATTAATATCGAGGTCGGCAGCATTCGCTTTTGCGTACGAAAACGCCGCCTGTCCGCTTTCTTTCATCACATCGCCCAACTGACCCGTTAGTACGAGATTCCCCTTTCCTTTGGTTTTGATTGCCTCAATGAATAAGATGTCGCCACCAACAGCGGTCCACGCGAGACCTGTTACTACGCCAACCTGGTGCTTCTTCAACGCTTCTTCCGGGAAAATCTTCGGTGTCCGCAAAAACTCTTCAATATTCGACTTGTTTACCCGTACCGATTCGAATCTTTTTCCGAGAGTCGCCTTCTTACGAGCGACTTTTCTGCAGACCTTGCCTATCTCGCGCTCCAATTGACGCAAGCCCGCCTCTTGCGTGTAAGCAGAGATCATAGTCTTTAACGCGGTATCCGCAAGCTTTATGTCCTTGGGCAAAAGGCCATTCTCATCAATCTGCTTTGGCAGCAAGTGGCGTTTCGCGATCTCAAGTTTTTCTTCCTGGGTATAACCCGTCAACTGGATCGTCTCCATTCGATCACGGAGAGCCGGCTGGATCGTATCCAGGATATTCGCGGTAGTCATGAACATTGCGTTCGAAAGATCAAACGTAACGTTCAGATAGTTGTCCCGGAACGCGAAGTTCTGTTCCGGATCCAATACCTCGAGAAGAGCTGAGGACGGGTCGCCGCGAAAATCAGCCCCGACTTTGTCGATCTCATCGAGCATGATCAGAGGATTGTTGGTTTCCGCCTGTTGGATTGCCTGAATAATACGGCCCGGCATCGCCCCAACATATGTCCGACGATGCCCTCGAATCTCAGCCTCGTCATGCAGCCCGCCGAGACTCAGTCTCACAAACTTTCTGTTCAGCGCCCGCGCAATCGAGCGGCCCAAAGATGTTTTACCCACTCCCGGCGGTCCGACGAGGCAAAGGATCGAGCCCTTTGGCTTTTCCTTCAACTTTCGTACCGCTAGCGCTTCAATAATTCTTTCTTTAACCCGTTCCAGACCGTAATGATCTTCATCGAGGATCGTCTGCGCCTTTCGAAGATTCAAATTGTCTTTGGATGTAACTGCCCAGGGGAGGTTAGTCATCACGTCCAACCAATTACGAAGGGTTGCCGTTTCGGCGGTATCCGGATGCATTCGTTCGAGCTTCCGGATCTGGCGAAGAGTCTCCTCTTCCGCCTGCTTTGGCATTTTGGATTTAAAGGTCTTCTCGCGGTATTGGTCGATCTCCTCTGAAAGCTCGTTACCTTCGCCAAGTTCCGCCTGAATCGCTTTTAACTGCTGCCGGAGAAAATATTCCCTTTGAGAGCGGTCAATTTCACCGCGCGCCTGAGTGTTGATCTCCTGCTGCACGGTAAGCACATCGATTTCCTTGTTGAGCAGATCATTCACCCTTCGAAGTCTCTCGATGGGGTCAAAAATGTCGAGAACACTTTGCGCGTCTTCAACCCGAAGTTCGAGGTTCGAAGCGGAAAGGTCGGCAAGGCGCCCTGCGTCATCGAGATTTGCGATGATCGCCAGAACCTCCGGGGAGATGTTTTTTCCAAGTCCCGCAGCTTTTTCCATTGACCCTCTCACATTCCTGACAAGCGCCTCGATTTCGAGTGGTTCAGATGACGAGGAAGGTTCGACAATGGGAGTCAGGCTCGCCTTTACAAATTCTCCATCCGAAGAAATCGAATCCACTTTCGCCCTCGAAAGTCCCTGGGTCAGGATCCTGATCCTGCCGTCAGGAAGCTTCAGCATCCTCATAATGACCGCAACCGTGCCGGTTTCATAGATATCATCATGTTCAGGCTCCTCGATATCGACGTCTTTTTGGGCCGCGAGGAGAATCATGCGGTTTTCGCTCAACGCCTCATCAACCGCACGGATAGATTTGTCCCGCGAAACAAAAAGCGGAACGATCATGAAAGGATAAATTACGATGTCGCGAAGAGGCAGTACCGGCAGTTCGGAAGGTATCTGCATTGATGTTTCGTTAACATCAGTTCCATCGAGATGTTCGGAGAAATCACCGAGGTCGTCCATAAGTGGTAAATATTAATTAATTTGAGCCCAAAGGGCAATGGTGGGGATGCTTTAGAAGCGAGGATCTACCGAAGGCAGGCAAATGTTTGAAAATACAAGGTTTACTCCTTGACTTCGATAGGAATTCGAACGGGCTTTCCTCTCCTGTCTTCAAGTTTCGGGAGGACAATTTCCAGGGTCCCGTTTGTAAGTGATGCAGTTGTACCATTTATGTTTACTGCCCACCTGAGTTGCACGCGCCTTTTAAACCTTCCGTAAGTACGTTCGCAACAATAATGTGAGGTTGCTTTTGTGGTATTCGCAGAATGAAGTTTATCGCCTTCAATCGTCACCTCCTTGGCTGAAACCGAAAGGCTGATCTTGTCCGCCTCAACGCCCGGCAGTTCGGCATAAATATGTACCGCCTTGGCGGATTCGCAAATATCGACAGCCGGGGAAAACGAGTCAAATGAGTTGGCCGGGTCAGCGTCCATAGCCTCTTCAAGTGCGGCAAAAAGGCGCGCAGTCCTTTCCTTCATTCTCCTTAGCTCGAGGTTCTCGAGCCTGACGCTCGAAGAGATCATTTTTGGTACCGCTTTGCTCATTTCAATTCTTCGCTGATTTCTTACGTTTCTTAGCCGGTTTTCGTTTCGTGACGAGATACTTGAGTTCTTTCATAAACTCGGAAACGTCTTCAAATTCCAAATAGACTGATGCGAATCTCACATAGGCGACCTTATCGAGTTTCTTCAACTCCTTCATTATGATCTTTCCAAGTTCACTCGTAGGCCGTTCTTTATCCGAAGAATCTTGGACGTATTTCTCGATCTTGTCAACGATTTCTTCTAGCTGCATTGAAGAAATCGGCCTTTTCTCACTGGCCCTTAGAAGACCGGACATGATCTTGCCCCGTTCGAACTTCTCGCGTCGCCCGTCCTTCTTTACGACCATGTAGGGAATCTCGTCGATTCGCTCGTACGAGGTAAACCGACGGCCACAGCCAAGACACTCACGTCTGCGGCGAATCGAATCCCCGTCTTTGGCCTCACGCGAATCGACCACCTTGTCTTCTGTTTTATTACAAAACGGACAACGCATTTTTGTTTTCTGGTTTACGTGTTTAATGCGGCTTGCTGCGACGAAACAATCTAACCGGATCCTTCAGTTACAGAGTGATCGGAAGACAATAGATTCTTGAACCCTTCAAGGTTTATGTCGCCTCGCAGGAAGTAGTATACCCCAAAAATCACCGCCGGGGCGAAATAAACAAGGTGCATGACGATTGATACCGCGGCCGCCATCTCTTGTCCTATATTCAAAACGATGAGCCCACCCGCGGTGGCGGCATGGAAAGCACCCGCTGCGCCACCCGGTGTAGGAACTATTGAACCGAATGCGGCCCACCCCATCACAAAGAGCGCGGCGGAGGCACCCAAAGGAAGATTAAACGCCTCAAGTACCAGCCATGTGGGTATCGCGATCGCAAGCCAAAGCAGGAATGTCCAAAAGGTAATGTTGACGACTTCCCTCCAATCGCGGAGGACGTCCAGAGACTTTGCCAATTGCTTGAGAATTGAGATTATGATTTTGTGGATCTTGTTGGGAATAAATGGCTTATCTGTCTTCACGGAGACCCATTTAATGACGGGATCGGCCACTCTGTGATAGACGTAGAGGGTAGCAAATCCAGCGATTACCGCGGCAATGAGGATCCATCCGATTATTTCCGCGTAGGCAAACTCGTATTCCCTCCCATTCGGCACATCGAGAAAAAGCAGGTTAACCGAAAAGAACATCACTATTGCGGCAAGATCAAAGATTCGTTCAATGCCAAGGGTCACAAGAGCCGCGGAAGGCCTGACCCGCTTGTCGCGCATCGGGAGCCACATCGGCCTCACAATTTCTCCCGCTCGCCCGACGAAAAAAACTGCCGTAAATCCGACTGTTGTCGTTGCGAACAATTCTCTGAACGACGTTTCAGTAATGGGCTCAAGCAGCACCTGCCAGCGTTTTGCCCTCAGTACATATCCCAGGCAAATGATAAGTACCGCAAGAATAATGTAACCTGCCTTCGCTTTTTCAAGGCTCACACGAACTGCACCCCAATCCAGGTTCCTTCCAAAAAACCAGAATATAAGGACTGCGATGAGCAGCAGGATTATGAACTTGAGGTTCCTCTTCAACAGATACTCCGCGATTATGTCGATCGTCTTGTTTGAGTCCATCACACTAAACAGTCGTCTCTGTTCGGAGAATAAGACAATTTTGTGCGATCAACAGGATAACTTTAACGCTGGCGCGTTGTAAAAGTGGCTGTCAATAGATAATACTTTTAATAGCAAAAACATTGAACTTTTGAAGTGTCGATTCGTAAAAACAGGTTAACGAGGCAGACGATCTGCTTCGATGATTTTTGAACCGGTTGTGGACACGCATGGAGAAGCTAATTTGGAGGCTTTAACGGTAGAAGAAAAAGATACGGGGGCTGACCTTGTCAGACGTTGCCGAGCAGGCGACGGCGGGGCATGGGAGGAGATTGTATCTCAGTTTTCGCGGCGGATTTTTAATCTCGCCTACCGCTTTACGTCCAGCGTGGAAGCAGCTGAAGATTTGACTCAAGAGGTTTTTGTGCGGATCTACAAGACGCTCGGCCAGTTTGACCCTGACCAGGGGAATTTGGCGAACTGGCTGATGCGTTTGGCGCGTAATCGAATTATTGATGATTACAGGCACCGACAAAGAAATCCGCAAAACTCGATGGCTGACACCGTCGATAAGCATAGTTTTCACCTTCGTGCGGTTGGAATTTCCGCGCATCGTGAAGTTGAAAGAAAGGAATTGCGTGGTCAGGTACAGGAAGGAATTGACAAGCTTCCACCGGACCTCAGAACCTGCGTGATCTTGCGAGACATTGAAGAATTATCCTACAAGGAAATCGTCGAGGTTCTGCAAATACCCGAAGGAACGGTTAAATCCCGAATCAACCGGGGTCGCATCGAATTGGCCAAGATATTGAGAAGGATGCGGGTGGTTGAAATTTAGTATCGAGCCTGAGTGATCCGTACGGACCGGGGCAAGAGAATTGGAATGAAGAACAAGGAACAAAATTTGATCGGCTGCGACAAGTTCGAAGAGAACCTGAGCGACTACATCGAAGATACGATTCCCGCCCAATTGCGAAAGCAAATGGGGGAACATGCTTTGAAGTGTCCTCTTTGCCACTCTCTTTTGAACGAAGTCAAAGAAGCGGTCGAAGTTTGTCACGAGATGGGCACACCCTCCGGGTCCATGACCGGACTCGAGGCGAAGATCCTGTCGGCGACAATGCCGCAATCAGCGATGTCCTGCGAAGATTTTGAAGAACACCTTACTGATTATCTCGACGGGTTCTTACCCGCGAAGATTTTCCACCGCTGGGAACGGCACGCTGTTCTTTGCGAGAGTTGTACCGACCTCCCTGGCGAGGTTGTACGTTCGATAGCAGCCTGTTACACATACAAAGTTGAGGAGCTGGCGATCCCTGAGGGCTTGAACGACAGAATTCTTGAAGCGACGATAGGGACTGCGGAAGCTGCTTCAGTAAGGCCTTCTATACCTTCCAGAGCGGCAGAGTGGATACGCGGATTGAGACTACCGATATCGGCACCTCAGTTGGCCCCTGTTGCAATGATGCTGTTGTTCGCGGTACTCGTTTTTAGCCAGACCGGCGAGAATTCGTTCGGTGGAATGTACCAGAAAGGATTTGAACTTGCGGGCAAGACCTATCAGCAAGGTGCTGACATCGTTTTGAGAAAAGGAACAGGCGGAGACGCCGCAGCCCCTCAACCTAACGGGAGTGATAAATGACACCGTGTGCTTATCACACGCACAACGCTGCGTCAGTCAATTGTAATGGCTGCGGGAAGGCTCTCTGTCCCGCATGTGATCATCGTATCAAGGGTTTCCCCTATTGCCAGGACTGCATAGTGGCAGGGGTTGAGCAACTCCGGAGCAACCATCAGGCTATTTATGTTCCGATTGTGAAAAAGCATACTTCCCCGTTTTTCTCGGTGCTGCTTTCGCTGTTCTGCCCGGGACTTGGAGCTGCTTATAACGGTCAGACTTCGAAGGCTCTGATTCACTTTGTTGCGTTTATCGGTTTGTTTCAAATGGCGATCGCAACCGGCGGCTCACCGCTTTTTGTTCTCGGATTTCTGGGAATGTGGTTTTTTGCCGCGCTGGACGCCTGGAGAACCGCACAGGTTATACGAGCGGGAATCACACCGAATGCAGCTGAAGACATTCTGGTTGGGAGATTCGCCGGCAATACGAAGCTCTGGGGTGTCGTACTTACGGTAATTGGAGGTTCTTTCGTCCTCCAGACACTTTTTGATCTTAATCAGCTGTTGAGCAGGTTTATTCTGCCGGTACTGCTGCTTGGTCTAGGTGTCTATTTATTGAAAGGATTTTTCGTTCGAAGGGACGATTTGGGATCGGAGTCGGGTGCGGATGATCATACGCCCGCGCGGGAATATGTAAACGATGACCGGTTTGACGCGTCGTTTTTTGACGCATCGGCGGATCCTTATGAGGAAGTTCGTTCGAGATCGTGGAAAAACCGCCGTTAAACGAGTATAATGGAGTTTGTGCCGCATTGGTGCTTTCTTGTAAAGAGCCCAGTCGGTATGCGAATCGGTGAATTAGAGGTTTTATTATGTCGATTTTGGTGAAGACCGCAGGATGGCTTGGAAGTGTTTTGGCTATATTGGCGTTGATCATAACGCTCCTCAAGACCGTCATAGGTTTTATCGGCTTTCTGACGATGGCCATCAAGATTGGACTAATTGTGCTTTTTGTAGCCGTATTCCTTGGAGTGGGACTTCTCGTTTTCAAGGCTTGGAAGTCCAACCAAAGTAAGAGCGAATAAAGTCGTAAATTTCTATAAGTATATTTCGTAACACCACATAGCGCGGTAATTCAGCGCTAATTTGTGTTTGATTTCGCATAGCTGGTGTGTTACGTTTCCTGAAATCAAAAAATCGTACGTAATCTGTACAAAACCTAATTTACTGCCCCTATTAAATTTTGGATCTTATCCGCGCTAATAAACGGGAGCATTCGTTCGCTTTCGATGCACGGTTAACAAGGCGGTTATAGTTTGGTTACGATTTATCGGGAGCTAATAATATTTAATGCGTAAGAACAACAGTTTTTATACATTCTTGCTAACGCACACGACCAAAGAAAAGATCTACATCCGGAGAGTCGAGGTTTCTAAGAGAGTCCTTCATTCATCGGTGGTTAGCGCTTTTCTTTTGTTGTCTTTGGGTTTTACCGGCATCTTCGCCGCAAGCAAGACCGATGCGTTTAATACACTGGCAATGGCCGCAGCTGCAGACAGTGCTGCTACAGTCGGTGCTGAGAACAAGGAATCTAACGTAATTGCGGTTTCAGGCGTAGAAGAGAGCAACAAGCCTCTGAATTACGCACGGCCGGTTTCTACGGACCTTTTGGCCGGAAATAGTGGCGGTCCAACCTCTGGAAGTTACCAGTTGACCGCTGCATCATCGGACAAAGAAGAATCCGCGATTGAGAAGAAACTTCGTCAGATAGAGGCAGAAGCGAATCCTCGATACCTCCCCACAATTTGGGCCCACCTTGGTAAGATTAACAACGAATTTGGTTTTAGAAGGAATCCCTTTGGTGGACGTTCGTACGAGTTCCATTCGGGAATGGATATCGACGGCGAAAAGGGTGACCTTATTGTCGCACCTGCGAACGGAAGGATTTTGAAAGCAGGCTGGCAAGGCGGATACGGGTATCTGATTGAGATCGACCACGGAAATGGTCTGACCACTCGCTACGGCCATCTCTCGAAGCTTGGTGTAAAAGAAGGTGACATCGTTCAGCGCGGACAATTAATCGGCTTGATCGGTTCGACCGGCCGTTCAACAGGGCCTCACCTGCATTACGAACTGCGGCTTGATGAAAAGGCGATTAATCCGCGCCGATTCCTTCCACCTGAGCCGTCAGCTTTGGGTTAAGAAGTCTTCGAAAAAATTGAAAAGGCCGTCGAGAAATCGGCGGTCTTTTTCCGTGGCGGTGAGCGGTGAGCAGTGAGCGGTGAGCGGTGAGCGGTGAGCGGTGAGCG